>JABZHQ010000009.1:0-26407 GCA_015258765.1 Atopobium sp. | reverse complement strand
CTGGTGATCAAGGTGTCCACCAGATGTGGAGACAACCGTGAGAGAGAGTTTGCTATCTCTACGGATTGCCTCGTATTCGGCAGACTTCAGAGCTAGAGCCAGGTCGGTATCGTACTTGTCCGCATTAAACTTCATGCAAGGTACCTGCTGCTCTTTGAGCCAGGCCAGAGTTTCTGGTGTAGCCGAGTCAAAGTCTCCAAGCGCAAGTTGTGGAATAACGTCGGCAGCGTGACAGGCGTCTGCGCCATGGTCAACCGCTATCAGGTAGTCAGCGCTTTGGGCGCAGGTAGACAGCGTCGTGTGCGAAACCGCCTCTGGGGATCCGCCCACAACAAGGACCTCAAGGGGTTTCTCGCCAGAAGGTGCTGCGGTCAGAGGGCGCTCGTAGTCCTGAAGGCGCAGAAGCGACAGCTCGCCGTAGGTGTGGGCAAAGATGTTAGAGTGCTCGCGCATAAAGACGGGGTCGCGGCCGTCATGATCATTGTAGAGTGCAACCACAGGAAAGCCCGCATTTTGTGCTGTCTGTGCGCCAAACGGAGCATCCTCGAAGACCCAGGTAGTTGCCTTATCGGTGCCAAGACGGCGAAGGGCCTCAAGGTAAACATCGGGCTCAACCTTGTCCACTCCCCCAACATCTTCTGTTGAGACCACTGTTTTGAAGAGGTGCTCAATACCTTGAGCTGCCAGAGCTGCACGAACTTCTCGCACGGGAGTTGACGAAGCAACGGCCATAGGAATACCTGCATCGTGGAGTTCCTGTAAGAACTCCTTTGCACCGGGAATGATTGAAACATGATGTCGGTACTGATCAGTTACGTACGCGCAGAACTCTTCATATAAAGCTTCCGCTGTAATAGGCAAATCCAGCTCATCAACGCAAATCTGACATCCACCAATGAGGGAAACAGCCTCTACGCGGTCAAAAATATCCGAATCAATAGTCTTGCCATATTTAGGAAGAACAGCGCCAAAAACGTTGTGCCAAACGTGCATTGAATCAACAAGAGTTCCATCGCAATCAAAAATTGCACCGTTCACCTGCATAATGCCTCCATAAACAAACTTATTAGTTGCAATCGTGAAATATCTACTCTAAGTAGGGTAAAGTATCTCACGTTTATAAATTGTTTTCATGGAGGATGCATGGCACGTTATAGCTATCATTGCACACACTGCGACAATACCTTTGAGATTGAGCGCCCAATGAGCCTAAAGATTGAAGCTCCTCAGTGCCCAAAATGCGGACACGAGACTGAGCGCGTTTACAACACCTCAACCATTGTCTTTAAGGGCAGCGGTTTTTATAACACCGATAGCAAAGGAAAGTAATTCCACGCTTTTTTGCTCTCTAGACCGCTCATAAATCGTATTTGTGAAGCTCTTGTTGTGATACACAGCAAGAGCTTTTATTTGCGCCTAAGGACCGCCATAAAGTGAGCATCACAATCAGCAGACGCAAAAGCCGTCTGCAAAAATCCCTCTGGTGTAATGCACGTATCGAGAAACTCTTGTGCTTCTGAGGTTAAGCATGCACGTGCGGAGCACTCAAAAAGATTTTGCACCTCAAAGTGAGAACCCTCTGAACTTGCAAGAAAATCGTCAATAACCTGCTGATTCTCTGAATTTGAGAGCGAGCACGTTGCATAGACTAAATAGCCACCAATCTCTACACGGCTGCTGCAGCTCTGCAAGAGTTTGGTCTGTAAAGCAGTAAGCTCTCCTCCGTCATACAGACTTTCTGGTGACAGATTCCACGCAATCTCTGGATGACGACGAAGGGTGCCCAAACCAGAACAGGGAGCGTCAATAAACACCACGTCAAAGCTTTGATTAAGCTCCTCTGGAACCTCTGGTGACATAAACTGTGTAGCGTCAAACGTGAGTGATGTAACCTGATCTGAAAGGCCAGCAGTTTTCAATCTTCTTTTTGAAACGTGGGACTTTCCCTTTACAAGCTCCACCGCAGTAATCGGAACATCCTTTTTACCAAGTACCTCAAAAGCATGAGAGAGCAGCAAGGACTTAGTTCCTCTGCCCTGTCCAACCTCAAGAAGAGCATGGTGAGCATAGGAAGCGGTAAGAAGAGCCACAAGTTGAGAAGCTAAATCTGCAGGAACAAGCTGAACTTTCTTTACATATGCGTCAACGTTCAGTTGAGCAGGATTTTTTACCTCATACACATCTGGCAGAACTGTTTGCTGTAGCTCTAAAGAGTTGCTCTGCAATTGCTGCTCTGATACGTTTCTTTGTAAGACATACACAGGAGCGGGGTTCTTTAAATTAAGAATGAGCTTTTGAGCGGCAGACTCTCCCAGCGACTCAATAATCTCCAAACAAATCCACTCAGGAATGCCTGACGCCCACGAAAGCTCTGAAGGTGTTTTGGGATTCTTTGTACGCGTAAGCTGAGCTTCTTTTTCAGAAATTTTTCTAAGCACAGCATTTGCAAGACCAGAAGAACGCTTTGAGATAGACTTTACCAGCTCAACACCTTGGCTAATGGCGGCGTCGCGCCTAGTCTCTAAATATAAAACCTCAAATACAGCAATACGGAGAGCGTCCTGTACCTTTGGCTCTAGATGAATACCTGACTTAAGATGATTCTTTAAAGCTTCATCAAGCTTACCTTTGGTAAGCGTTGCTCCCAGAGCAAGACGAGTAGCAAAAGCTTTATCTTGAGCAGAAAGCTCCGAGAAGTCTTTTGACTCTCGTAAGTAATCACGAATACGTAAATTATTGCGTCTACACTCAAAGAATGCCTGATAGGCCACTCTTCGAGCAGGAGTTAAGGTGGCCATTATTGAAGCATCTGCCAGGTCATCTGGGACTTCTGAAGTCCTGCGGCAAATGATTTTGCATCCATAGAGCGCTTGCCATCTGGACGCACCTCAAGAAGCTCAAGAGTTCCTTCAGCACAGCCAAGGAACAACCTATGATCTTGAAGAGCAACCTGACCTTGGGCAACAGAGGCTTCACTTGGTGCTACCTGAGCGGAGAAAACACGCAAAGACCTACCACCAACAGACACGCGAGCAGGAGCTGTATCAGACGAAGCCTGAACCCTCAACGCATTTACCTGGGCTGAATCTTCTGGAGCAAGCTTCATTTCTTGCTTAGTAACTTTAGGAGCAAACGTCACTTCTCGCTCATCCTGTGCATGCCACTCAAGAGAGCCTTCCTTGAGCTCAGAAAGAGCCTCAGACAGTGCGTCAGCACCCAAATGTGCTAGAGCGTCAGTGAGCTGCTCGGTATTCTTGGAGCCGACCTCACACGATGCTTGCTTGCACCAATCTCCTGCGTCAAGCTCATGCGCAATCTTCATGATAGAAACGCCAGCAACCGTGTCACCCGCAAGGATGGCACGCTGAATTGGAGCGGCTCCTCGCCAGCGAGGCAGCAGCGACGCGTGTACATTCAGAGCACCATAAGGTGCAAGAGAAATAACTTCATCTGGCAAAATACAGCCAAAAGCAACCACACAGAGCGCTTCTGGTTGTGCCTCACGCATTGCAGAGATTACTTCTGGAGTCATGCGGTTTGCCTCAAGAACGGGCAGGCCAAGCTCTTGTGCGCATTCTTTTACGGGAGACGGCTCAAGCGTTTTACCACGACCGCGAACGGCATCTGGCCTTGTAATGACCAGAGCAACCTGGTGGTCATGAGCAAGTTTTTTGAGCGATGGAACAGCAAAATCTGGAGTTCCCATAAAGACTACGCGCATGTCAACTCCTAATAGTCTGTTTGACCAGGACGGGCACCAGAAGCCAGCGCCTCTTTGTACTCCTGCAGCGTCTCCATACGAGCACCTGGTCCCAGGTGATCTGGCATGGTTACGCCGTTGATGTGGTCAATCTCATGCTGCAAACAAACGGCGAGAAGATCTCCTTCTGCCTCATAGCGCATCAGATCGCCCTCGAGGTTATATGCGTGAACGACAACGTGGCTTGGGCGCGTAACCGGAACCGTAATGCCTGGGAACGAAAGACAGCCCTCCTCGTACACACGAGGTTCGCCATCTGCAACTTTAATCTCTGGATTAATGAGCACAAAAGGGTTCTCTTGGCCGTTTGGATAGTCAACATCAATAACTACCATGCGTTTCATATAGCCAACCTGAGGTCCAGCAAGACCAACGCCGTCGGTGGCATACATAACCTTGAGCATGTGCTCAGCCATCTTGCGGACATCGTCGTTAATATCGTCAATCTCTTCGCACTCTTGGCTCAGACGAGGGTCTGGCCAAAGCACCATATCATCAACTTCAGAACTCATAACTTTCCTTACATCATGTCGTAAGCATCAACATCTAATGTCATGTTGATACCCACTCTTTTATCAAGTGAAGCAGCACATTCAGAAAGAATTTCTCCTACCTGAGCATCCACGGGGGCCTTTACCAAAATATGCCTGCGATACTTATCTTTTACCTTGGCTTTTACACAATCAGTAGGACCCAAAATCTCCCATCCTGATTGTGAATCTAACTTCGCGTGAAGAGCTTCTGCCATCTGATCTGCTACGCGGCGAACTTCTTTTTCTGAAGCTCCCCAGAAAAGCACATTAGACAAGCGCGAGAAGGGCGGATAAGCCCCCTCTCTTCTCTCTTTAAGTTCTGCATCAAGAAACGGGCGTCTGTCATGGGTCACAACAGAAGCAATAGCAGGATGTGTTGACCAGTACGACTGAATGATGACCTTACCTGGCTTTTCTCCCCTGCCCGCACGACCAGCAACCTGCTCTAGCAAGTCGAATGTTCTCTCAGCTGCTCTAAAATCTGGCAGCTTAAGCATGGTATCGGCATTGATAACGCCAACCAAAGTGACATCAGGAAAATCCAGACCCTTTGCAATCATTTGCGTACCAATGAGCACCGCTCCAGGAGTTGCATCAAAAAGCTCAAGAAGACGCTGATGTTCGCCCTTTTTAGCCGTGGTATCGGCGTCCATACGAATAATTGGCGCATCGCTTCCAAGCAGAAGCTTGAGCTCATCTTCTACACGCTGTGTTCCCACACCATATGCACCCATATAACGGCTGCCGCAGTTTGGACATTTGCTGGAAGGGTTAGGATATGCATGCTGAGACCACTGTCTGCCGCAACTGTGACAAACCAGAGAATGCGTGCGCTCATGATACGTGAGAGACGTCGAGCAGTGCGGACACTCGGGCACACAACCACACTCGCGACACATCAAAAAGTTTGCAAATCCGCGACGATTAAGAAGCAGAACGCTTTTCTCGCCACGCTCTGTTGTCTCCTGCAAAGCCTCAGCAAGAGCTGCCGAGAAGACCGATCTGCCTCCGTTTTTGAACTGAGAAGCCATATCAACTACCTGGACTTGCGGGAGCACCGCCACACCGGGCCTTTCGGTCATGGCAACACGTGTCCAGTTAGTATCGCGCCAGCTTCCTTGAGCTGTTCGGTATAAGCTCTCAAGCGAAGGTGTTGCAGAACCAAGCACCAGCGCAGCACCGCGGAGACGCGCCATCTGAGCAGCTACTTCTCTTGCGTGATAGCGTGGAAGCGAATCTTGCTTGTATGAAGCCTCGTGTTCCTCGTCAATGATATAAAGTCCGGGGTTTTGGATAGGCGCAAACAGGGCAGATCGAGCGCCTACTACCACGCGAGCCCTACCCTGCCTGATTAAATCCCACTGGTCAAAGCGCTCACCAAGTGAAAGCTTTGAGTGAAGAACGGCCACCTGCTCACCAAAACGTGAACGGAATCGGCCTACTGTTTGTGCGGTAAGAGAAATCTCTGGGACAAGCACCACAGCACCCTTGCCAGCCGCTAAGGTCTTTTCAATAGTGGAGAGATACACCTCGGTTTTACCTGAGCCCGTTACACCATCAATAAGCACAACATCGCCCTGAGCAGCAGTTTGTGCAGTCTTGATTGCTGCAAGAGCAGACTCTTGGCCCTCAGTAAGTTGCTGGGGTCGTGGTGCTACGCCACTTGAAAGCGTGGTTCCCAGACCCTCCTGGCTTCCACGAATTTGTCGCTGTGTGCGCACCTCAACGATGTCTTTTTTCTGCAGTGCAGTAACCGCACTACGAGCTCCTTGAATTGTGGCCGAGAGCTCGGATAACCTCATGGCACCTTGCGACAGAGCCTCAAGCACCGATCGTTGCTTGCTTGCATTTGCCGCAGGCGTAAAGTCAGCCGCCTTTTCTGTCAGCTCAACCCATCGCTCATCAACAGGACCGGACTTCTCACAAACAAGCTGCCAGGGTGATTCTGCGTCTTTTCTGGTGACTTTAACCTTTTGGCCAGGCGCTAAAAAAGGATGCAATGCGTCTGCATAACTACAGGCATATTCTTTGCTCATCCATTCTGCTACCTGTGCAGACTGCTCATCAAACGCTGAATCTGCCAGAACTTGTGTTATCGGAAGGACGCGAGAAACATCTAAACCTGAAGACACACGGTCTGAGACACCCACAATGTAGCCAACAACCTGCCTGTGAGAAAACGGCACCAAGACCGTTGTTCCCACAACCGCAGTCTCTTCCAAAGATTCTGGAATGGCGTAGTCAAACGTGCCAGAGAGAGCACGAGTTGGTATGTCTAAAACAACATGTGCAAAAGGCACGTTCTTGCCTCCTTAAAACCGTGGTTGATGGTTTACATCAAACGTGTAACGAGCAACGTGTGGCTGACCAGCTTCTTCAACCTCAACACAAACAAATGCGCACTCAACCTTAGTAAATCCGCGTTGCATCAATACGTAGGCATAGAAGTTTGCCTGCATTTGATGATGCTCATAAATTTGAGTAGCACTAAGGCCTTTATCGCCTGTTTTATAGTCAACTACCAGCGCATCTTTACTTCCCTTATTATAAGCGAGAAGATCGATGGCTCCTTCTACATAGTTCCCATATTCAGAATCAACCTGTAGCGTAAAGGGAGACTCCGCAATAACCACATCATGAGCTAAAGCTTCTTGCCTGATTGCAGAATTGCTCCACAGCTCAAGTGCTTGTTTAACCCTGGATACCGCGCGCTGAGGAACACTGTTCTTCAAGCACAATCTATCAATAGTTTGTTCATCAACCTTAGACTGAGTCTCAACCATAATCTGAGCAAGCTCATGGAAGGCTGAGCCGAGGCTTGTTGGATCTACTCCATCATCAGCTAATGTACCAGGCAACATAACGGAAGTCTCAGTTACTGGTTGAAGGTTATTCTCGCCCTTAAAGTTCTCTGCCATTTGTTGGTGAGCAGAAGAATAACTAAAGAAGCCTTCTCGCTGGTCATAAGTAGTTTCTGAGGTAACACTTAGTCTTACCTTCTCATAGAGGTCAAACGTTTCAACAGCCTGAGAGTTTTCCTCTTCGCCTGGGTTGCTATCAAAGGGTTCGGACTTGTCGCCAAAAGGTTCAACCAACTCTAAACCTTCAACCTGAATTGGCTCATCCTTCTTGCCAGAACCCTGAACCACACGCATACAACCAGCAAGATTTCCACCATATTCAAACTGATGCTCACCAGCAGAAAGTGGCGTCTCTTCAAATAAGGCATCTGTAATCTTGCGTGTATACCGAGGACTAATTCCTTCTTTAGTAAGGTCGATGGTTGAAGTAAGAATGACTGCTTCTCGAGCGCGTGTTAAAGCAACATACAGACGGCGGTTCTGCTCCTGCTCTTCAAACTCATTCTCTTGAGTTTCCAGGAACATTCTCCACTCAAGAAGATTCTTACACTCATCAAGGCTTGTAGGAACCTCATGACAGTCGTCATACAATTCATGAAGCTTTTTAGAACTGCTTGAGAATGCAATCTGATACGAATCGTCTTTTCTAACATGCAAAAATGGCTCACTGCCAGCGCCTGCCTTAGGGCCAGACACAGCTCCTACAACAGCAACAACAGGAAATTCCAATCCCTTAGAAGCATGAATGGTCATAAAAGTTACGGCGTTTTGAGTGCTGCAGTGAAGCACTTTTGGCGACTCTTTAGCCGTGTTACACCATTGACTAAACGCTTTTGCGACTGAAGCTACACCAATGCTCAGCTCCTTTTGCAAGCTATCAATTTGATCAAGAGCTGCAAAGATATTTGCAATCTTTGACTGTCCTTCATTTCCCATCTTTTGAAGGCGAGAAATCCATCCAGCATCAAGAACTACCTTTTTAATAACGTCTGAAGCTCTCTTGTTTGAAAGAGAGCTACGAGCGTTACTCAACACCTCTAAAGCATTTTTGAGCTTTGGACTTACCTCAAAAGGTGGATTACATACGTCATTTACCACTGACTCTGCAATATCTCTATTGGTAATCCTCTGACCATTTTCTCCAAAATTAGTGCCCAAGAGAAGCAGGTCAGATGCATCAAGACTAAAAATATCACTCGAGAGTACAGGAAACAGTCCCTCGTATGAATCGTACATATTTGCGAGTGTCTGTAAAAGACTACCAATCAGCTGAACCTCAGGCTGCTCACCAAACGTTGAAGCTCCAGAAACCACGCTTTCAATTCCAAAGGTACGAAGTGCCTCAATATAGGGCTGTGCCTTTTTAACTGATTTCATCAAAATTGCAACATCTTTTGCTTGGATCTTCTCATCCTGCATAAGCGTGTTAATTCTGTCTGCAAGTTGATACGCAACAAGCTGGCTTCTTGTGACGTCATCGCCTGGCTTAGAATTTCCTGACTTTTCAAATTTTGTGACTTCAAAATATACGCGAGGCGAATGAGCAATGAACGGAGTTGCAGGTTCTTCTCGCCCAGCAGACAAATCCATAAAGTTAGGTATCATGCCGTCAGCGCTGCAAACCTTTGCAACAAATCGCAAAATTTCGTTGTGACTGCGGAAATTATCTACAAGACGGGGTTGCAAATCTTCTGAAACCTCTGCTTGACGTCTGAAAAACACATCAACATCAGCACCGCGGAATCGATAGATTGACTGCTGCGCATCACCAACTGTGGTGAGATATTGAGCATCTTTACCTGAGAGACTCTTAATCATCTGCACCTGTTGCTGGTCCGTATCTTGGAACTCGTCAACCATTACAAGCTTGAATTTATCCGTGTAAACAGCTGCAATCTCTGGATGCTCTTCGAATACCTTTGCCGTTAGATGCAAAAGGTCATCGTTATCAAGGCCGCCAACAGCAAGTTTCTTCTGTTTAAAGAGCTTGTAGACCTGCTCAGTAACATCTTTCAGACACTGACCCTCAGACGTGTCCTGAATAAGTCCAAATAAAGAGCTACAAACTTTAAGCTGGTATGCAGCTTCATCTTTTACAATTTTTATCTCTTTTGAGGAACGACCGATCTTGAGTGCTTTTTGCAACGTATCCCAAAACACCTGGTCAAAATCAGTGAGCGAGAGAACCAAGTGTTGCTGCAATTTACTTGAAAGCTCAGATTGAACACTTTGTAGCTGCTCTGCTTCATCTGGTTTTGTGGCAGCAATTGCACCCTTTAGCGCTTCAAGTGCACCACAGAGATTCTCAAGCTCCGCTTTTAGAACTTCCAGGTCAGAGCTATCCCCTACAAATGAAATAGCATCCATTCCTACAGGAGATGACTGAGCATATGAAATCAGCGTTTCAATACGAGACTTCAATGCATCTCTGTTCCCTGCATAGGTTGAGAGAAACTCAGCATAGCTTTCATCTTGAGAAAGCTCTCTGAGTACTTCTTCAATAGATATATTGACCAGCTGATTTCTGGTCATATCGTTAATAATTTCAAACTCAGGATCAAGACCCAAATCAAGTGCATGAATCTTTAAAATTCTGCTGCACATACCGTGGATAGTACTAATCCACGCATCATCAACCTGCAGCGCAGCGCTATGAAGACCTTCTTTTTCTAGAGCTTCTCTAACGCGCTCTTTAATTTCTGTAGCTGCTGCATTGGTAAACGTAATAATCAATGCCTGGTCAAGGCTGTTTAGATACGGCTTTCTGTCAGCTCCTGAGCCTTCTTTTAAAGCCCACACAATTCTCTGTGTAAGCGTAAAAGTTTTTCCTGAACCAGCACCTGCTGCAACAAAAAGAGGCTTATCAAGCGTCTTGATGGTCTTTTCTTGACCGGGCGTATAACGTGTATCAGCCATAGTAGCTTACCTCCTCTTGTCGCACAGTTTTACTGGACAATACTTACATGCATCCTTATCGGAAGGATTGGCTCGGACATCTCCAGAAAGCATGGCTTGAACCTTCTGAGCAATTAAACTCTCCCAAGCGTCCAAGTAGTCTGCAAATTCCGCTGAATTTTGAGACACAACCATAACTGCCTGGTCCCTGAGCTTTTTATCTTCTGGATTCATGTTCCAAATATGTTCTGTTGCCGCTTCTGTTGCCATGCCTGCAAGAGCAAATGAAGGCTTATCTTTTTGCTCTTTGGTACCCAGATAAATTGCAGCAACTGGCTCAAGCTTATACTTGGTAAGCTGTTTTCTCATAATCTGAGCATATATTGCAGACTGTACATGCCTTGGAAGGATCTCTTTTGAAAGCTCACTATCCAGGCTTAGCTTTGCTGAATAAGCCTTCAGATCTTTTGTGGCCTTGTGTTTATAGTCAATAATAAGTGCCTGGCCATGAGCGTTTACATCTACGCGGTCAATCGAGCCTGTAAATTGAGCTCCTGCATACTCAACAACGTTTTCTTCTCTACCAAAACGAAGCTCAAAGAACCTAGGCTGATAGCCAATAAAATGCAAAGCTTCAAACTCAAGAAGATCCTTGAGATTTTCTCGAATATTCTCAACCTGTTTTCTTTCTTGAATGCTATGCGGAATAAGTTCATTTGAAGATGCTCGGTTAATGTTGTTGAACTGCTCATCCCACACCTGAGCAAAACAGCTGTCTAACACTTGTTTTGCATGATCTAGGTTATCAGATGTAATCCTAGAGCCAGGAATGTCTTGCAAAAGTGCAGATTCAACCACTGAATCAACTTCAGCCACATCACAACCAAGTGATTCAGCTAAAAGAGTTGCGTGCGTTAACTCCAAAACACGATGGATAAAGGTACCTATCTGCATTGGAGCAAAGTCAGTGTCTACCTGAGAAATTTTGATGCGGCGTTGCGTGAACCATTTGTAGGGACACTCAAGATACGTTTCAATCTGAGAAGCGGAAAGAAGTGGTAGCCCTTCTCGCGAGACCTCTATAAGACCCTGTAATTCCTGCTCAAGAGTCTCCCGAGTCAAATGACGCGGGAGTACCACGATATTTTTGAGTTTAGGGTCAATTTCACCAGACTCAATTGTTGGGAGTTCTGCAACACGTTCTGGGTCAGTAGCTTGAGGCAACAGGTTTACCAGCACCTCTTCTTCTCCGCGTGCAATCCCTGTCTTCTTTGCATAGTCTTTGGGATAGCATGCTTTAACCTCACTGAGAGCTACTGCATTAAAGACATCTTTTTGCTCAACCTTTTCAAATGCAACGCTGGTAGAAGCAGTTGTAAGCGCCGTATAAAAATCTCTTTGATACCGTGCAAACTCTGACACCTTAGGCGTTTTACTCGCATGGCGAACAAACTCTTGAAGTGCACCGTCTGATGCTTTAACGCCAAAATTCAAGGTATCCATGCCCTGGAAAATGACAGTATCAAAAGAATGTGGCTCAAAAGAATGAGCTTGGCTTACAGGAGCGATTAGCACCTGAATATCAGACTGGATACCATTAGAAACAGGCATCATGACCGTCTGGTCTTTGCAGAGCTCAATAAAAGATTTGAGTGTCTGAGGAGTGAGCTTTAATCCTGCCTCATGTAGCTCCTGAGCAGAAGAAACAATCTTGTTCATTACCTTAAGCGACTCTTGGTTTTGAAGAGACGTTTCTTCAAATTGAGCAGCCTCTGACTGCTCATATGTTTCTGCAGAAAGGTATTCAATAATACGCTGAGCAGCAGAGCCAATTCTGCCAAGCTCAAGGCTCTTGATGGTCTCTGCGCATAAACGTGAGCTCATAGCTGCTTTAGAAAGCGTCTCAAGCACTCTGGTGGCATACAGCGTTCTATTACCGCGCCAGCTTTTATCCAGCATCCACGCGCGCTCAACACTTATGCCTGAAATAGGAGAAATCAAATAGTCCGTAAGGGTACGTGGAGGCCACCACGACATATCCCCCATCTGATGGTCAGATGCCTGGTAGTCAATGTTTTTCTCGAGCTCTGAGCGTTCACTGAGCGTGACGTACGCATCAATCAAGCTAGCAAACGCACTGCCTGCAAGTGAATCTTGAATGCGTACCGAGCGATTATAGTGAGCAGCAATCCCCTTAGCTGCAAGCTTTTGCGAGAGCGCATCCCAAACCCTTTGCGGATCTGAAGTGTACACCACAAAGCTCTTGCTACCAGACTCAACGCGCTGAGAGATATACCTGCTGATAGACTCCGCCTCGGCATGCTGACCCAGCGGCGACAAAAACGTTACCGCACCGCTCGGCGTAACCTCATTGCCCTCCTTGGCCCTGAACACCCTGGCGAGAAGATCGTTGAGCTCCTGACTTTTTGCGGCTGGCGCCGGCTCCGTATCCACACGACAATCGCATCCCGGGCCGCCAACCAACTCTAGTTGCTGCTCTGCCGCGTAACCTGCAGGTCCTTCGGGCACGTAGAGAGAAAACACCACGTCCCGCTTCTGCGACAGCCTGCGCACAAACTTAAGACGCACCTCCGAAAGATCTTCAACTCGCGAGAAGATCAGTGCGGGTCCTTGCGCTGGAATGGACTGCAACAGATAATCCAGACACTGGCACAGCTCAACGTAAGACTTTTCTTCAAGCAGCATCTTGTAGTGCTCTAACACCTTACAAGCACTCATCTGACCAGCAGAAAGTTGACCAAAGGTCATAATCTGATCAAGCTCTGTAAGATACTCTGGAGCAAGCTTAGACAGAAGCTCCACCGTACCCTTGCCAGCATTCAACGAACCCAGTTCATCAGCAGACATTCCATCTAAAACCTGCTGGAAAAATACCTTGCGAAGCGTAGTTGAAAGCAGACGATCAGAGTTTCCGTACAACTTCCATTGATCGCGCATCCACTCATCAAAAGTTGAAACATTCACACCAACAGAGAGCTCTTGGATGGCACCAAGCTGCCTCTTAACTAACAACACTGCATCGGGAGAAGGAACAATAAGCTGAGCAGAGCCCCATCTCTCAAGCGAAGCCTCTAGCCGCTCTTTAACAGAGTTTGATAAGAAAGCACCTGTTTGTTGTTTGTACAGAAGCAAGCCCATACGTCACCTCTCCGATTTTTCTTACTTCTTAAGTTACCACGCACACCGGACATAAATTAGAATCAAACTAAACAACAACTAAAAATCCCGCATCAAAAGGATTTTCATGATTATTTTGCTTCCACCATCGTCAGGAAAAACCGCCCCCACCTCGGGGCCCTCTCTTGATCTCTCATCACTTTTGTTTGGCTCCGAGCTTACCAGCTGTCGAGAAGAACTCATCAAGGACTTACACCAGGTATGTTCTCACGCAAACGCAGCTCAAGTGCTTAAAATTGGTCCTAATACCGTCGGTGACATTGCCGACAACCTAGACGTCTATGAAGCTCCAACCACAACCGCGCTCAATCTCTATACTGGCGTACTGTTTGAAGCTGCAAAATTCAACCAAACACTTGAAAACGCCACGTTAGAAAACACGCAGAAAACGGTCACATTACCAGCAGATATCCTCAACTCAGAAATCATGATTTTCTCTGGTCTCTGGGGCGTTGTGAGACCGTACGATCTTCTCCCCAACTATAGACTGTCTGCCTCAATCAAGCTGCCCACCGTAGGTACCGTTGCAACTTACTGGAAAAAGCAGCTTAATCCCCTGTTAAACGCTGCTCTAAAAGATCAAATAGTTGTAGATTGTCGCTCGGGTGAATACAGAAAGATGTGGACGCCTTCGGCAAAGCACCCTAGCGAGCTGCTGCAAGTTGTCGTACAGCGAGAAGATCCTGGTACGGGAAAGCGCAGTGTTGTATCGCATAACGCCAAACATATGCGTGGTGTACTTGCAGGCGCCCTCTTTGAGCAACGCGTAAACGGAAAACTTTCTAAAGAAGTTAGCGTGTCTCAAATTGTAGAAATTGCGAGCAATCTACCAGGCGTCATTGATGTTGACGTAAGCACAGCAAATGCTTCTGGAGAATCAGCGCTTACGCTAGTAACTGGTTGCTAGTCAAAACTAATAGGCTTAAGCGTTCTTAGCGCTAGTCTTTTGAGCTTTTTTGATCTGTCTCATCAGCCACTGGAACACCATAACTACAACAATTGTGACTACAAAGACAAAGATGCCTCGTACAAAAGCATTACCAAGCAAGCTGTACGGGAATCGGCCAAGTCTTAGTCCTAAGAAGTTAATAACAGGAATCTGGAACAGATAGACTCCTAAAACACCAGCAGATACCGTGCTGATGCATTTCTTGACACCATCGGAAAGCTCCTGCAGCCTTGGCTCAAGATTCAGCACAAACAGGAACAAAGATGCCGCTTGTACTACACAAAGGAAGTTTTTAATAGCAACTGGATAACTCTGATATGTCATTTCTGGCGTCAGTGGGGTTCCAAAGTTGTTAGCAATAAGTCCCCAGCCAAACATAGCCGCAGATGAAAGTAAGAAAATTACAGCAAGCACAAGATTGTTTTTAGTAAATTTTGGAAGCTTGTCGTAATACGTTTTAACGTAATATCCCAGCAGATAGTAGAAAAGGCCATCGCTGTTAAACGCAGCCCATCTAAACAGCTGATCAAAGTAAACACCACGAACACCAAGAAACTCAAGAAGAGGCAGACCAAAGCTCACAAAGAGCGTAAGCGCCATAACATAGAGCAGAGTCTCTTTCTTTTGAACTACCAGAGAAAGAACAGGTGTCAAAAGATACAGATACAAAATGGTATAGATGAACCAAAGCGTGCTATTGATATTGTTAGTCATAAAGCGCTTTACAAAATCAACAACACCAGCACTTGCGGCGACCTCTTCGGCGCCCCAAAACTTTGTAGGAAAAAGCACGTACATCAGATACACCGCTACGCTGCCAAAAATAAGCGCCATCAGCGTCTTTCTAGCACGCTTCATAAAGAATGTCTTTGTGGAGTATTTACTTCTATATCCAAGCAAATTCATACCACTCAGCATAAAAAAGATGGGTACCGCGTAAATAAACGCAGCTTGTAGAGCTAAAGAGAAGGCCCATGTTTTAGTGTGCGCAAGCGAAAAAACGTTAAGTGAGGTATGCAGCATAACAACAGCAATACCTGCCAAAATGGTAAGAACATCTGCAAAAACAAAGCGCTTCTTGGTAGCAATTGCTTTTGAAGAAACTGTAGCTTTTTCCACGGGCTTCTCCCCAAATTAATCAAACTTCCTCTATGCTTAGTATACGAAAAGTACCAGCAGGAAAGAGGCATCATGGCAAATGTCGTTGACTATCTACACTGGCGCGGCGATCTGACGTTTGAAAAAGATCCCTTTAACAACGTCGATAACCTGATTCTCTCAATTCTTTCCTATCTGGGATTTGGCGGCGTCGTGCCTTCTGAACGTAGCGAGAAGCGCGTTCAACTTGGCGACGCTTGCGCCAAAATGCTTAAGAAACTTAAAGATGACCCGTCTCTTATCACGGGATTTTCTCGCGTTGATGGAACCTTCCTTGAGGCGCTGGCCAACGCTCCCCGCTTTGCCAACATTGAACTTGGTCGCTATGTAGACCACATTAATGTCGAGAAAAACCTGCAGTTTGCAGCATTTACCGCCTATCTTCCTACAGGACAGATGTTTGTTTCTTTTAGAGGAACTGACGGCACGCTAGTTGGCTGGCGAGAAAACCTTAACCTTAGCTTCCAGGTTACGTCCGCTGATAAGTCGGCGGCACTATACCTTGAGAAACGTATTCGCGAACATCTTGCAGCAGGCAATAGCACTACCTGCGCAAATGTTATGGTTGGTGGCCACTCTAAGGGCGGCAACCTTGCAGCATACGCAGCAACAGTCTGTCCTGAAGAGCTTCTTGGCACAATTGATCGCGTCTGGAGTAACGATGGACCTAATATGTGTCCAGAAATTATTCCCACCACAGCCCATAAGGCGCTTGGAGATAAATACATCAGAATTTTGCCTGAGTTTAGTGTAGTGGGCATGATTTTTGATGATCCTGCTGTACCAAAGCTCATTGTAAAAAGCTCCGAGTCTGGCATGCTGGCGCACGACGGCGTTTCATGGCAAGTCTCTCGCAATACGTTTGAATTTGCTGATGATTTCCAGCTTGAATGTAAAAAGATTAACGAGGCATTCAGCAACTGGTATAAAGAACTCCCGCTCTCTGATCGTGAGCACTTTACCAACGAGCTCTTCGACGCCCTTTCGGCAGGCGGAGCAGTCTATTTCAGCGACATTATTAGCTCGCCCGCAAACTTACAGCCTGTTGTTGCGGCACTCACTAAAACAGAAAAGCAAACCAAAGAAGTCTTCTTTGACCTCCTTAGTTCGCTTGTCAATGCATCAGCAACATCTTTGATTGAAAACATTACTGAGTCTTCCCAGATTTCTCAGCTAACTTCTGCTATCTCAGAAAGCTTTGCCAAACTGGATAAAGCCCAGAAGGAACTTACGAAAGGTTCTCCTTCTTCAGACCAGTAAGGCTAATCACAATTGAAGAGACAATTGAGATAACTATTGATCCCAGGATAGCGGTGCCTAAAGAATCAATAGCAACGCCCGCATGCAGCAAATTCCTAGAAATAAAACTTGAAAGCTCAAGCATAAAAGCATTAATAAAGAGCGAGAAAATACCTAGGGTCAGCACATTAATAGGCAATGAGAGTAGCTTAACAACAGGCTTAATGCCCGTATTGACTGCTGCGAGTACTAACGAGAACAGAATAGGACCTGCCCACGAGCCTCCCACAATAGTTAGACCTGGAATTAAGGTGCAGGCCACCAACGTAGCAACAGTAGTTACAAGCCATGTTGCAACAAATGTCATACTAACCTCTCTTTGAAAAAAGCCCGGCAAAGCCGGGCTTGACGTACACAGTATGTAAGCCGTTAGCTTACTCGCCAAAACCGCTCTCAACGAGAGCGATAAGAGCGTCAAGAGCTGCCTGCTCGTCAGCGCCGTCGCATGCAATCTCAATCTTGGTGCCAGTACCAAGGCCAGCAGCAAGAATCATCATGATGGACTTAGCGTTAACTGGTGCGGAGTCCTTGTCAACATTCTTGATGGTGACGTTGCTCTCAAACTTCTTTGCCTCAGAAACAAAGACGGATGCTGGACGAGCGTGAAGACCAGTTGCATTGATGATAGTAGTCTGCTTTGAAACCATAAGTGGACTCCCCTTCCGGAAACCAAAAATCTACTCGAGAGTTATTCTCGATTAATCGTTACTATCGTAACAAAACATAACGTATTATATCCAATCTTATTTCCAGAAAGAACCAAATTAGACTATGATTTGCTCAAAAACAGGGTAAAAATAAAAAGTCGGAACTCTTGTAGGAGGTTCACCATGGCTGAAAACGATATCCAAAACTCAAAACCTGAGGAATTGGACACGATAGATACTCAAGTAACCACTTCTAATGAGCAGAATGAGTCTGCAGACACACCTGAACCCAGCAAATCCCAGGACATTCAAAAGATTGCCAAGGACACTACTCAGGTTGTAGCAAAAGGTGTTAGCAGCGCATTTGAGAGTGCCACAACCGCTGTTGCAGAAGGTTTCCAGGCTACCAAAGAAGTCCACAACGCTGCCAAAGAGACAAACTCTGCAAAGCAAGAGCTTAAGCAGATGCAAGAACACCTTGCTCAAGACAAGCAAGACTTAGAGCACAGAGACTACGTACAGAGCTCGTTTGATCAAATAATTGCTGAGCAAGAGAAAATTTTTGCAGAGACCGCTCAGGTCATGAGTGATCAATCTACGCAAGTGGATCTTCTTACGGTTAAGAAAAACCAGCTTATTCAGAAGCTTGAACAGCAAAAAGTTGACGACGAAGCAAAGATTAAGCCTTACAAAGAAGTTGCTGCCACAGCAAAAGGCAGGCTGGATGATATCTCAAAGACAATCTCTGAGGCACAGCGTGGTGTTAAAAACGCCGAGGCTCAGCTTAAAGAAGTTACCGAGAAACGCGATGCTGCTGTAGCGTCTGCAAATAAAGCACTGGAAAACTCCCAGGCAAGACAGCTTTCTCTGAGAGAAGAGCTTGCTGGTCTTAAGACAGACCCTGCCGCTAATCACGATGCAATTGTTCGCATTGAGGAAGACCTTAAGTCAGAGCTTGCTCGTGCAGAGCAGGCTCAAAAGCAAGTTGAGGAACTACAGAACTCTTTCCAGTCTTCACTTGAGATGGCACAAACGCATTACTGGACCCAGGGCAAATCGTTGGAGTCCTCAGAGTCTTCTATTGATGCGGCTCGCAAAGATTATGAGCAGAAACAGCAAGAATATGACGCCGTAGTAGCTGAGGCTAATGCTCGTCAGAGGATTCTAAGCAAAGATATAGAGGGTCTTGAAGAGAAAATTAAGACAGCCAAGGAGCTCTTTAACGAAGCAGCAGATAAACATGATGAAGCACAGTCAGTCATTGATGATGCTAAAGAAATTCATGCAACACCAGAAATTACTGAGGAGCTCAGAAAGTCTGTTGACGAGCAGGTAATTAACATCAATACCAAGCAGCTCACCCTTAAAGAGCTTATTACTGGCGAGAAAATCCTTCGAGAGACAACTCGTGGTCAACGCATTGGCTTCATCATTGTTGTTCTTGGCATGATAGCGATTCTTGCGTCTTTTGTATGGCTGATTTTTAACTGGTAATTTAGTCTTTGCCCAGACAAATCACCGTATGAAAAAAGTGCTCACAATACTGTGGGCACTTTTTCTACATCTAAACTCTCAAGTTAAACGTAAGGGTCATGGTCACGTAGCCAAACTCGCTAAATGATGATCATGGCATCACCAAATGACAAGAAGCGGTACTTCTCGTCAATGGCACTTTGATAGGCATCCATAATCTGCTCGCGCGTTGCAAAGGCAGAAACAAGCATCATCAAGGTAGAACGTGGAACATGGAAGTTGGTCACCATGGTGTCTACCACGTGGAATGTAGAGCCTGGCATCAGGTACAGATTAGTAGTTGCATTCTCTCGAGCAACCATATCGCCTTTATGAGCCACTGCAGCAGAGTCTTCTGCCTCCTCAAAGCGACGGGCAACAACAGGAGGCTCAGCTGCAGGAATCTGATTATCCCAAGCACTTTCAAGCGAGCGGACACTGGTGGTACCAATGGCAATAACCTTATGACCAGCGGCTTTAGTGGCCTTTACTGCTTCTACAACTTCTGGAGCTACGTGGTAGCGCTCGGTATGAATGACGTGCTTAGTAGGATCGTCCTCTGTTACCAACCTGAAGGTATCAATACCCACCTCTAGCTCAACAGATGCCCACTGGACACCCTTTGCTTTGATGGTTTCAATGAGCTCAGGAGTAAAGTGAAGACCCGCAGTAGGAGCTGCAGCAGAATGCTCATCCTGCATAGCATAGACCGTCTGATATTTCTCTGGGTCTCCCTCGTACTGCGTAATATACGGGGGCAGCGGAACGTGGCCCGCTTCATGAATAGCCTCGTCAAGAGTGCGATCTCCCTGTGCTTCAAAACGCACCAGGCGACCTCCCCTGTTGTCGTCAACAAAGTCCACAATGGTGCCCGTCAACACAACAGGAGCAGAATCAGGGGCATGTAAACCACCTGCACGGTATTCAATTACTGCGCCAGGCTTTAGACGCTTACCAGGATTTACCAGACACTCCCATACACTACCCAAAGCATCAATGTCTTCTCGACGTTTTAAAAGCAGCGTTTCTGAGACGCCGCCCGTATTTTGCTTTTTACCTACAAGGCGAGCTGGCATAACGCGCGTCTGATTAACTACAACCAAATCGCCCGGCTCAAGATACTCCACAATATCGGTGAAGTGCTTGTGCTCTATGCGGCCATCTTCTCTATGCAGCACCAAAAGCCTACAAGAGTCCCTTGGCTCAGCAGGAGCTTGTGCAATACGTTCTTCTGGAAGGTTGTAATCAAAATCGTCAGTTCGCATGACGTGCTGCCTTTCTTGCGTCACGAGCTTCATGACGCTCTATCTGAGCCTCGGCCGCAGAATATCTGCAACCGCAATAATTTTGTCGATACATACCAAGCTCACGAGACTCTTTTGTAGCCTCTGGGTAAAACGGACGGAAATCTCTCCATACAGGCGTCAGTCCATGAGCATGCGCGATGGACACCAGCTCATCCTCGCACGCATCAAAGAGCTGATAGGGCGAGACAGCCAGTGTTGTAGAAACGTATTCAAACCCGCGCTCAGCCGCCACACGACAACTCTCTGCCAAGCGGATTGCGTAACAAGCACGACAGCGACGATCTCGCTCAAATCCCTGAGGGGCAACGGCTCGCTCCCACTGCTCTCGCGGATCTCCTGCCACAATCACCTCAACATGAGCCTCTTCTTGAGCCCACGTAAGTAAGGTTTGAAGACGCCTGTCGTGCTCTTCAACTGGCTGAATATTAGGATTAGTCCAGCAGATGGTTGGCTCAAAGCCCTCTTCCCTCAGATGTTTTAAAGGTTCAAGTGAGCACGGACCGCAGCATGCATGGAGCAGCAGCGGTGTTCCCGGCTCTACTGAAAGAGTCTCAATTGACTGAAGCATGTTTGAAGCCATTAGTTCTTCTCGCCTTGTGCCTTATAACATTTCCAACCTACTATAGCGCAGGCAGCAAGGCATACAAAAATGGTAACAACGCTTGCTTCAATACCGTAGGTGCCACCCGAGATAAACTCAGATGCTGCAGGATACGCTGTTAAGAGCGTGGTAGGAAGAAGCGTAGTGGTAACCGAGATGCCCAGAATAGGGCCGGTTACAAAGTTCCAGATAAAGTGCATAGCAATGGTCATGAGCAGATTATCGGTAAGCCAAAACACCAAGCCATAAAGAATGCCCATCAAAAAGACTGAGATTGCTGCGGCAATAGAGATGTTAGGCGTTAGTCCATACGTTGCGGTAAAGAGCACTGCTTGAAGCACAAGCGCTACAGGGAAAGAACTCTTAGCTGCAACACCAGTTTGTAGGTAACCTCTAAACAATATTTCTTCTGCTGCGGACTCAATAAGGGTTGCCACAAGTAAGAAGAGAGCAGCAAAAATGTTATAGGAAGCGTTGAAGTTAAAATCAAAGCCTTCAATGAGCATGATAGAGCCAAAGGTAAACAGCACCATCAAAAAGCCAAAGGTAACTCCGCGCATAAATCCTGGCCAGGAGCTTACTCGAAGACCCAAAGACCTAAAATCTCGCTTATTGACGCGGGTAATCCACACAAGGATTAAGCCACCTGCCAACATACTTCCAAGAAGACCCAACACGGCTGGAAGTATGTCATTGGGTGGGAGCTCTCCCATAACCATCAGCGGAATATGACACACAAACATAAGCAAAAGTGCAAGGTCAGCCACAAGGAAGGGCGTCACCACAGACTTTGGTGGATCCTTTAGAACAAACTCAAGGCTTGTCTTTGGCTTTTTTCTTCCCACAAACTCTCCTTACATAATTTCTACTCACTATAGTATCGACTTCTGAATCTATTCGTGTAGTGAATCAAAAAAGATTAGAATAAGAAGATAATTTGCGTAATCTACTAATTCCAACTGCGAGGTATCCATGGCCGAAAGCTACGACATGAACAACCGCCCTCATTTTCCTAAGCGCGCTGTCATTACCGGTGGTATGCCCTACGGTAACAAGAATCTCCACTTTGGACATATTGCGGGCGTCTTTGTCCCAGCAGATTTCTTTGCTCGTTTCTTAAGAGATCGTATTGGCCAGAAAAACGTTTTGTTTATCTCGGGAACTGATTGCTATGGCTCTCCTATCGCAGAGGGCTATCGCAAAAAGGTTGAAGAAGAGGGTTACGAGGGCACCATCCTTGACTACGTAAATCATAATCACAACCTGCAGAAAAGCGCTCTTAACGCCTACAATATCTCGCTTGATTTCTACGGCGGTTCCGCGCTAGAACCCGCTGCAAAGATCCACGAAGAGATGGCTGACAGCATCATGCACCGCCTCTACGAGCGCGGTAAACTCTCCAAGCTCTCAACTAAACAGTTTTACGATACCGAGGCTCAGACATTCCTTAATGGTCGCCAGGTCAATGGACGTTGCCCTATTAAGGGCTGCAAGTCAGAGAAGGCTTATGCAGAAGAATGCGACCTGGGTCATCAGTTCAACCCAGAGGAGCTCATTGCCCCTGTTTCGCAGCTCACTGGCACCACGCCAGAGCTTCGTCCTGCACCAAGCTGGTACTTTGACCTGCCACAATACAAAGAGTTTCTAAACAACCTGGTAGAAAAGTGGAAGAACAACCCACAGATTCGCTCAGTTGTTACCTCTACCGTTCAAGAGACTCTGACCGAGCCTATTATCTACATTCAAAATTCCTTCCGCCAAGACTTTGACGGCGTTGCCTCTTCCCTCCCAGCTCATAGTGTCATTGAGCCAGAAGGTAATGCATCTTCCTTCTCAGTTGTCTTTGAAAATTGGCAAGACAGAGATGAAGCTCGCGAGAAACTCAAAGAGGCTGGAATTCGTTTTAGAACAAGCAAGACGCTCTTGCCTTACCGCATGACGGGCAATATTTCTTGGGGTCTTAAGTCTCCAGACATTGAAGATCTCAAAGACCTTACCATCTGGGTCTGGACTGAGTCCCTCTGGGCTCCTATCACCTTCACACGTGCTGCTCTTTCTGAAGACGCTAGCAACGGTGGTTCTCGCTACTCTTCTGACGAGTGGCGCGATTGGTGGTGCAGTGATGACGCTGCTGTCTACCAGTTCATTGGTCAAGACAACATCTTCTTCTACTGCATTGTCCAGAACCCACTGTGGGATGCACTTGATTGGGGTCTTATCACCGATACCCCCGTTGCTAACTACCACATTCTCTTTATGAACAAGAAGGCTTCCAGCTCTGGTGCTATCAAGCCTCCAATGGCTGAAGAGCTTCTTGAGTTCTACACTCCAGAGCAGCTCCGTGCTCACTGGCTCTCGCTTGGCCTTGATCAGCGCGCCGTGTCCTTCTCGCCAAAGGCTTTTGACACCTCCGTTTCCAGGAAGGGCAAAGACGGCGAGCCAGATCTTCTGGTAAAGGATGATCCTCGCGTTGTTGATCCAGCGCTCAAGGAGTCAGCATTTCTCACTAACATCTTTAACCGCATGGCTCGTAGCTGCCTGTATGGTGCGGCCAATGCGTGTGGTGGTCACCTGCCTATCAGTGAGCCTCACCAGGAAGTTGTCGACGCTGCTCAAGAGGTTCTGCTGAAGTACGAGCAGCTTGCATACGGCTTTGACGCACATTCTGCCCTTGCTGTTGTTGATGAGTACGCTCGCGCAGAAAACAAGCGTTGGGGCGAGGCTTCCAAGGCCGCTCAGGGCAATGACGAGGCCTACGACCAGGCACTTGCTGATGCATTCTATGCACTCAAGACCATCACGCTGCTTATGCACCCGGCTGTTCCGGAAGGCTGCGAGCGCATTGCAGATGCTCTCAACTTCCCACATGAGGAGTTCTTCTCTTGGGAGAACGCCTTTATGGGTCCAAAAGAGCTTGCAGCAAAGCTTGGCCAGAGCGCAGAGGAGCACCAGCTTGAAGAGCTCCCTCCTCGCTTTGACTTCTTCAAAGCACATCCAAGCCAGAAGAATTAAAACGCGCAGATAGGAGCATACGTGGTTGAGTTTCCACCCGTCTACCGCCCAAAACCTTATAGCAAGCCAACAGCACACCTGAAGAGTCATCTTCAGGTGTTGCTTGATGACGGTGCAGAAATTGCAACGTTTGTCTACACTCCTGCTGCTCCAGCTGGCGAGAAACCCTGTGAAGACCTTGCTTCAACTGCATCTTATTTAACATCTGTTCCCAACGATACCTTTGCTACACCCATTGTTTTTCTTCACGGAAATGGAGAAGAGCACGGCATCTTTGGCACCATCATTGACGAAGTATGTAGCCGCGGCTACATCGCAATTGGTATTGATTCGAGAGATCAAGGGCTAAGTACTAGAGGAACGGCCACCTTTACCTACGAGCAGATGGCAGAAGATGCGTATGTTGTCCTGAAGCAGCTTGGTGTTTCATCTGCTCATATTGTGGGCTTTTCTGACGGAGCTATTCTTGGTCTTCTTCTGGCACGTGACTATCCAGACGTAGTTGCTTCTCTCGTATCTATCGGAGCAAATCTTGAGCCTGATACTCTGGGTGATATGACCTGGCTATATGAAAGTATCGAGGGCAATAAACGTTGGGCAGTTGAAGGCTGGGAAGGTGCTGTTCTAGAAGACGGCTACCCTGTTCCTTCTCCTGCTGAGGCCGCTCGTATTGCAGAGCATCTTGAACTCATGGTAGATAACCCTCATATTGATCCCGCGTCCCTTGAACACATCTCCGTTCCTGTTGTTGTCATGGCAGGTGAATACGATGAGATTTATCCAGAGGAAACTCGCCGTATTGCTGAGGCAATCCCTACCGCTCGACTTCTCTTCATTCCAGGTTGCCCCCACAACGTTCCTAAGGTGTCTCCGGGTGCAGTAGTGCGAAGAATTTTTGCAAATTTTGGCTATCTTTAAGAACGGCACTGAAACTTTAAGTAATTTACCTGCTTTTGTTTCAAGAAAATAAAACTTAGGTACTTAATTGTTAAGTACCTTGCTATCTCAGAATTTTTGAGTAAAATACCTAACAAGAATTATTTCTGTTTCGGGAGGTACTCATGCATCAAGCATCAACCTCACCTACTCAAGAAATGCGTATTATTCGCAATCTTGGCTATCTAGGTCATTATCTTTACATCACGCGCGGATGTCGTGGCGGTCAACAATTTATTTTGACTGCACTCTATCGTGATGGAGATATGACACAAAAAGATCTTCTCGCTAAGACAAAGAATACATCTGCATCTCTTTCAGAAATGGTGAGCAAACTTGAAGCAAAAGGTCTTGTTGAACGTACGCGCGTAGACAAAGATCGCAGACAAACACTTCTTTCTTTGACAAAAGAAGGTCAAAAACAAGCAAAAGAAGCTCAAGAGGCCATCGAGTCATTTGAAGCGCAGGCTTTGTCGGTTCTTTCAGATGAAGAAAAAGTTACATTCTGCGCATATCTAGATCGTTTAGTTGAACATTGGGACACAATTAACAGAGATGAGAAAGGAGAAAAAGCATGTCAGAAGAAGTAACTTCAACTGAAGAACTTGAAAGCATGGTTGAAACATCTGAAGCAGATACTACCTTGGCTCCCTCTACCCTGACAGGTATTGTAGATGTCAGTAATCTTTCCATTAAAGAGATTGCTTTAGTGCTTTCAAAGAGTATCGGTGAATTCAAAAGAGACACTATCCTCACTCCTCTCTTTGTGTTAATTGAGACCATCTTAGAAATCCTCATTCCTTTTAGAACAGCCAATCTTGTTGATACGCTTCGTACAGGGGCAGAACTAAACGCTGTCATTCAGTCTGGCGCTGTTCTTGCTGCTATGGCAATGCTGTCGCTGCTGTTTGGAACACTATCCGGTATTTCTGTTGCCAAAGCATCCACGGGCTTTGCGCGCAATCTTCGTCGTGATATGTTCCGTAATATCCAAAATTTCTCGTTTACCACTATTGATGCATTCTCTTCGTCATCGTTAGTAACACGCCTTACTACGGATATTTCTAACGTACAAATGGCATTTATGATGCTCATCCGCCTTGCCGTTCGTGCTCCATTTATGTTTATTGCAGCGTTTATTGCTGGCTTTATCATGGGTGGCTGGCTTGCCATTATTTTTGTTGCCGTCATGCCTCTTCTAGGAATTGGTCTCTACTTCATTATTTCTAGAGTCATTCCTATTTTTAAAAAGGTATTTAAGAGATACGACGCACTCAATGAATCCGCTGAAGAAAACTTGGCTGGTATCCGCGTTGTTAAGTCATTTGTAAATGAAAACTTTGAGCGTCAGAAATTTGATAAAGCTTCAGAAGAGCTGCGCGAAGATTTTACAGCAGCCGAGAGGCTCATGGCTCTGAACTCTCCATTTATGAACTTCACTATTTACGTGCTGTTTGTCTTCATTCTGTACTTTGGCTCGTATCTGATTGTTTCTTCTCAGGGAACTGCCTTTGGCGTTGGACAGCTTTCTTCGCTTATTACGTATGGCTTTATGATGCTTATGTCACTCATGATGCTTTCCTTTGTCTTTGCCATGATCATCATTGCAGAAGAAGGTGCTCGCCGCATCTGTGAGGTACTTCTTGCAACTTCCACTATTAACAACCCAGAAAATCCTTTGACCGAGGTTACAGACGGATCCATTGATTTTGAGAACGTTGGATTCTCCTATTCCGGTC
>JABZHQ010000001.1:0-96793 GCA_015258765.1 Atopobium sp. | reverse complement strand
TAATATGCTGAATAATGAATAGGAATATATAAAGAATTTAACTATAGGTAAATTCTGTATCTACGGAACACACCTAAGTCGGATATTCTGCTCAGATGCGGGCATATTACACATCTAATGACGATAATCTGCATGATTGAGGTATTTTCAGCGTCATGTATACGTCTTTTTAACAGATTATCTGACTTAGGTGTGTTTTGAACTGCCTCCTATTGCTCGTGTCCAAGAAATGGGAGGCAGTTCATCTTAGCGACAAGGCGTTTTTTGTGTATGTAACGATTCTTAGGCGAGAAGAACGTGATGTAAATCTTCTACCGTATCTACAATTGCAACCGCATCCGCATCGATAAGCTCCTGTTTATTGGTCGTTTTTCCATACAAAACGCCAATGCACAGAATCTTATTTGGGAATGCTGCTTCCATATCAAAACGGCGGTCCCCTACCATAACGCTTTCAGAAGCATCAAAGCCAAGCTGGCGCATAACGCGAGCAATAGCAGTGATTTTATCAGTTGCCGCCTCATCTATTCTTCCAGCATAGGTATCAAGAACACCAATAAGATTGTTGTCCCTAAGCCCCATCTCTAGCATGGGCTGATTCTTTGAGCTTGCTACCGCAACCTTTTTACCTGCGGCATGAAGGTCATCAATGAGGTCTCTCATACCCTCAAAGAGTGGCCATTTTCCTGTAGTTACATAAAGCTCTCGATAACGCTTAGTAACCGCAGCAGCGTCCTCATGGCTTAAGCCAAAGACTAGCTCAAACGCATAAGGAAACGGCGGTCCTACAAGCTTTTTAAGATCTGATTCGATAAAGTCTGTGTGACCGCAGTCTGTCATTGCCATCTTCGCGGTAGAAACAATGGTGGGCAACGTGTCTGCCATAGTCCCATCAAAGTCAAAAATAATAAGCGAACGATTCTGCAGATCTGAAACTACATCAGAAGCTACCAATGCTTTGTTTGTATCAGTTACGTTTTGCATTATTGCCATGTCAATCCAATCATCTACGTATGTGAGTATACCGTTCATGGCGCAAAACTAACCAGTCAATGACATTTTCTTCTCGCCTGCCGAATTAACTATTGACAGCTGAAATGTCGTACACCAGCAAAGGTATATAGTTAACTATAGATGAATCAGTATGCCTAACCTGGGAGGTGTATGATGACTCGTCAGGAAAATAATCCAGAAGCTAAGCAACCTGGAAGAAACAGGCTTGGAAAACTCTATCCGTCTCTCGTCAATACAGACGTTCTGCCTGATGAGTCTTTAGACGCTGCTCAAAATAATCAACATGTTGGTTCTATTGATCAGACTGGTTGGCATACAAAGCTCAATATTGAAGCTCTTTCTCTTACGCTTACAGAGTCCACCACCCCTCTTGAAGTGCTCAAACATTTTGTAACTACAGCATTTTTGCGTGAAAAAGATTCTCACCGAAAAGGTGGGTCTGTTGCTATTCCGCCAAGTGATTTTGAACTGCATCTAGCCCAGCGACTAAAAGATGCCGGTGTTCTCGATGCGCAAGATATTACTATCCCCTGCCGGGTGGTACGTCTGCGTACCAATGGCCTCTTTTATCTGCGCGCTAATCAAAAAACACTTTCCTATGAGCAGAAGATTCAGCTTCTAACTATTGAAAGCGCACTGAACACTGCCCTCTTTGCAGAGCGATACTTTCTTGATGCAAATATGGCATCTGAACTTGACTTACTTGCTTTTGAGCAAAAGATTGTTTCTACCATGATGAAGCAATCACGCCCTCGTTGCGCCACCACTCAAAGCACCCAAGAAGATGGCGAATGGGTTGTCCGCAAAGCCATCTCTCTACACATTGAAAGCCTGCGTCTATCTCAGCGTCTTGTCACTGAGTTTAGGACCAACGTACACAAGGGAATTGCCGCCTTTAGGGTACACTTGGCCCTTCCAGAGCAGTTTCCAAGAAGCTTTCTTGGCACAGATGGAAGTATCAAAGAAGCAACCTTTGATGACCTCAGCCGTGCGGCAACCGCTTACAACTTACACCTTGGTATGCTCATCACCGCAAGTGCTTTTAGAAGCTCGAAGAGGATTAACGAGGTATGGCTCTCTGGCATATGCAATACAAACAAGCTGCATGCCTGTCTTTTCTCGTTCCACATTACTCGTAAGCAATTTGAGGATACAAACATTACAGAAGAAACGAATCCGATTTCTGTGTATAAGCTCTGGAACGCACAAATTGACGAGGCAGATGGAATCCTTCATGCGGTGCAGCCGCTCTTTACCTTAGACAACGAAATTTTCTGTCCGCCAAGTAGATACGATTTTGTTGAGTCTTCTCAAAAACGCCTTGATAGCGTCGCTGCTCACGCACTAGGCACCGATGAAGTGTCGGGGCTTTCTATTGATGAAGGCCAGGCGCGAGAAGAAATTATCACCAAAATTTTGCGCAACCTCTCTTCTTCTACAGAAGAAAACGTCCGCACTATCTTGTCGTATACCGCAAACTCTACCGATCCTACGGTGCGAGCAGCGGGAGAACGCGTGGTTTCTCGCTTTATTAAGGGCACGCTTGCAGAAGATGACTTTGAGGCTATTTCAGAAGAGTTTGTTGACGGAGGCGTTCTTTCCTTGGCGGTTACCAAGGCCCAGCGCCTTATTGGCGAGAAAAACTATCAAGACGCAGAACTGCTCCTACGTGAAGCGCTGGACTCCGTTGATGGCAATAACACCTACACAGACACAGACACTACCCAGTGGCGCGTCTTTATGAACTACGTTGATCGCGTACTTTACAACAGAATTCTCTCTAATCCCGAGAAAAATACTCGTCTAGCTCCTATGTCTTACTTTGAGGCTCACCTTTTGGTATCTATTGCTCAGACGCTCCAAGGACAAACTCAAAATGCTCTCCAACACGCGAGAAGGGCTGTTGAGATTGCTCCTCTTAGCATGAGCGCACGGCTACACCTCTCCCACTGTCTTGAAGAATCGCTAGATATTACAGCTGCAGCAGATGAACTCAAGAAGCTCCTGCTGCTTGCGCATGACCCAGAGAGTATCGGATTTGGTTATTATCGCATGGCATTCTTCCAGTGGCGTTTGAGACATCTGAAAGCCGCCCAAGCCTGTTATCAGTTTGCCTTGAAGTTCTTACCAGGAGCTACATTTATTATTGGCACCGAGACAGCAATTCTCGCGCAAACAGAGCCTGAGTTTAGCTGCGATGAACTGAGCGATGATGAGATTTACGCCACGCTCATAGAAAATCAAATTCCTGTTGCTCCGACAGATGAAGTCTCTACTATTTTCTTGGATGGTACGCGAGCCTCGCTTGATGCAGAGCTCTTTAGTGTTGCCAAGAACTTCATGATGAACCTAGGAATTATGACGAAAGACGATGTCTACTTTGACATGCTCAACTCCATTGAAGGAGAGCCTGACAGATAAAACAACTCAACTCAAACTCACAAAGCATTGGCATAAAAAAGGAGTTCCGATTTCTCGGAACTCCTTTTGCACAATGTACTGTGGCTTTTACAGTTCATTCATTACGCGAACAAGCTTTACAGCATAGTTCTTATCCATTGCCCACGTTCCAGCAAGCTTACGAATAATGTTAGCTTTCTTAGCAAGAATCCATGCTCCGTAGCGAGGGTCAACTTTTTGAGCCTCGCTTGGATCAACGGTCAGTGGCTCATAACCTGCGTATGCACGAAGGTGCAAAGCCTGTGCACGTAGTCCCTTAAGAACGGTATCAAATGAGAGTCCGCGAACACCGTTTCCAGTTGCACCAAGACCACCAAAGTTGCACTGCTCAGGAAGGACATCGCCACCAAAGCGAAGGTTACCTGTCTCAATCATGACCTGTGCATAGAGAAGTTCTGGACGAACTCCCTCGTCAATTGCAGCCTGCCATAGCTGGTTTACAAAATCAGCTCCTGTTGCAGCGCCCTTCTCGGCATAGACAGCTGGATAAGCAGAACCTACGCGCTTGTTGAAATCTCGCTGAAGGTCCTCTTTCGTGACAAGAGGTGCTCCAAGAACGCTGGTGCGATCAGAGAAATTGCCGCGAGTTGGCTCGATTGGAGAGCCGTCATCAGCTGGAGTGTTGTTAGCGTCTCTAGTATCTCCACCGTTACCACCGTTGTTGTTATCTGAAGACTTGATGTTAAGAACGCCATTTGCATCTGCGTAAGCAACACGACCATCAGGAAGAGTGACATTTTGAGAGCGCAACAATCCATTACTCTGGTCAAAGTAATAGTATGAGCCGTTAATTACCTGAAGACCAAAGAGAGCACCGTGCTCTTTTGTATTTGGATCAAAGTACCATGTCTTGCCATTTGGTGTATTAAACCAACCAGAAACAAGAGCGCCATTAGATTGAGCCCAAGCCCAGACATTATTAGGCATCTCTACCCAGTCATTAGTCTTCATGCCGCTATTGGCATCAACGTAGTATGAGCCGCTAGCTGTGATAACAAGTCCAGTCTTCATCAGTGGATATTCAGCATTCTCATCAAAGTAGAACCACTTGCCGTTAGACATGTACTTCCAGCCAGAGTAAAGAGTACCGTCGTCATTAAGCCAGATCCAATCTCCATTAGCAAGATTGACCCAACCGCCGTAAATCAGACCACGATTCTGATCAATGTAGTACTTCTTGTTTCCGTCAGTCATAAGACCAAAGGTAGCGTGATAGCTGTTGTTGGCATCAAAGTAGAACCACTTGCCATTTGGCATGTACTTCCAACCTGCGTGCAGAGAGCCATCTCCTGTCGCCCAAGACCAAGAATCATCAGCCTGGTGGACCCAGGAATTCTTTGCCATTCCATTAGTCTCATCAAAGTAATAAGACTTACCTGAAATAGTCCTCTGACCAAGAGCGGCAGCGTTATGAGGTGCGGCTGCGTCAAAGTACCAAACCTTACCATTTGACGTAGTAAACCAGCCAGAAACAGCAATTCCCCTGGCGTCAAAATAATGCCAGCCATCATCGTCTTTAAGCCATCTGCTTACGTAAGCAGTGCCGTTGTCGTCGGAATACATCCATCCTTCAGCAGCTCTGCGCCAGCCATAAGATTCTTTAATCTTAGCGTCATAGTTTGTCTGTCGGGTTACTTCTTGACCGTCAGAAGATCTTGCTGTGATATACAGGGTGTAACGGCCGCTAGCAGGAAGTGTAAAGGTAGACGAAGTTGCCGTAGTGTTAGATGCAACCGTTACCTTTGTTCCGTCTGGACCAACATAGCTATAAGTAAATGTTGCGTCAGTAACTACGCCAGTAAGAACTGGTTTTAAAGTGACATCGTTATCCTTTTGAGCTACTGAAACACTACTCATGCTCCACCAGGTATCAGAGCTGTACATTTCCCAAATTGCCCATGCATCTGCCCAGCCAATGTAGTCAACCTTGGAATTATCGCCAAGGTCTTTAAACTCAGCAGCATGTGCTGGATTAGAGATGAATTGATGCTCAATAATTACGCCAAGAATTCCCTTTTGACGAGCATAGCGGACAATACCGTAATAATCGGACTCATCGCCATTCTCGTAATAGTCTGTTCCGTATTGGTCGTTGTAGCCACGTTCTGTTGCGCCATCACCGCGGGTAACAATACCAACTTTATTTCTGAGGTAATAGTTAACCTTGCCGGCAAAAATTTGACCGGAGAGATAAAGATCATAGTTGTAGCTTACCTTATGAGGAACAAGTACCTCTGAGCCCGTTGCAGATGCAGGGCCGGCATTGTAGTGAAGCGAGATGATAGCACAAGCGTTTGCGTCAACAGCACGCTGTACGCGCGTCTTGATCGATGGATCCTCGTGTTCTCCACGAACAACAACAACCTGTACACCCCATTTTTCCAGATACTTCTTGGCGTACATGGCAGTTGCCCAAGCCAGATCTCCCTCTTTGAGTCCAAAGTAGGTAGCACCTGGATCTCTGCCTTCAAGGCCATCACTGTGACCTGGGTCAAGCGCAATAGGTCTGCCAGTTGCACGAGCAAGTGCTACGGCATCTTTTAGTGATTCACTCTGGATAATGTTTCCTTGGGCATCCATTGTGGTGTAGGTAGTTGCATATGCGCTTTGAACTGTTGTTGCAAACAGTGCCATGACAACAAAGAACAAAACAGCAAGCAATTTACCGCGAGTATTAAATAAGCTGCGTTTCATGCGGTCCTCCGAAAAGTATTGGTTTACTCCTCTTCATACTTGCTAAAAGTTTACACTAGACTGGCACGTCAACAATAAAAAACACAAGCTCACCGCAACTTGATTGGAACTCTGTGATTTTCTCGACACTTGAAGATATTCTTGCAACCGATTTTGAAGCAGCAATCTTTGATTTTGATGGCACTATTGCTCATACGCACCATATTTGGAAGCTTGTTGACCAGGAGTTTTTTGAGTCGCGAGGAATCCCTTACACTCCAGAAATTGGTAAGATTCTCTCCCCTCTTGGATTTGAAAAGGGAGCCGAATGGGCAATTGCCACCTATGGGCTAAAGGAGGATCCAGAAGAGATTGTTGCCGAGTGGAAAGAGCTTAGTAAAAGCTTCTTTGTAAACTCCGTGCAGCTTAGACCTGGTGTTGTTGATTTTATTGGCAAGTTACAAGAAAAAGACATCCCTACTGCATTGGCAACTGTCAACGAGCCGGAGCTTCTTGCTCTCCTTGAACCTCGTTTACATCTATCCACTCTGTTTGATACTCAGGTGTTTGCAGCAGATGTTGGATCTGCAAAAGATGAGCCTCATCTGTATCTTGAGGTGCTTAAACGCCTTAATACTCCAGCCGAGAAAACAATACTGTTTGAAGATATTCCATTGGCTCTTCAGACAGGAAATTCTGTTGGCCTTATCACCTGTGCTGTTAATTGTGATGATGAGCATCAAGATATCGAGAAACTCTCTGAACTTGCCGACCTTACCATCAAGCATTGGTATTAAAGCTCTTGGTAACTGTAACTGTAAAAATAGCGATGTAACAAAAAAGGAGACCCGAAGGTCTCCTTTTGATGGTAGTGTTCGCAAGTACTAGATCTTGTGGACGCTAGAAGCCTGGAGCTTACCGTTCTGGCCGGTGGTAATCTCAAACTCGACAGGCTGACCCTCATCGAGAGTCTTGAAACCGTCCATCTGAATCTCGGAGAAGTGTACGAACAGATCGTCGCCATCCTCACGAGAGATGAAACCGTAACCCTTGTCTGGATTAAACCACTTTACAGTACCCTGAGCCATTTCGTGCCTTTCTTTCTTAGCCCCGCAGGGCAAAACTGCGCCTGTGGAGCGCGATACCGTGACGTTTCGCCACGTGGAATATAATAACCTTAATCAACAACTTATGTGGCGAGAAACCACTCATGGAGATTTTCGCACCATCTACCGGAAGAGCCACAGGTAATCAAGCTGTTTTCCAGCATTTATTTATGGATATATCTGCTATTAAACGTTTTTTATCTCATTAGTTGAGCATTTTTTCATAGAAGATAGAGAATTTGTATAGGATTAATTTACGGGAACAATAACAGACATATCAAACTATTATTTATATAGAAAGTTATCCCTTCAAAAAAGGATATGCCCATGAAAAAGAAGACATGTTTGTCCAGCAGGCCTTCAATGCAAAAGCTCATTGCAGTTGCTTCGTTGAGTGCAGCTCTACTTTGCGGACTTCACGCTACTTCTGCTCTTGCAGAAACTACTGATACATCCACAGTAAGTGCTCCTGAATCAACTTCTAAATCCTATTATCCAAAGTGGAAAAAAGTTGATGGAAAGGTATATTTTTATACTGAAGATGGAACTATTCTAAAAAGTCAGTGGATTACTTATGACAGTCATCAATATTATGTAGATGAAACAGGTGCAGCAGCATCTGGTTTCTATACTACACCTGATGGCAAAACCTGGTATTTTGAGCCAGAGACATGGCTACCGTACGCTACATATGGCTTATTTTATATTCTCGAAAATAAAAATACTCCTAATTATCACTACACTTACTACTACGTAGATAAAGATAACGGCTTGATTAAAAACAATTGGGTTAAAACAGATAAAGGCTGGAGCTGGGCCGGAGCTGATGGGCGTTTTACTGAAGGTTGGTTTACTGCTCCTAATGGTAAAACCTGGTATTTAACTAGTGAAATTGGTTCGGGTGTTCCGGTTATTGCTAAATCAGTTCCGGTCGATGGAAAGCTGTACTTCTTTGATACTTCGACAGGACTTTTACGAAATTCTTGGGTAAATTTGGGCCAGGGTGTAGAAGCTTGGTATTGGGCTGGTCCAGATGGCGCTGCTATCTCTGGCTGGTTTAAAACTCCAGATGGCAAAACTTGGTATGCCGACCCAGAACATTACAATACAGTAGTAATGGGCGGAATAGATATTGATGGTAAATATTATTTCTTTGATCACAGTAATGGCCTTGTTACCCATGGTTGGATCGGTGATGATGATGGATGGGCTTGGATTGAAACAGTAGGCTCTGTTTATTCTGGGTGGAAACACATGCCAAATGGTAAGTGGTTCTATTTTGATGAAAATGGAGAATTCCCCCTACTTAAGCAAGGTGTCTTCACTATTTCCAGCGGAACTTATTACGTTGACGTAAATCAAGGAATGACCGCTAACGATTGGGTGCAGCTCCCTAATGGCGGCTGGGCTTGGGCGCAGTCGAACGGTGCATTTGCTTCTGGTTGGTACACCACTCCAAATGGCAAAACTTGGTATTTTGATCCATCAGATCCGCAGCATCCTGCAATAATTGGTGAGACTGAAATTAACGGTCAATCATATTATTTTGATTCAGGTTATGGTCTTCTGAAAAATGGATGGATTCACAGAGCTGATGGTTCTTGGTCCTGGGCTGGAGAAAGCGGAGTGCTTCAATCGGGTTGGAAACGTATGCCTAATGGCAAATGGTTCTATTTTGATACCAAAGATTCCAAGCACCGTATGCTTGTTGGTGTCATCCAAACTTCTAGTGGAACTTATTATATTGATGAGTCTGCTGGAATGACTGCTAACAATTGGGTACAGCTCCCGGAAGGCGGTTGGGCTTGGGCACAGTCAAGTGGCGCCTTTGCTTCTGGTTGGTTCACCACGCCAAATGGCAAGACTTGGTACTTTGATCCAGCAAAACCAAGCCATCCTGCTTATACTGGAGAACACACTATTGATGGTAAAGACTATTACTTTGACGCAGGATATGGCCTTGCTCGCAATCAGTGGATTACCCGTTCCGATGGCGTAAGACGCTGGGCTGGACCAGATGGAGTGCTTACCTCATATAAGCGCTAAATTAGTCTACAGCAGCTTTTTATTACCTGGATTTATTGGAGTTAAAACAATGGAGAAGAAGATGCGTTTTTCCTACAGACCTTCTACACAAAAACTTATTGCGGTTGCTTCGTTGAGTGCAGCTCTACTTTGCGGACTCCACGCTGCTCCTGCTCTTGCAGAGACTACTGATACGTCCGCAGTAAATGCCCCCGCTGTAACAACTGAAACTACTGCAACATCTGAAAATACTTCTCCTACAGCACCTGAAAACTCTCAGCCTACCTCACCTGTAGCGCCAACAACAACTCCAACAACAGACCAGACACCTGCTGTTCCAACAGAGAATACTTCGCCAACTCCTCAGTCTTCTGGATGGAGACAAGAAAACGGCCAATTCCACTATTACAAAGAAGATGGAACACTTGTCACAAGCCAGTGGATCAAAGATGATTCTGGTTGGCACTATGTAGACGCTGCTGGTAATGCAGTCAAGGGTTTGTACACAACACCTAATGGAAAAACTTGGTATTTTGATCCAACTGACCCGCAGCATAAGGCAATCTTCGGTGAAGTCGAAATTGATGGTAAGTTTTACTACTTTGATTCAACAAACGGACTTGTAACAAATGGATGGGTATATCGTTCAGCAAGTTCTTGGTCATGGGCAACTGAAGATGGTACTTACTATTCTGGATGGAAGCATATGCCTAACGGCAAGTGGTTCTATTTTGATCCAGAAGAACCTCGTCATCGTATGTTAATTGGAACAATTCAGGTTTCTGGTACCTCATATTACATTGATGAATATGCAGGTATGATTTCTAACAGTTGGATTCAACTACCAACTCGTGAGTGGGCTTGGGCTCAAAAAAATGGCGCTCTTGCCTCTGGTTGGTTTAACACACCAAATGGTAGAACTTGGTACTTTGATCCATCTGTTCCACAGCATCCAGCGCTTATTGGCAACGTCGAAATTGACGGCACATATTATCATTTCGATGAAAACTATGGAATCCTTAGAAATAGTTGGATTCACAATGATGATGGTTCATGGTCTTGGGTAGATTCTTATGGCTCATTCTATTCAGGTTGGAAACATTTCCCAAATGGTAAATGGTTTTACTTTGATCCAGAAGACTCAATTCATCGCATGAAAACTGGACTTTTCCAACTTCCTAGCGGTTCATATTACGTTGATGAAAATGCTGGTATGACTTCAAGTAATTGGGTGTCCCTACCAGACGGAAATTTGTCCTGGGCTCAATCTAGCGGCGCGCTTGTCTCTGGATGGTTTACTACTCCTGGCAATAAGACCTGGTATTTTAATCCAAGCTCAATTGATCACGCTGCTTATGTTGGTGAACATTCTATTGATGGAAAGAACTACTACTTTGATAAAAGCTATGGTCTAGCAAAAAATGAATGGGTTACTCTTTCAAATGGCGTAAAACGTTGGGCAGGTCCAGATGGAGTACTGACTGGATTCATTTCTCCCGAAGGAGTCTTCTCTACAGATGACGGTTCACAGCCAACAGGAACGGTACATCTTCCAGGATTGACCATTAATGTTGGAGCTGACCATAAAATTAAGACAGGTTGGATAAAAGAAAACAATAAAGATTTTTACTATCTTTCTAATGGTGCACCAGCAGATGGATGGCTTAATATTCACGGAACTTGGTACTATTTTAGTTCCAATGGAGAAAAACAAACTGGTTGGATTAATTCAAAGGGCAGTTGGTACTTCCTTGATTCTGACGGCAAGATGAAAACCGGATGGATTAAAGATAACGGCAAGGACTACTATCTCAGTAATAATGGTTCCATGCAAACTGGTTATGTATCCTGGGGTGGAAAACTGTATTGGTCAGCTGCTGATGGCGCCATGGAGGAGCAACCTTGCTACTACCCTGATATGTACCGTTACGCTCAAAACTACTATAGCGCCACTAACTGGCTCATTCAGATTGATACTACTGGCAATCGCTTTGCTGTATACAGGGGTTCACACGGCAACTGGGTTGTTTGGTACGAATGGCAGTGCACTACAGGAGCACCAGGCATGTGGACCCCTCATGGTCAATTTACCGTAGGTAACAAGGGTCTCTACTTTGGCTCTGGCTTTAGATGCTGGTATTACACGACCATTTCTGGTGAGTATCTTATTCACTCCATTCTCTATAACTCCGACGGTTATACCGTCCGTGATGGTAGGCTTGGATACAACGGTTCCCACGGTTGCGTACGTCTTGCAACAGAAAATGCTAAGTGGGTTTATGACAACATCCCTTATGGAACTAAGATTGTCATTTGGTAATCCAACTAGTTACATCGCTCTATAGCAATAAACCCCAACTCATATTGAGCTGGGGTTTATTTGTTAGCTTATAAAATGTGGTTACGCAAAATACTTTGCTTCAAAATCCTTAAATTGCTCTGGAGTAGCGTTTTGATCTACCGAGAAGGACTGTGCAACCGCTACGGCCTGCTGTCTTCTGAGACCAGCCTTATCCTCGTCTCCTAGTTGCTCATAAACGTGAGAGAGCCTGTCGAGGGCATACACCACATACTCTGCAACTGAATCAGCTACGCCGGAGAGCAACATCATCGTTACAAGAGAGTCTGGCGAAAGCGCAAGAGCAGTCTCTGGGCTCAAATCAATGAGCTCTGCAACAGCTGCCTCTACCCCATCGAGTGACTCTTCAGTTTGAGTCTCTAAAGCATTTCCCAAACCTGCTGTGACCGTTGAAGTAAAGTCATCGATTACTTCCAAAATGTAATCTCGTTGAAGCATTTTGTTCCAATCTACTAGTTAGTAGGAACAGGAATACGTAAGTGATCAAATGCAGCATGCGTTGCCTGTCTACCTTGAGGTGTTCTAATAATAAGCCCTTGCTGCAAAAGATATGGCTCATAAACATCTTCAAGTGTAGACGGATCCTCTGAGACTGCACTTGCAATGGTTGTGAGACCAACCGGACGACCTCTGAACGTCTCACAAAGCGCACGTAAAACACGTACGTCCATTACATCTAGACCAAGCTCATCAATCTCAAAGAATGAAAGCGCTTCTGAGGCTACCTGCCAGGTAATAGTACCTTCAGCTTTAACTTGTGCGTAATCTCGTACGCGTTTTAACAGACGATTTGCCAAGCGTGGTGTGCCTCTTGATCGAGAAGCAATTTCAGCAGCTCCCTGCTCATCAACTTCTACATCAAGGATGTTTGCCGAGCGCATAACAATAGTCTGAAGCTCAGGAACAGTATAGTAATCAAGACGATAAGAAATACCAAAACGATCACGCAAAGGGCCAGTTAGAAGTCCTGTTCTTGTTGTTGCAGCTACAAGAGTAAAGCGTGGAATATCAAGCCTGATTGACCTTGCCGCAGGGCCTTTGCCAATAACAATATCTAAGAAGAAGTCTTCCATTGCTGGATACAAAATTTCTTCAACCTGGTGATTAAGTCTGTGAATCTCATCAACAAAGAGGATATCTCCCTCTTCAAGATTGGTGAGAATTGCTGCTAAATCTCCTGCTCGCTCAATTGCGGGGCCAGAGGTTGTATGAAGCTTTGAGCCCATTTCTCCTGCTAAAACACCTGCAAGCGTTGTTTTACCAAGGCCTGGAGGGCCAGAAAAGATAACGTGATCAAGCGGCTCATTACGACTTTTTGCAGCCTCAATAAGAACACGGAGATTAGATTTAACGCGCTCTTGACCAAGATACTCATCAAGAGTTTTTGGTCGCAAGTTTCTATCTTGCTCCAAGTCTTCTGCCTGAAGCCCACTAGAAACTACACGTTGAGAAGTGTGTCCAGGAAATGGAGCTGGAGTAGACGACGACTCAAATAAGTTATCTGTATCTGCTTCCCACATTAATTACCACTTCCCAAACGCCTTAGTGCATATCCAATAGCAGCTTCAATTGTAATAGCACCAGCCTCTTCATACCCCTCAAGAGCAAGTGTTGCTTCCTGAGAAGTAAAGCCCATTCCAAGAAGAGCCTCAATAGCCTCTGATTCTACAGAGGTTACAGCAGGTTTTGGAATAGCAGCAAAGTCTGCAGGAGACGTAAGACCAACAAGCTGCTTAAGCTCTGCATCTTTTGCAAACACATCAGAAAGTTCAATTACTAAACGCTCTGCCTTCTTTTTACCAAGGCCAGAGACACTCTTAAGACGATTTCCGTCATTGGTAGCCACAATTACCGCAAGTTGCTGTGGCGTAAACGTAGAAAGCACAGAAAGAGCCAATTTAGGACCTACTCCAGAAATTGCACGCAAGCGATCAAAGAGCGCACGCTCTTCTCGCGAAGCAAAACCAAAGAGTTCCATTGAATCTTCTCTGACCACCATACGAGTTAAAACGGTAACGCCTGCTTCACCCGCTTGTGGAAGCGCAGCAGCTGTTGAAGCTGATATACCCAGCTCATACCCAACGCCATTAACGTCGAGAATAGCAACTGAAGGAGTAACGGATACAAGTGTGCCCGTAAGCTGGACAATCATAGTTGTATTCTTCCCTTTCCAAGCGAGGTGGTTCTTACAAGATTAGCGTGACAAACTGCGGCAGCTAAAGCGTCAGCCGCGTGATCTGGATGAGGCTGATGGTCCAAGCACAATATGTTTTGAACCATATACATAACCTGCTGTTTATCAGCAGCTCCTGTACCGACAACAGCTTGCTTTATCTGCATTGGAGTATATTCTCCAACCGTAAGACCTGCTTTAGAACAAGCGACAATAGCAGCACCGCGAGCATGTGCAGTAGGAATAGCAGATTTAACGTTTTGTCCAAAGTAAATGCTCTCAATAGAAAGAGCTTCTGGTGAAAACTTATCTATAACCTCAACAATCTGGTTATAGATTCTTCCCAAGCGCATATCTATTGGTTCATCTGCGGTTGTAGTTATGCATCCATAGGCGCGTGCACGGCATTCAGAACCCCTTGTCTCTACAATTCCCCATCCAGTGTGAGCCAGACCAGGGTCTATTCCAAGAATTACCATTGCACCTCCTAATATAGAACGTTCGTTCTATATTATCACAGAGTATGCGCAAACGATGCAACTAATTTTCTGAGAAAGGGCCTCTCCACATTTTGGGGTCAACCATGCCAATTTGTGCATCAGATTCTTGTGCCAGCTCTTTTAAAAGCTCCAGCATATCCTTAAAGCCCTCCTGAGCCTCTGTTGGATCAACTGACAACTCAGGTAGATGCATAGAAGCTCCTTGAATTTCTCGCAAAGAATTCCGTAAGGACTCTACCAGGTCGGATTCGGAAGCCTTTGTATCTCTAATTCTGTCTTGCCAGACTGATGCGTGTGGAATTTGGGCATTTATAAGACTCTTTGAAGACATTTCCAGAACCTCAGTGGTATTTCTGCGGTCTTTTTGGCGGGCGTGGAGCATAGAAATAATTGCTTTGACCTCGTCAACCTTTCCCATTTCTTCCACAATGGCAGAAATGCTCTTATTCCACTCAAGATAGCTGGTAAGCACGTAATCAACAAACTCGATGCGTTCTTGAGGAGTTGGCGCAACGTTTTCTAGGCCATCAGTTACAACCTCAGAGATATTCTCGAGAACTGCATGGTCAATAGCTGGCGAGAAGGTATTTCTTACCCTTGCAAGGTCAACAATATCTGCGTGATACATATCTCCCAGCGGCCACAGAGAGTGAGCGCTAGAGATCTCTGTTCCCTTGAGCGCAAGAATAGTTTTATCGGCAGTCTCAAGCGTTAAATAATTGTGCTGGTCAGCGTATGCATAGCCGTATGCACTCACCAATTTTGTATCGGTCAATGTCGAGAAAACCGTGCTGTCCACAGTAACTTTATTAACCCGAAGTCTTGCGGTAAGCAACTCCGCAGCACTTGTTGCTCGAGAATCTTTGTTTGGAAGCAACAGTACGTGGACGCGCATAGGACCTAAAGCGTCTGAAGCAAGCGCAACGGTAACAAGAGAATTGAGCGAGCCATCAACTGCAATAAACACGCCGTCAAAGCCAGACTTTACCGTGTAGTCTCGCACTCCTGTAGCCAATACGCCCCAGGTAGTAAGTGCGCTGTTATAGACACCCGCAGTATCTTCTCTATCAAAGTTTTCGATAGTATCTTGGTCAACCTCGCAGACAACCATATCTTCTGAGAATGAGGCTGCTTGTTTGACCAAATCTCCTGAAGGAGACAAGAAGAAACTTGAACCACAAAACACCTGGTTACCATAGGCGCCAACAGCGTTTGCAGCGATAAGCCAGCTATCAAACTCCTCAACATCTCCCAGATAGCGGCTTTCTGCCACCGCCATGCCCATGGCGGACGACGAATCATCAACAGCAAAGCCAAAATACGGCAAATAAATGACAGCATCTAACGAGTCGTCGACATCTTGCCACGCGTCAAGATCGTCGTAGGTAAAAGCAACGCCAAACGTAAGGCCGCCTGCTTCAAATTTTGCGAGCTCAAAGGTATTCTCGCCAGATGTTTGTGCAGAGCTAGCAGAACGAGCAAGAGCGCTCATGTGCGCTATCTGGGCAGTCAATTTTAGCGGGGTTACGGCTCCGTTTCTAACAAGAAGAGCCTCGCTCGCTGCACTTCCATCAAACTCTGTTACAACAGGAATAAGGGCCGCAATTGGAAGCTTTTCTGGAAGCGAATTGATAATCTCCGAGAGGTCTGCAAAAAGCCCTTCTATGTCAGCCTCTGGCACGCTTAGCAGCCCTGTAAGAGTTGGCGCAGGATAAATGACTAGTTCAGCACCTTGCTGTTGAGCTCTCTGAGCATATTCCAGCATGGTCTGAGCGGTAAACTCGAAGTCTCCGGCCTGAGTATTCATTTGTGCAACTGCTATGCGCATACCATTCCTATCATAAAGTGCTTAATTTGTTTTTACCCAAAAACAAACAGGTGTAGTAAGAAAAAACGGAGCTGCAGGTAGCAGCTCCGTTCAGATTCACAGATTAGTCTTGCTTGTTGAATAAGCAACCAGTCTTAGAGGGAAACCTTCCAAAGACCGTGAAGGTTGCAGTACTCATAAGCCTCTGCCTCAACACCCTCCTCAAGAGTGAAGGTAGCTACTGGCTCCTGGCCAGGCTTAAGCTGTGCAAACTGAGCGCCGTTCTCAGAAACAAGAGCAATGAACTCAATGTAGTGCTCTTCGAGCATTGGATGAGCAACCTCACCAACACGGACGGTAACAGTGTTGCCCTCACGAGTAACAAATGGAACGTGCTTCTCAGCTGCAGCGTCAGTAACGCCAGCCTGGAGAAGCTCAAGGTCTGCTGCCTCTACGTTACCTGCGACACCGTAAACAACAGCGCCTGTCTCCTTGTTACGATAAAACTTTGCGTCGATCATTTTTTCTCCTCTCACGACATCCGAAGATGTCAGAATTTCTTAGTAAGTGCTAATTAAATAGTAACAGTTATTACTTAATAGTAATCTGCAAATTTAGAATCGACAAAATCTAAACAATCTGTGCGTATCCGCTTTGACCAATAAAATCTTTGAGCTCCGTCAAAAGAACCATACTACGTCCATCAATTCTGGTAGGAATTTCCATGCGCATAACATCGCCCATGTCTGTTTCTACCCTAATCTCAATACAGTCCATGCCGGGATAGCGCGAGAAGATCTGTCCAAGTGTCTCGATAGCCTGTCTTTGAAGTTGAGAAGCAGGCATATGAATAACGAGTGTCTTTGGTGTGTTGTTAGCACTGTTAAGCTCAATAGGATTAACTTCTTGAGCAATAACCTGGTCTCCTCTATCAGAGCGCTCAAGCTTTCCAAGAACAGAAATGAAGATGTCGCTCTGGCTCTCACCAGTCTCTGGGTCAACATCTCCAGCAAGAAGTCTTGCAGCCTTCTTGTAGAGCTTAGGGAACATGACAATAGTGACGCTACCCTCCATGTCTTCAAGCGTAACAATTGCCATTGGGTCGCCGTTTTTAGTAGTGCGCTTCATAACATTAGTAACCATGCCCGCAAAGCGAATAGGTTTACCTTCTGGAACTTTGAACTGCTGAGACATAGCACCGTTAGGAAGCTGAACCTCTACATTTTCTTCAATTTCTGCAAGGGCATAATCTCTGCTCTTAGCAAGGGCGTACTCGTATGGACGAAGTGGATGATCAGAGACATAAATGCCTAAGACCTCGTACTCTTTAGTAAGCTTGAATCGCCTATCCCACTCAACACCATCTGGCTCTGGGACACTATCACTAAAGCCAGAACCCTCTACTTCTGCAAACATATCAAACATAGAGAACTGACCAACAGCCTTATCTTTTTGACGCTTAGTAGCAGCATCGATAATGTTTTGTGGGTTGTTCTTATCCACAAAACTCATCATCTGCATACGGGTATAGCCTGTTGAGTCAAAAGCTCCTGCCTTGATAAGAGCTTCAACAACGTTGCGCTTTGCCTGGCTTGCATCAACACGATCGACAAAATCGTGAATGTTGGCAAAAGGGCCGCCCTTTTGACGCTCAAGCATAATAGCTTCACCAACACCAGCTCCTACGCCACGAATTCCTGCAAAGCCAAAACGAATACCCTCTTTAGTAGCCGTAAAGTCTTTACCGGACTCGTTAATATCTGGCGGAAGAATCTTAATGCCCTCATGACGGCAAGCGCTTACGTAGTGAACAATCTTATCTGTCTTGCCCATGTACGAGGTAAGAACTGCTGCCATAAACTCATGTGGATAATGCGCTTTAATCCATGCGGTCTGCATAACAAGAATTGCATAACCAGCAGAGTGAGACTTGTTGAATGCATAAGATGCAAACTCAAGAACATCGTCCCAAATGCTTTCTGCAACCGAACGATCAAATCCATTACGAACTGCGCCGTTTTTCCAGTGAGCCTCCATGGTCTCATCAGTACCGTCATCCCAGTGCTGGACAACTTCCTGCATGAGTTTGATCTTCTTTTTTGCTACTGCTTTTCTGACCTTGTCAGACTCGCCTGCGGTAAAACCAGACATCTTCATAGAAATCTGCATAACCTGCTCTTGGTAGACCATGGTTCCGTAGGTTTCTTCCAAGATGTCGTGAAGACGTGGATCGTAGTCTTTGACTTCTTCTCTACCGTTCATACGGTTGATATAGCTGGTAACCATACCTGCGTTAAGAGGACCAGGACGATAAAGAGCGATAAGTGCGACGATGTGCTTATACTCTGTTGGTCTCATGCCCTTAATGGTTGCAGTCATACCTGCAGACTCAACCTGGAAAACACCAGCAGTTCGACCTTCTCTAAGAAGTCTATAAATTTCTGGATCAGTAAACGGAATGTTATCTACATCGATATCAATACCGTAGTTATCCTTCACGTTTTTGATTGCACGAGAAATAACCGTTAGAGTTCTTAGTCCCAAGAAGTCCATCTTAAGAAGGCCCATGTCTGCGACAGAGTGGCCCTCGTACTGCGTAATTTCTACGCCGCCCTTGGTATCTACCTTGGTAGGAACGTGGTCATTTACAGGCGTAGGAGCAATCAAGACCGCACAAGCATGCACACCCTCACCACGATGCAAGCCCTCAATAGACAGAGCTGCATCAATGATTCTTCTAGCATCAGGGTCATTCTCGTACGCATCTTCAAAATCAGCGGAATACTGATCAGCGCCTTTTTGTCCTTCTTGAGCCTTATGAAGAACAAATTTAAGGTGAGCGTTAGGATCTCCTGGAATCATTTTAGAGAGGCGCTGACCCATATAAACGGGGTAACCCAGAACGCGGCACGCGTCATTTATTGCCTGTTTAGCCTTGATGGTTGAATACGTAATAACGTGAGAAACACGATCAGATCCATAAATCTGACGGACGTGCTCAACAACCTCAAGACGACGCTCATCGTCGAAGTCCATATCAATATCTGGCATCTCTGAACGCTGTGGAGACAAGAACCTCTCAAACATGAGGCCATTCTCAAGAGGGTCAAACGAGGTAATATCCATAGCGTATGCAACAATAGCGCCTGCTGCAGAACCACGACCCGGCCCTACGCCAATACCATTCTCTTTTGCCCAGCGGACATACTCCTGAACAATCAAGAAGTAATCTGCAAAGCCCTTTTTGCAGATGATGTCATATTCATACTCAAAACGGTCTTTAACGTTAATCTCGTTGATGACAACGTTTTGCCAATCATCTCCATAACGTCTTGCAAGACCAAGCTCACACTCTTTTCTAAAGCGCTCCTCTGAGGTCTCTCCCTCTGCCAAGTCTGGGAACTTTGGCAGATACATGTGAGTCCAGTCCAGCTCATAGTTGCACTTATTTGCAACCTCAATGGTGTTCTCGATAGCTTCTGGACACCACGAGAAAATCTGGCGCATTTCTTGCTCACTCTTAAGGTAGAACTCGCTGCCTGTCATGCGCTTGCGGTTCTCATCATCAACGCGAGCGCCTGAACCAATGCAGGAAGCAATATCTTGAACGCTTGCATCCTCTTTAGTGAGATAGTGGTTATCGTTGGTAGCAACTACCTTAATACCAAGGTCATGACCCATCTTTACAATACGCTCAGCAAGGGTTCTATCGGTATAGCCGCCCCAGCTTGGATCAGACAAACCGTGGTCTTGAATCTCTAGGTAGAAATCATCTCCAAAGATATCTTGATAGATTTTTGCCCAACGCTCTGCTTCTTCTGGACGACCTTCAAACAACATACGGGGAATGATGCCAGAAACACAAGCTGAAGTGCAGATAATTCCCTCGTGATAACGCTTGAGCATCTCAAGCGTAGTGCGTGGCTTGTAATAGAACATATCTTTTGAGCCCGCCTCTGACATCATCTTCATCAGATTGACATAGCCGGTCTCATTTTTAGCAAGCAGGATAAGGTGATAACGTACCTGCTTAGTGCCCTTCTCAATACAATCATCAAGAATGAAATAAGCTTCACAGCCAAAAATTGGCTTAATAAGTGGGGATGGTTTATTGGCTTTTACTGCCTTAATATCATGTGTTTGATTCCAAATTTGAACGTCAGAAGCCCACTGAGCATGAACCTTATCATGCTCACCAGCATTGGGATCATCTGCAGGAGGCTCTTCTAGATCCCAGCCCTTTTCAAAACATTCCACATCATGGCACCACTGGCCAAAGTCTTTAAGCGCCTCATTGTACTTGCGGCATGCAAGGTCAAAATCTGGAATTCCAAAGAGATACCCATGATCAGTAAGAGCAAGTGCTGGCATACCAAACTCTACAGCTTTACTAACCATGTCTGGGACACGGCTAGCTCCATCAAGAATGGAAAAATCTGAGTGGTTGTGGAGGTGAACAAATGCCATCTTTTTCTACGCTCTTCTCTTTGTGCTTCAAAATTTGTTCTTTTACCAAGGGCTCTTAATTTCTTTGTATAGTGTAGCCGATTCGCCGGACAATAACTACTAATACAAACATATGTTCTATGTGCTAATACTTCTATTGCCGCTGGTAAATTGGATGAAAATATTTTCTCGCCAATTTCATAACGTCACAAAATCTCTCTTAGTTGGCGTAGACCATCCGTTCAAAAATTTCTCAAAATAAAAGTTTCAAACTGGTAACTCTTAGACTAGGGACACCTTAATTGGGAATATAGTTTTTGTATTACCTATTCCAGTTAAGGAGATCACATGGATCAGATGAAAAGCATTTCCTTTGACGACATTGCAGCGGCTCAGAAGAACTTTGAGTCCGACCGCGCTCACACAGTAGCTAAAAATGCTGCTACCAGCGCTGGTGTTAGAAAAGCAGCTCGTGTACCAGAAGGTGTTGCCCTCAATCCTCTTACCTTTGATGTTGAGGTAAAGCAGGGTGACCGTACTAATCAGAAGCGTTCTGGTCGTTGTTGGATGTTTGCATCACTCAATACGTTTAGATATCGCATCATCAAGAAATACAACCTATCTACCTTTGAGCTTTCTCAGGCATACCCACTGTTCTGGGACAAGATGGAGAAGTCCAACTGGTTCCTTGAGAACATTTTGGACACCCTTGATGAGCCTCTGAATGGCCGTCTTGTATCCTTCCTGCTCACCGATCCAATTGGCGACGGTGGCCAGTGGGATATGTTTAAGAGCCTTGTAAAGAAGTATGGTGTAGTTCCAAAGAGCGCTATGCCAGAGACTGCTAACTCTTGCAACACCCACGAGATGGACGCGTACCTTACCCGCTATCTTCGTAGTGCTGCAAAGCGTCTTCGTGAGACCGCAACAGCTGGTGAATCCCTTGAGTCTCTGCGCGAGATGAAGAAAGAGATGATGGAGGACGTCTACACGCTGCTGGTAACTTGCTTGGGTCAGCCTCCTGTATCTTTTGAGGCACGCCTGCGCGATAAGGACGACAACCTCGCCCTTTCTGGCACTTTTACTCCTCAGGAGTTCTTCGCTGAGACTGTTGACATGAATCTTGATGATTACATCTCAATCATTTCTGCACCAACCGCAGATAAGCCTTTCAACCACACCTATACCGTTTCGCGCTTGGGTAACGTTGTTGAGGGTGGCGGCGTTCGTTACCTCAACCTTGAGATTCCTGAGCTCAAGCGCCTCGCAGTGGCTCAGCTCAAGGACAATCTGCCTGTCTGGTTTGGTTGCGATGTTGCTCAGTCCTACCTTCGCGAAGAGGGCATCATGGACACCCGTGCGCTTGACGTTGACGGCCTCTTTGGCTTCCCTGTTGAGGGCGCACTTGACCGTGCTGAGCGCCTTGACTACGGTGAGTCTCTGATGACTCACGCAATGGTTCTTGAGGGCGTTAACTTTGACGCAGAAGGCAACACTACCCTCTGGAAGGTTGAGAACAGCTGGGGTAAAGACCACGGTCGCGATGGCTTTGACACCATTTCTGACCCTTGGTTTGACGAGTACGTCTACCAGATTGTTGTTGACAAGAAGTACCTCACTCCTGAGCAGCTCAAGACCTTTGAGACCGAGGAAGCAACCGTCCTCGAGCCATGGGACCCAATGGGCTCTCTTGCAACGCTTCGCTAAGGCACAAACCATCTGGCGAGAAGATCGGTCTTCTCGCCAGGTTTTTTCTAAACGCTACAAACAAAAGGAGCCGCAATGGCTGATCAGACCGTAAATCCACAGTGGGCAAACGAGGAAACCGCTGCATTTAGTGCAGACCGTGCTAATCGCGTTGCTCGCAATTCCGTAACCTCTATGGGTGTTTCCGCAGCTGCTCGCGACATCACCACCATGCGCACCTACGCTGACACCTACGGTGTTGCTGTTGCAAAGACGGGCGACGTCACCAACCAGCGTCAGAGCGGTCGCTGCTGGATGTTCTCTTCTTTCAACGTGCTTCGCCAGGAGGCAATCAAAAAGCTTGACGTTGATACCTTTGAGTTCAGCCAGGCATACGGCATGTTCTACGACAAGCTTGAGAAGGCAAACTCTGCACTTGAGTACATCATTCAGACCGCTAACCAGCCAACCGATTCTCGTGTTGTCAACACGCTTCTGACCGAGGGTATTGGCGATGGCGGCTACTACTCATTCGCTATGAGCTTGGTTGAGAAGTATGGCCTGGTTCCTAAGGATGCCATGCCAGAGACTGCATGCTCCAAGAACTCTACACAGATGGATGAGCGCATTGACCGCCTGTTCAGAAAGAGTGCTGGCGAGCTTCGCGCAGCATACGCAGCTGGTAAGTCTCAAGACGAGCTTCGTGCGCTTAAGCAGGAGCAGCTCAAGGGCTTCCACCAGATCCTTTCCGTCTGCCTTGGCGAGCCACCTCTGACCTTTGACTTTGAGTGCAAGGTTGGCAAAAACGCACAGGTAGATAAGGCAAAGCTTTCTCCTGTTGAGCCAAGCAAGGCTTCTGACAACAAGGACAAGAAGGACGGCGAGAAGGACGAGGAAGGTACCCAGATTCTTCGCGACTTTGGCATCACTCCTCTTGAGTTTGCTGAGCGCTATTGTGGCGTTGATCCTCGTGGCTTTGTCCAGCTCATTTCTGTTCCAAGCAAGAAGTATCCTTACGGCAAGGTGTATCACCCAACCTTCATCGATACCGTTTTAGGCGGCATTAAGACTCGCTTCTTAAACGTTGAGCCAGAGGTTCTTGAGGCAGCTACCATTGCTTCTTTGAAGGACGGCAACCCTGTCTGCATGGCCTGCGACGTTATGCAGGAGTTCCCTCGCCACAATGAGGACTTCAACTACGTTCTCTCAACCGACACCATGGATTACAACGGCCTCTTTGGCGTTGATTTTGACATGGATCGTGCCTCAATGATTGAGAACTATGAGACTTCCCTTACCCACGCAATGACCTTCCAGGGCGTTGAGCTTGATAAGGACGGTAAGGCTAAGCAGTGGCGCATTGAGAACAGCTGGGGTAAGGACTCCGGTAAGGACGGCTACCTCATCATGAGCGCAGACTGGTTCCGCCTCTACGGCGGCGAGGCTGATGTTCGTCGTCAGTACGTTCCAGAGGACCTGCTCAAGGTTTGGGACGAGGGCGAAGATGTCCAGATTGATTTCTGGGAGAACCTTGGCTACTCCCTTGGTGGCCGTAACCGCAAGTAAGGTACGTGCAACCACAGCCTACTAAGCACGCACATAAAAGCACTCATGGCCGGTACAGAATTTTCTGTGCCGGCCTTGTTAGTGTATACTGAAATAAGAAAAACCTTATTTTATTTTAGGAGGTTTTAATGAAATATTTTTCAAAGGAACGTATAATTTTACGGTTTATTGTTATATTTCTTTTCCTCTTGATCTGGTATTGCGATTCCAGAGGCATGCTTCCAGAAAATGGCTACGCAATCCTTACTATTCTTTTATTCGGTATTTTTTGGTTTATTGAAGCTAGATTTATTAAACCAACTAAAACAGATCAAAACGCGCCACGGAGACCTCGGCTGTAATCTTTCCAGCGCTGAGCTCTGTCAACGCAGCTGTGAACGCCGCTTCTTCTCCACACCTAAAGTCTATGGCGAGAAAAACGTCCGCTCCAAACTCTGCCGTTATAACTTTGCCGCCGTTATCTGAGACCAAGCGCTGAATCTGCTCATACAGGTTATACGGGGCCGACAACTCCACCCTCACAACCTGCAGCATTTCCTGGACAGCAGACGCTTCCTCAGCAGCAGCCAAAGCCTCTTGAGTTGCTGCCGTATACGCACGAACAAGTCCGCCAGGCCCCAAAAGCGTTCCGCCAAAGTAGCGTGTGACAACGCAGCAGACGTTCTTAAGCCCCGCTCCGCGCAATACCTCCAGCACCGGCATTCCCGCCGTTCTGGAAGGCTCTCCGTCGTCGGAAGCACGCTCCGTGCCGTCCTCCAAGATCCATGCGGGAACGTTGTGGCGAGCATTGTAGTGCTTTGCTCTTACCGTGGCGAGAAACTCTTGCGCTTCTGACTCTGTTTCTACATGACAAAGCTGGGCTATGAAGCGGCTCTTTCTGTCTTCAAAGAGACCTTCCGCAACAAAGTCCAGCTTGATTGTCTTGTAAGATGTGTCTGACATGGAACAGCTATAAAGTCGCAGTTATGCGAGTACACAGACCTTCTCGCCAGCAGAAACTGGCTGGTCTGCAGCAGCAAGAACCTCTACGTTGCTATACTCGCTAGAATTGGTAATAGCAAGAATGACTACTTCAGGATGACCCGCATCCTTGACCTTATCCAGGTCAAACGTCATGAGTGGCTGACCAACCTCAACGCGCTGATCCTGCTCGACAAGAGCAGTGAAGCCGTCACCCTTCATCTCAACGGTATCAACGCCCACGTGAATCAAGACCTCTTCTCCAGAATCGGCCGTGATGCCAAATGCGTGAACAGTTGGAGTAGTTGCGGTAATAGTGCCCGAGACTGGCGCGTACACAACGCCCTCAGAGGGCCAGATACCCAGACCCTGACCAAGCATGCCACCTGCAAAAACAGGATCAGGAACGTTCTCTAGCGCAACAACTTTTCCGCTTGCTGGTGCATAAATTGTTTTAGCAGTGTAATCAGAAACAACAAGAGCCTCTGGCGCAGCTGCCTCGGAAGATTTCTTGAAAAGATCAAAGAGTCCCATGGTAGTCCTTTCGTGTTTAAGCCTCTTTATCATAGCAGCATTCAAAGTGGCCGCCGTTGCTTTTCATGAACACAGCGTGCCAAATTGGGTCCTTCTCCGCCTTGCCTTGCTGAACATATGGCGAGAAACCCGCACCCTCGCAACATCTCATTTACTTGGAGATTGTTTGACTTCGGGACTACTGGTCTTATGAACGTGATACAATCGCCCATGCAAAGTGGACCAGACAACCGCGGAGTGCCCATCCAGCTAATTGGAAGAGTGCTATGAGGAAAGTCCGGGCTCCACAGGGCAGGATGCTGGCTAACGGCCAGGCGGGGTGACCCGACGGAAAGTGCCGCAGAAAAGAAGACTCTCACCTGCGCATTCGCGTAAAGAGAAAAGCTGAAACGGTAGTGTAAGAGACTACCAGCATGCTGGCAACAGCGTGGCTTGGTAAACCCCATCCGGAGCAAACGCAAATAGGAGCGCTATGGTGTGGCCCGCACTGCGCTCGGGTTGCGCGCTAGAGACCAGTAGCAATGCTGGTAGTAGATAAATGGTTGTCCGCGACAGAACCCGGCTTATACGTCCACTTTGCCTACTGAATGCAGATTCCCCGCGCACTTTCTGCGCGGGGGATTTTGATTCTGCAGCGTGTTAGCGTTGGCTTTTAGGCCTGGCCCACAAAATAGCGCAGCTTTCTTCTGTTCTGCTGAAGAATCGACATGTTCCTAATCAAGATAGCCAGGCAGCAAGGCGGTCGTACTACCTGATATGCATCTCTATGCATAAACTTCATCTAATATGCTTAAACATGAATAGACTAATATAAGAAATTTAACTATCGATAAATTTAGTATCTACGGAACACACCTAAGACAGATATTCTGCACAATTGCGGGCATATTACACACCTAATGAAGATAATCTGCACGTTTGAGGTATTTTCAGCGTAATGTATACGTCTTTTTGACAGATTATCTGTCATAGGTGTGTTTTGAACTGCTTTCTATTTCTCGTGTCCAAGAAATGGGAGGCAGTTCAATTTCTGTGCGGGGGATTATCTTGTACGAGGTCATTTTTAGCAAGATATTGTCTGGACAGTTATACACGTTGCAAAATCACATACCGATTAAGATTGTTTTCTTTACCGTCCGCACTAAACTGCGCACAAGCATGCACGTCAGAACCAAGACTTGCAAGAAGCTCATCCAGTTCCTTTTGCGAGAAGTGATGACAATAGCGCCAGGTATTTGCCTTATCTTGCCAACCAATCAGATAGTCATGCTCCTCAAGTTCTGAGGCATCTATGCCCAGCGCACGCAGACCTTGAGCAGTGGTTTCTTGAGCCTTGGCAGCAAGTTTTTGGCTATTCATAAACTGCCAGAAAGAAACGCACACAAATCCGCCAGGTTTGGCTTTCCTTAACAACGCGCGCAGAAGCTGGATTCTCTTTTGTGCACCTGGCACATGATGCAAAAAGCCAAACGCAACCACTAAATCACAGGCCGGAACAGTAAGACGCGAAGAAAGCGTGCCGTCAAGCAGGCTTGTTATCACATCTAATTCAATAAATGCCAGCTCAGAGACATGAGTGTCTGCCTCACCACTCTCTACCAGTGGCTTGCAATTATCTACAGCAAAATACTTTGCCGGAACAATCCCCGCCTCATCGCATAAAAAGCGAGCAAAGCGCAGGTTGCCGCAACCCACATCAAGTACAGAGGGTTTCTCGCCAGATAAAAGCTGAGGCATGGCATCTAGGCACTGCTGCCACCCCTGCCAAGGCATCTGTCGTGTGGCCGAGAAACTCTGCGTCTGCTGAGAGTAAAACTCAGAAGTTACGTAGCTCAGCTGCTCAGCGGTAGATGCGCTGATAGATTGCATATATGTTCTGTTTGAAGAAGTTTCCATACAGAGATTTTACGTCATCGCCTTGCTCCCAAAGGTCAGAAGCTCGCCTTATTGCCTATACTGTTTGTATGGATGAACTCATTTTGGACATATTGAAGCAGCTCAGAGATGGCTCACAAGGTGCTCTTGATACGCATCAGCTTGAGATGCTCATTAACTCGCACAACAGCGGAATTGACTCTAGCGCCCACAGTACAGAGCGCGAGAAACTCATTCCTAAACGAGCAATTCTCCCCTATTTTTTGCAGGTCAAGCAGAACAATGATGAGCTGTGGCAATCGTGGAATGTAACGCCTGAGCTGGAAGAAAGGTTTATCCGCTCTGTACGTATGAAGCCTCGTCGCACCGCTTCTGGCGTGGCTACCATTACCGTGATTACCAGGCCGCATACCTGTTCGAGCAATTGCATCTATTGCCCGTGCGATCTACGTATGCCTAAAAGCTATCTTGCTAACGAGCCTGCCTGCCAGCGTGCTGAACTTACGTTTTTTGATCCATACGTGCAGGTTGCAGCCCGCCTTCAGGCACTCCATCAAATGGGACACTCGACCGACAAAGTTGAGCTTATTGTGCTTGGTGGTACCTGGAGCGATTATCCAGAGGGCTACCAGTACTGGTTTATCAAGGAGCTTTTCCGTGCGCTTAATGAGTGGCCCAACTCTCCTAGTCACATCCAGGAGCGCCTGAATTGGTATACCTCGTTTGGCTTGCAGAACTCTGAAGAAGCACTTTCTTCTTTTGTTGCTGAACAGCAGGCGGCAGTCTTTGATGACACTGCCACGTATAACCAGGCTTTTCATAAGCTCTACGACACCAGCCAGCCTCACCAAAGCGCATGGTCACAGATGCAGAGTACCTATGATGAGCTGGTAGAACAACAACACGTTAATGAAACAGCTGCTGCTCGCGTGGTTGGCCTTGTAATAGAAACCAGACCTGACACTATTACGCCGGATAACCTACGCATGTTTAGGCAGCTTGGGTGCACCAAAATTCAAATTGGCATTCAGAGCACACGCCAAGAAATCCTTGACGCAAACCAGCGTCAGATGAGCGTTGCTCAGATTAAACGAGCGTTCTCGCTGATTCGCTTGTACGGATTTAAAATCCACTCTCACCTGATGGTTAACCTGTTGGGCGCAACACCTGAGGCGGACAAACAGGACTTTAAAACGTTTGTCACGGATCCAGGATTTCTCCCTGATGAGATTAAGCTCTACCCCTGTGCACTGGTATCTGGAACGCAATTGGTCCAGAAATACCGTGAGGGTGCATGGCAGCCATACGCCAAAGATGAGCTGGTAGACGTGCTTGTTCAAGACGTGCTTGCAACGCCTCCATACGTGCGCATTTCTCGTATGATCAGAGACATTAGTGCCACCGACATTCTGGTGGGAAACAAACACACCAACCTCCGCCAGATGGTGGAGCAAGAACTTGCCGCCAAAGACGTTGCACGTCGCGTGCAGGAGATTCGCTTTAGAGAGATTAACCAGCAGCAGGTACGCGCCGCAGAGCTTACCCTCCAAGACTTTGCCTACACTACCGCGGTCAGTGACGAGCACTTCCTGCAGTGGGTAACTGCTGACAATAAAATCGCAGGTTTCTGTAGGCTTTCACTTCCCCACTGGGACAAACTGACCGCTGGATTATGTGATGTTACCGCCAATGAGCTGCTGGTACAGCCAGGTCAGGCCATGATCAGAGAGCTCCACGTGTACGGACAGGCGCTTTCGCTTGGCTCAGAAGGAATGTCTGCTCAACACCAGGGCTTGGGCCAAAAACTTCTTGCCAAAGCCTCCTCTATCGCGGCTGAGGCGGGTTATACCAGCCTTAACGTCATCAGCTCAATTGGAACGCGCGCTTACTATCGCACTCAGGGCTTTACTGATGCAGGCCTCTACCAGCAAAAAGCTCTGTAGAAAGGTAGCTTTGCACTTCCAAACCAGCTTCATACGCTTACTTCTTTCGTCACAAAAAAATGCCGAGAAGACCGTTGATCTTCTCGGCATATTCATGAGCGTCGCCCCTCTCCTTGACGCGAATGAATTTTAAGGAATCAGCGACAGAATCTGAGAGAGATTCTTCTTGCCGAAGTCAACCTTCTGGCCGTCGTTGATAACCAAGCATGGAACGCTCATGACATCGTAGGTGTCTTTGAGCTCCTTGAAGTGGTTGATGTCGTAGACATCGCAGGTGACCTGGGGATTATCCGCAGCAATGCGCTGAGCAGCTACAACAACGTCTGGGCACATGGTACAAGAAAGTCCTACCAAGACCTGGAGATGCGTCTTTGACTCGATAGCGGCAATAGATGCCTTATCCTCGTCACTAATAGGTTGACCAGGACCTGCGGCGTTGTAGAGTCCAAGAACAAACGAAGTGAACTCATGGCCGCCGGGAACACCGTGGAACGCAAGACCTGTTGGCGCACCATCCTGTGCGCACACACGAACAACAGGAAGGTTCTTCTCGCCCGTGTCTGAGACTGTTTGAACGCTCAGCTTGTCGGTCATAGAAGAAAGTTCTTCCATGTAAGCTACAAGCTCCTCAGAAACAGGTCTTTGATCAAGCTCAAGCTGAAGCACAAGCGGACGTGCCATGCGCTCAAAGACAGCGTTAAGCTGCGCCTTCATGTCGTCGGTAAAAAGCTCTCCGGAGTCAGAGGTGGTCTTGGCCGCTGGAGCCTCAGGAGCCTCCTTCTTGGACGAGATGCGCGTGACGTTCATCTGCGGAACAAGGCTGGTCTTTTCCTGGGCACGCTTGATGTAGCGTTCCATCTCGGTGGCAGTAGTTGCCGCCTGACCAATAGCCGTTGCAACCTGACGTAGTGGCTTCTGACATACGTCGCCTGCACCAAAGAGACCCTCACAGGTTGTTTCTTGATGCTCGTTGGTAATCAGATAACCGTAATCATCAGTCTGAGCTAGCTCTTTTACCAGGTCAGTCTCTGGCGCATAGCCCGCGAAGACAAAGACACCAATAGAATCTCCATCTTCTGGAGCAAACGTGGTCTTCTCGCCCGTCTTGAGGTTCTTGTACGTAATAGACCTAAGTGCGGAATCTCCGGCAACGGATTCAACCTGTGTGTTGTACAGAACCGTAATATTTGGATTAGTGCGAGCAGCCTCGGACGACGCAGGGGCGCAGGTAAATGCTTCCTCGCGCACAAGAACCGTGACGTGCTTTGCGTACTTAGTTAGAAATACGCTTTCTTCTGCGGCTGCAAAGCCTCCACCAATAACAAAGACTTCCTTGCCGGTAAAGAATTCGCCGTCGCAGGTGGCGCAGTAAGCAACTCCGTGGCCCTGATAGTCCTCTTCTCCCACAAATCCAATATGGCGAGGATGTGCTCCTGTGGCGAGAAGAACGGAGAGGCAGGGACGCTCACCTTTGGTGGTGTGAACTACCTTAACATCTCCGGACATGTCCAAGTCAGTAACTTCTGCCAGCAAAAACTCTGCACCAAAGGCCTCAGCCTGCTTACGCATGGTTTCTGAGAGTTCAGAGCCACTAGTAGAGAAAACTCCCGGGTAATTAACGACCTCATTAGTAATAGTGATCTGTCCGCCAAAATGGTCCTTCTCGACAACTAGAACACGGTAGCGAGCGCGGGCCAGATAGAGGGCGGCGGTGAGCCCAGCTGGCCCACCGCCGATAATCACCGCGTCGTAGAGGTCTTTGACGTCGGTCATTGTAAGCTCCTAAATCTTAGAGCTGACCAACAAGGTCAAGACTTGGCTTCAGGGTCTCAGCGCCTGGCTGCCACTTAGCTGGGCAAACCTGGTCACCGTGCTCTGCAACAAACTGTGCAGCCTGGAGAAGGCGGAGAAGCTCCTCAGCGTTACGACCAATACCACCAGCGGTAACAAGCTCAACCTGAATGACACCCTCTGGGTCAACAATGAAGGCACCGCGCTCAGCAAGGCCAGCATCCTCGATAAGAACCTCAAAGTTCCTTGCAAGAACGTGAGCTGGGTCTGCGAGCATTGGGTAGGTTACCTTAGAAATACGCTCGGACTCCTCATGCCATGCCTTGTGGACAAACTCGGTGTCGCAGGAAACAGAGTAAACCTCTGCACCAGCAGCCTGGAACTTGTCGTAGTTGTTTGCAAGATCCTCAAGCTCGGTTGGGCAGACAAAGGTGAAGTCAGCTGGATAGAAGAAGAACAGGCTCCACTTGCCCAGTGTGGACTCCTTGCTTACCTCAGTGATGTCACCGTTGTGGAATGCGTTTACCTTAAAATCACCAATTTCCTTACCAATAAGAGACATAGTCAGTTCCTTTCTGTAAGTAAAACAACTTATAAAACGTGCTATTTAGAAGTTTACTCTCTTTAACTCTTTTGTCAATAACAATAATGATTACTATTTATATCCACAAAAAGAAACAGGCCAGATTACTCTGACCTGTGAACAGTTGGTGGGCGTTATAAGATTTGAACTTATGACCTCTTCCGTGTCAGGGAAGCGCTCGTCCCCCTGAGCTAAACGCCCGAATGTGTTTGCTGCTGGGGATGCAGCAAGGGATATATTACGAGAAACCCGCCCCTCTTGCAACCGTCAAACTCAACTTTTTTAGAAATTTGCACAAGAGCGTCTTGTCAATGCATTGATGACTATTTAAATACCGCGGGCTATCAAATGAATGACCGCCTTTTAAACCCGTACGTCTTCTGCACCTCAATTATTAAAAAATAGGCAACTGGATTGTAAAAGCATACGGTCAGAAGTATTATAGCAAGTCGTTCGATTGAGGGAGAAACTTATGAACTTTCTGGAATATAACAAAGACGAGAAGCTTCACTTTAATTATAAGAAATCATGCGGTCTCTGGTTAATTGTTGTAGCTCTCATCATTTTTGCAGCTACCGTAATAGGTGGAAAACAGATTATCAATATGTCCGTATTTAGCTTTGGATATGTTGCAGCCTTCTTATCCATAAATACAAATAAGAAAGTTCTCAATAAGTTTTCCGATGGTCCTTCAAGTAAGTTCCAGAACAAAATGTCTCTATACGCGGTGATTTTCTTATTCATTTTGATGTTTTTATTAGGTGGACCATTTTTTGCAACTGAAAACTGGAGACTTATTTGGTTGGGTGCGTTAATGGCCACGGCACTGCATTTTTTCCTCTATTACTTTGTGCACGGAAAATCGATGATTTATCTGGCTATACTCTGTGCCATCAATGTTGCTATAGGTTATATTTTTCCAGACATCCCACTAACAATAACTGCCTATATTGATGCAGCAATTAAACTTGGATTTGGAATATACCTGTTCTTTTTCTCAAAGCCAACACAACAAAAATAGCCTTCATCTAGAGTCCGTGCGCGTCAAATGTGTCCTTAACCAAAGCCACAAGCATTGGTATAAACACAGCTACGCCTGCTAAGAGCATTGGATTGTCACGTATTTCCGGAATGTCCTGTAAGAAATTCTGAAGATCATAGACAAGACCAACGGCAACGGCAATAAGAATAGGTGCCAGAATAATCAAAATAGGATTTGGTGGTTTACGCATAAGGATGCTTTCTTTTACAAGTACTGCACACGCAGCGGTCCAATAGAGCAAAGATACGTATCAAGCCACATTCTGGCTCTTCTTCCTTACTTCTTCCCTACTTCTTACGCTTAACCTTAATTTGAATGCCAGAGGTCTCTGGACGAGACGATGTAGAAGCAACAGCGCCTTTCTCGCCATTTACAAAAGCCGAGAAACGCTGACGGAAACGGTTCCACTTGTGGTAGATAGGCTCGTGATCATGAGATCTAAGGCCCAAAAGCATGCTTGCGGCCATAGTTGGAAGCAGATACTCAATAGCGCGCCAAAGCACAAAGCCTGCGGCAATTTCCTCGCCAAACATATGGCCAAACAGGAAGGCAAAGCCACCCTCTGCACCACCAGTACCACCAGGAAGTGGAATGGCCGAGGTCAAGAGCTCAAGCATTGATCCAGATGCAAGGCAGGTCAGAAGGTCTGCAGGCTGGCCAAGTGCTCGCAAAACAAAGTATGGCAGTGCATAGAGGCAGCCAAGCTGAAGCAGTGTTACAAGCAGAACAACGCACATCTCTGGGATGTTCTTTGCGGCAGTCTTAAAGCCGTTTGAGAACTCATCTACCTGCGTGTTAATGATGCCATGCCAGTGGTCGTACTGCTTTACGATACGAAGACGTGAAAGCAGCCTTAAGCCCCAGTTGCCCACGGTCTTAACCATTTTAGGAAGCAGGCAAATGGCCAAGATAACTGCAACCATCACTATCTTTGCGCCAAACAAAATAACGCCAATAACGGTTACATCGCCAAATTGCTCGTAGAAATAATTGGCCCTAAAGATAAGCATCAGAGCTGCAAAGATGCCCTCGCCTGCCTCGTACATAACAAAACGTGTGAACTGTAAAGCTCCTGCCTGACCAACGGAAATACCCGCACGAGTGAGGCGATAAATTTGAGCAGGAGCAGCACCTGCACCGTTTGGCGTGAGGTTCATAAAGAAGATGCCCGACGCCTCAACGCTCATCAGGTCACGGACACCAACAGGACTCTCGGGGTCTGTAATGACTGAAATTACATAGGCGAGAATACCCAGGAAATAGTAGACAAAGTAGCAAAGAGCGCCAGCAATAAGCCAACCTGTATCTACGTCTGCTAGAGCAACAACAAACTCATCAAACTGACCAGAGAAAACGATATAGAGTGCGTACAGTATTACAACCGCAAAGAGGAAGAGAATGCTCTTTCTAACTTGACCAAAGCTCTCTTTTGCCTCTTCTACCTGCTCAGATGAAGAAGTTGGAGCAACACTAATCTTAGGCTTTTTAGTTGAAACACCCTTAACGGTTGTAGATCCAATCTTCATCGTTACCTTCGGTGTAGATGAGGGGTGCTCGGTTTCAGACGCGCCATCTGGGCGATCCATGGGCACCTCCTTGGACTCTGAATCACAATACGTGTACAGAAACAACACTCTTTTCAGGTAAACGATGCAACCTCAAAGGGTTTCTCGCCACCTACCTGCTTTTCATTTTACATGAACCGCTCAAGTATACCCTTGTCGGCCTCAATAATGCCACCGCCACAAACTTCCTGGCCATCGTACAAAACCGCTGATTGACCTGCTGCAACAGTTTTTACCGGCTGATCAAATTCAATAAATCCACATTGATTATCTGTGAGCGTAAACGTTACGGGAACCAGTGCGCCTGTGTGACGAGTTCTGACCACATACCTACCGTTAGCTGCAGGTTCTCCAGAAATCCAGTGCATGTCCGAGAGCTCCATACGACGAGTCCACAACGCAGAGCAGTTAAGGTCAGAGGTAACGTAGACCACATTCTTAAGCGTGTCGGTTGCTACTACATAGCGAGCAGGACCTCCACCGATGTTCAGGCCTTTTCTTTGGCCAACGGTAAAGAGGAATGCTCCGTCATGGGTACCAAGGACCTTGCCTGTTTCCCACTCAATGACGTCGCCCTGCTTTTTCTGGAAGGTATCTAGCAAAAATGTGCGCAAGCCAACGGGGCCAATGAAGCAAATGCCGTCGGAGTCTGGCTTAGTTTCTATGCCCAGACCTCGCTCTGCACACAGAGCCCTAACCTCTGCCTTGGTGGCAATGTGTCCAATAGGAAAAAGCGTGCGTTCAAACAAATGACCTGGTACACGCCATAGGAAATACGTCTGATCCTTGTGAGCATCTGCGGCACGCAAAAGTTTTTTGGTGCCCGGAACGTTCTGTGCATAGTGACCTGTTGCAACAAAATCGGCACCCTCTGCAAAAGCACGTTCTGCAAAGGTGCCAAACTTGACCGTCTGGTTGCACATAACGTCTGGATTAGGCGTACGGCCGTGCTCATAGGCATCAAGCAGGTAATCCACAACGGTAGCTTTATACTCGGCCTCACAGTCCCACACGTCCAAATCAATGCCCAGCGTTACGCAGACGCGCTCAGCATCAGCCAAGTCATCTGCCCAGGGACACTTAAAGCCTGGCAGGTCCTTTGACCAGTTACGCATATAGATAGCCTTGACGTTGTAGCCCGCCTCAAGAAGCAAGGCCGCGGACAGCGCTGAATCAACGCCACCACTCATGCCAAGGTAAACTAATTCTCCCATGTCACTCCTACACGAGCGGACTCCTGCTTAACAGCCTCAGCGATTGCCCAAGCTGCGTACAAGATGTCGTCTTCTGTGGTAGTTCTTCCAAGCGTCAACCTGAGGCTTCCCGCAGCTACTTCTCGCGGTGCTCCAATTGCCTCGAGCACGTGAGATATTTGCATTTTTGATGCGGCGCACGCAGAGCCTGTTCCCACTGACACGCCCAGGCGCTCCAGCAGAATGACCAGACGACGAGCCTCAAGTCCTGGGAAAGAAACATGCAGCAAATTGGGAAGCCTTAGCTTGGCGTTCTTTGGCCCCGAGACAATCATCTGCGGAAACTCTGTGCAAAGCAGCTCTTGTAACTGATCTCTAAGGCGAGAAACCCGTTTTGCCTCGTCAGTGCGAGTCTCATCAGCAAGCGCTAAAGCACACGCAAAGCCAATGACGCCCGCGACGTTCTCTGTACCTGAACGAACGCCGCCCTCTTGCCCGCCGCCGAGTACCAACGGCTTTAAGCGCACATCGTCAGAAGCCCACAGAAGACCTACCTGCTTGGGGCCAGAAAGCTTTGCCGCAGAAAGCGTCAGCATGTCTACGCCCAGAGACGACACGTTTACGCTCAAGTATGCTGCTGCCTGAGAAGCGTCTACGTGCAAGTGCAGCGGACGAGACTCCCCTGCCGCAAGTCTGCGTGAGCGCTCCTTGGCAAGCACCTGCGAAATCTCGCGGATAGGCTGGATGGTGCCAATCTCGCCGTTTGCAAGTTCAATGGAAACCAGCTCGGTCTCTGGTTTGAGCGCTTTTGCAACCCGCTCTGGATCCACGCGACCGTCTGCTTCTACGCGAAGTGTCTTGTGCGAGAAAATCCCTGCGCACGCTAGAACGCTCTCATGTTCAATGGCGTCAACGATAACGTGCGCGTCTTCCGAGACCGTAGCAAACGCCAAGTTGTTTGCCTCTGTAGCACCTGCCGTGAGCACCACGTTTCCTGGACGAGCGCCGATAGCGTGTGCCAAGACAGCACGTGCACGTTCCACCTCGTCACGAACCTGGCGAGACAGCGCATATGGTGCCGATGGGTTATAGAACTTCTCGGTGAAGTACGGAATCATTGCATCAACTACACGTGGATCCATAGGTGTCGCTGCGGCGAAGTCCAGGTACACGTTGCCTGTTGGATGTTCTGGTTTTGCAGAAGGCATGTGCATTACAAATCCTTTGGGTTTCTCGCGGTCTTGCGGGCGGTCTTGCTGTCGGGCCGGCGGTCTTGCGGCGATCGGCGACTTGCTGTCAGGTAGGCCAGCGGTCGGTGCACGACGGCTATGACTTGTCAGGCGAATCTGGCGACGTAAACGTCATGTTCTGGAATCGAGCAGATACAAAGCTGTCATCGTAGTGATTATCTACCCACATCTCAAACGCGTTTGTCGGAGGAATACCAGCGTCTCGCTGAGCTTTTCTCGCCAAACACGCCACCGTCATAGTGATGTCGGCAACAAGATACACCGTAAGCAGGGTAACAAAAATTGCTTGCCTTTTTGATGTTGGCTCGCCAATCTTGTAGAGCGCGCGAGGCATGATGACACGACACCAAATGAGGCCCAAAATGCCCCAAAAGCCTAAGAATCGCCAGGCCACCCACTGTGTGATTGCGTCTGGAAGATGGGCATACGTCCATGACTCCGAGTGGAAAATCTCTTGCATTCCCCAGCCGGTAAGCTGCTCAAGCGTGCCGCCAACAACAACTGAAACCAAGAAAATGACCAGGTTATTGGCGTGATGCTTGTGCAGCTGGTAGCAAATTACCGTCAGAAACACCGCGCCGGTTCCATAAAGTGGAGAGAACGGTCCCCAAATAAGTCCCACCCTGCTCTCGGTCAGGCCGGCGGTAATGAGCATCCAGATCTCTTCGATAAGAAGGCCAGCCATGCAACCCACAATGAAGAGAATAACCACCTGGTACCAGCCAAGATGCATCTTGTCCAAGTACGCCGAAAGCTCGGCTTGCGTTGGTTTTGGCTTGGAGAACGGTGCGGCTGATGCGGCACCGGTAGCGCCGTCAGGTGCGTCCGATGCAGCGCTAGGAGCGTCACCTGCGAGCCCATCGATCTTCTCGCCAGACGAAAGCCAGCCCCAAAAATAGCGCACCACGCGAACAAAACCGCTTGCGACAAGATACGCAAGCGTCAAAAGAGCTATGAGCGACGCGACAATAAAGAACATACAACCTCATTCAAAAGTTCTTGTTCTATGATACGGCAAGCGGTCACACTTGGCAATCTACCTGCTCTTATTTGTAAGATTTGCAAGAAAAATCCACCTCTTGAGCGCATGAGGATTCGTGACTTTTCTAAAAAAGTTTGACGATTTTGAAATTTACACTTGCACTCAGCCGTGAACTTGCGTATATTATTCCTCGCGTTCGCGGGCTTAGCGCAGTTGGTAGCGCGCAACCTTGCCAAGGTTGAGGTCGCGGGTTCGAACCCCGTAGCCCGCTCCATGATTTTTCGGCCGGATTCGTTTCGGCCTTTTTCATATGGCGAGATGGCCAAGTGGTAAGGCAGAGGCCTGCAAAGCCTTTATCCCCGGTTCGAATCCGGGTCTCGCCTCCAGTGAATTGACAACCCCAGCTTCGGCTGGGGTTTCTTTTTGTCGCGCATAACCGTGCTTGCTTGGGTTTTAGTCAGACGCGCCTGAAAAGTGCAAAGAATCTGTATTTGTGACACCGATTCTTTTACAAAATCAGGCAAATCCACCGATTCTTTTACTTATTTAGGCAGAAGTTACAGATTCTTTGCAGAAATCAGGCACGTTCTAACTAGGGTGCTGTCTCCAAATTTTGCGAGCCTGAAAACCTCACCATGTCTGAGTAAATTTACTCAGACTTGGCGAGAAAAACCGGCAAATAGCTCAGACTAGGTGTGCTTTTCAGGCAAATCGTTCAGACTTGACGAAAAAATCAGGCGCGCTCAAGCGTACGCCCAGCTCGCGCCACCCGCCTGGCGAGAAACCCGTCCACTCCCAGCATTTCCGCACAAGAAACCCGGTATCCACACGAAGTAGATACCGGGTTGAAATCGCCTTGCGACCCGCCCGCGCTCGCACGCCCTAGCGCATCATCTTGACCAGGCGGACGACGGTGCCGTTGCCGGAAGGTTTCTCCTGGATAGACACGGCATCCATAAGCAGGCGCATCAACTTGACGCCGCGACCACGCTCGGCAAACTGGCCAGTCTCGGGAGGTTCCTCCTCATCGGAAATGCTAAAGCCGCTGCCGCAATCCGAGACGTCAATGACCACCCTATCTGGATACGCGGAAACCGTGGTCAGAACGCCCTTCTCGCACGCGTGATCAACGGCGTTGCCAATAGCTTCGCCAACTGCAAGTTCAATGTCAAACTTTTGATCCGAGGTAAACGGCAGCGTCTTCAGCAGCGCGATAGCCCTTGAGCGAGCGTCGCACATTTTATTGGGATCAACTCTAAACGTTGTCTGGAACGATGGATGCGTGCCCGGCGCAAGCGGAGTCACGCGCGACTTTGCAGCGCAGGTACTTATTGGCATGAAGTCGATAAGACCCATGCGCACCAAGGCCTTAAACGCCGTTGGTTGCACGTTGGTCAAGCTCATAAGGCCACCAAGCGTCTTCATACGTCGAACAGCGCACACAATAAAGCCCATGCCGCATGAATCGATGTACGAAACCTCCGACATATTCAGCACAATTCTTCTACAGCCGCTATCAATGAGCTGCTCAATCTGAGCCTTCACGCGCGGGACTCCCCTCACGTCAAGGTCAGTATTGACTGAAACAACTGCTATGTTTGGCTGCGTATACATACGTTTCTTGTTCCCGCGCAGCAACAAGAATTTCAGATATCTGCATTTTTTGACGAGAAAATCGTCTCCTTGGCGAGAAATCGTCTAGTTGTTCTTCTCGCCAGAGTCGGCGCTGCCAAGCTCATCGAAGCGCAGGGCCACCATGGCAACGTCGTCGTCAAGCCTTCGGCCAGTATAGCGGTCAAGCGTGCTCAAGAACCTATTGAGCAGGCCGTCAAAGCCACGAGGAACCTCGTTCATAATCATGTCTCGCAGGCCGGTCTCGCCAAAGAACGCGCCTTCGGGACTGCGAGCCTCTGTGGTTCCATCGGTGTAAAGCAGCAGGATATCGCCCTCATGTAAGCGAATCGTACCGTTTTTGTACTCCATGTCGTGAAACGCGCCCACAACGCCCGACTGTACGTCCAAAAGCTCAGCGTCGCCCGATTGAGCAGACACCAAAATCGCAGGTGGATGACCAGCGGAGCAGTAGGTCAGCGATGAAGTTGTAAGGTCAACAATACCAACAAAGAGCGTTGCAAACGTCTCAACCCTTGAGAAGCCCAGCAAGAATTCGTTCAGCGTTGCCACCATACGAGCAGGAGTTCTTCCCTCCCACGCATAGGCAGAAAGTGCCGTTTTAACTGCGGACGAGATAGATGCCGCCTCAATACCCTTGCCAGAAACGTCACCCATAATGATGCACGCGCGACGGCCTGGCAGCTTAATCATGCTATAGAAATCGCCACCAACAAACGCGTCGGCGGTTGCAGATGAATAGATACCTTCGGCAGAGATTCCTTCAACTTGCTGGAGGTCATTCTTCATACCCGACTGCAACGCCTGGGAGATATGCTTATTTTGCTGGCTCTCTTCGGCACCAACGGCCAACGAGTGAACCAGAAGCATCACGCGGTCCAAGAAATCAAGCTCAATGTCGCTTAAGGGCTCAGCGTTTTCTTCTCGCAAGAAAAGCCAGGTATGCTGCTCGCCAGCAAACTTGCCCAAGAAAAGCACAGCTCCCTTACAAGGCAGACCCTGTGCAGCAAGCGCGCGACTCAGTTCAGATTCAAGCGCAACCTCTTTAACTGACGCCTCGCCCTCTCCTGTCTTGAGTCCCTCAACCGTCGATGGAAGCGCAATCTGGTTGCCGCCATCCTGCGCGCCGTCAACCTCCGCCGCAGCTTGTGCGCCGCCGACCCCAGCTGCAGCTTGCACGCCGCCTGCCTCCGCTGCGCCCTGCGCGCCGTCAACCGCCGCCGCAGCTTGCTCAGTGCCAAGCGCTTGGAGCGTAACGTTACCCGTTACCTCACAGCAATCTACCGAGAAAACCTGTGCATAAAGATCGGTGCCCACCGACCTCATTACCTGCTGCAAACGTTCGCCAGAGATCTTCTCGCCCTCTGCAGCGCTATGAAGCAACCCCTGACGCACGCGAGCTAATGCCTCGCGAAGCGTGTCTCTACGCTGCGTTCTCATGGCCGACAACGCGCCTACAAGCTGCACCGAGAGGTAATTTGCAATGGAGTCCAGAAGTCTTGCGTCTTCAACCAAAAGCGCGCGCTTACGCTCCCAGCCCACCTCAATCAGAGCAACAATGTGGCCACCAAACCACACTGGAACCACAAGAAAGCTGGTAAACGGAGGTAAATGACTTGAGTCAACAGTTATGACCTCACGAGTTTCTTCGTTAACAAGGTTGCGCTTTTTAACTCTTCCCTGCTTGAGCGCGCTAGAGTTCAAAGGCATGGTATGCAAGCGAAGTGCGTGCTCGGAATAAAACGTCAAACGCTCCAGAGAGCTGTTAAATGCAAAGTAGCGAGGAATTCTATCCAATGACGCACTTCTCAAAGACTCCGTTGCACCATGAAGGTGGTACCCGTCTTGCTCAGCAAGATAGATAAGCGCACCATCAGCCTCGACAGTCTCTGAGAGCTCTTCTAACACGCGCTCGATAAGCTGACCCATATCTTCCGAGTCAAGCGTGTCCAAAACAATCTGAAGCGCTCCTGAGAGCCTCTTATTGGCTCGGCGAAGGTCCAACACCATTCGTTCATCATCGTGCATAGGGCTAGCCATGTCACGAAGCTTAGAGGCAGTCAAAACAATAGCTTGTGTAGGCGCACCCACATAATCTGCACGCACACTCAAAACCTGCGACGTTCCGTCATGAGCAGGAGCAGCCACCATGGAAGTGGAGCCATCAATCGCAAACGGCAACGACTCTACAAAGAACGGTTTCTGCAAGTTTTCTTGGTTTGCCGGCGTGAACAAAAAGCGAACATCCAGGCCGGCAATGGTGCCGTCTTCCTTAGCAAATAGGCTTTCGGCCTCCTCATTGGCGAGAAGAACCATGCCCTCCATATTAAAAACAATGACTGCATCGCTGGTCAGGCGCAGCAACTGAGACAGAGTTGCGGCAACGGTTCCGTCGACAACTCCCTCAACACGCCTTACACTCAGCTTGTTATCTGCCACAGTCACTCCTTACCAACAAGGAAAAACAAATCATATTGCCTAAGTATACGAAAAAGGCGGACCTCCGAAGAGATCCGCCGAAATTTCGTGGTGTCGGAGGCGGGACTTGAACCCGCACAGCCGTTAGTAGGCCACTAGCACCTCAAGCTAGCGCGTCTGCCAATTCCGCCACTCCGACTTGCTTTGCAGCGAGGGATATACTAACACATCTTCAAGCAACTTTACTGAGAAAAATTAAAAACTTTTCTCAAAAGAACTTTGCGAGAAGATCGCCTTGTCCCTTGCTTACTTCTGCCAACCAACAATGGTTGCTGGTGTGCTCTGGAAGAGTGAAGGACCAAAGTTAGCAAGACCCTTCTTAACAACGTAGCAGTCTGGACCAGTGTAGACAGGAAGATATGCGTAAGTCTGCATCATCTTCTTCTCAGCCTCATTCATGAGCTTCATGCGCTCATCAAAGTCCTTGGTAGAGACAACCTTTGCAAACATCTCATCGGTCTCTGCGGAGCCCTGCTGACCAAAGTTGGATCCAGATTCAGAACCATAGAGCTGACCACCGTTGTTGTAAGAAGTTGAAGAGCCAACCCAACCAAAGAGGCAGACATCCCAAGAGCCAGAGGTAAGAACATCAGAGAACTCAGAAGATGGGTGAGAATCAAGGGTAAGGTTAATACCAGCATCCTTGCACATCTTCTGGATTGCAGCAGCACGGTTCTTAACAGTAGTACCGTCGCCGAACAGAGTGTAACTAAAGGTTACCTGCTGACCGTCCTTCTCGTAGTAATCGCCATTGAGCTTGTAGCCTGCGTCCTCAAGGGTCTTCTTTGCAGCAGCCTTGCGCTCGTCAGCAGACTTGAGGTTCTTGATATCGTCTGGGAGGTTGTTGTCATAACCAGCTGCCCAATAAGGCCAAAGCATAGAGCCTGGTGCGTCCTCTTTCCAGTTAACACCCTGGAAGACAATGGAAACGATAGTTGCAGGATCAACAACCTGGCAGAATGCCTTACGAACTGCAACATCCGAAGAGCACCGCGAGTAGAGTTAAGCTCGATAACAGCAATAGACATACCAAGACCACGGCGAATCTGAGCCTTATCACCAAGACCGGAGAAGTTAGAAAGAAGCTCAGCAGAACCTGCGACGGAAGTACCAGTAGTATCAGTCTCTTCGTTCTTGAATGCGTTAATGGAAGCCTGGGTATCCATCTGCTTGTAGACAAGGGTATCAAGCTTAGGAGCGTCACCCCACCACTTTGGATTTGGCTTAAAGGTTACAGCAGAGTCATCGAAAGAATCAACAATATAAGGACCAGAACCAAGCTCGTTGTGTGGCTCATTGTTGTAACCATTGTTGAAGAAGTCTGGATCCTGAAGCTTTGGGTGCAGAGCATAGCTCAAGATGCTCTCGATTGGATAGACTGCCTCCTTCATGGTAATAACAGCAGTCTTAGCAGTATCACCCTGCTCAACAGACTCATACTTGTCATAACCATCAGTTGAAGAAACCGCAAACTTTTTATTCTGACCACACATAGTGATGAATGCGGTCTGAATTGCGGTCCAATCAATAGCGGTACCATCGTTGAAGGTGGCCTGATCAGTGAAGGTCAGGGTAGCAACCTGTTTGCCGTCCTTCTCCTCTACCTTGAAGTCCTTGATGTAATCCTTGTTTGGCTCAAACTTATCGCCATCAGCATTGTTAAGGAACAGGTCACGAGGGTTGATAAGACCGTGAAGGATGTTCATGTAAGAGGTATTACCAGCAAGTTGGTAATAATTCCACTGTGGACCAATCTCGTTGATTGGCTGAGTCAGAGTACCGCCATCCTTAACCTCATCACGAGACTTAGGATTGTTGTACGTCTTGCCCTTCTCTGGAAGTGGAAGCTGATCCAGAGGAGTGTTTGCAGGAGAGCCGTCCTGTGGCTCAGTACCTGTGGTGGTAGAGCTGCTCTGAGGATTTGATGGAGCACAACCAGCAAGGCCAAGACCTGCGGCGGTGATTCCAGTCAGAGCAAAGAACGAACGACGGGAAAAACTGTCAGCCATATGATCACCCATTTCGTTAAAGGCCTACAGATATTCACTTAACTATACGAAATTGCCTGAAAATACTCCATAGCAGAAACATTCCCGTAACAACCTCGTTCACTATTTGTAACAAAGAAAAACCCACACCTAGTTTTAAGTGCGGGTTTTCAGAAAATTTATTGAATCTTTGTTACTCGTTAGAGATGTGAGTAGCAGGAACCAGCTTACCATCCTGATAAATCATGCGCTCACGGGTACGCTCAATCTTTGGATCAGGAATTGGAATAGCCGAGAGAAGCGCCTTAGTGTAAGGATCTTGTGGGTTAGTAAAGACGTCTTCAGTCTCACCGTACTCAACAATCTTGCCCAGGTGCATAACAGCAACCGTGTCAGAAATATGACGAATAACAGCAAGATCGTGAGCAACAAAGAGATAAGAAATCTTCAACTGAACCTGAAGATCCTCAAGGAGGTTAATAATACCTGCCTGAATGGAAACGTCCAGAGATGCAATTGGCTCGTCCAAGAGAAGAATCTTTGGACTTGTTGCAAGAGCACGAGCAATAGCAATACGCTGACGCTGACCACCAGAGAACTGGGATGGGAAGCGGTCAACATAGTCTGGGTTGATACCAACCAGACGCATAAGCTCGCCAATACGAGTATTAATATCCTCTTTGTTCCAACCCTGTGCCTGAAGTGGCTCAGCCAAAACGTCATAGACAGGCATACGTGGGTCCAGAGAACTCATTGGATCCTGGAAGATAACCTGAAGATCTTTACGCAGCTCTCTACGCTGTGCAGCATTCTTAAGCTCAGCAACATCTTTGCCAAGAACCGTAATACGACCATCCTCAGGCTTCAGCAAATCCATAATCTGCATCAGAGTTGTTGATTTACCAGAACCAGACTCACCAACAAGCGCAAGGGTTTCTCCCTCATGGATCTCAAAACTTGCACGGTCAACTGCGGTCATAGTGCCCTTGCTGCGTCTAATAAAGCCCTTACCCTGAACAGGGAAAGTCTTGGTAAGATTCTCAACCTTGAGTACAACAGGACGCTCGTTACGAGGTACATCAACCCACTTTGGAAGGATTGGCTCAAAGTCTGGATACACCTCAGCATAGGTGAGGTTCTTCTCGCAAATCTCCTGAAGGTGGTGGCAAGATGCTAGGTGGCCCTCAGCAGCATTTGCAGGAAGCAGCACTGGCTCTTTCTTGGAGCATTCCTCGGTAGCCATAGGACAACGTGGGTTAAAAGGACAACCAGTTGGAATGGCAGCAAGTGATGGTGGATTGCCCTTAATAGGAACAAGCCTATGCTCTGCCTGAAGGTGAGGTTTTGGAACAGCACCCAGAAGGCCCATGGTATAAGGATGACGAGGCTCAGCAAAAAGCGTATCAACACTTGCGCGCTCTACGCCACGGCCTGCATACATAACCATAATGTCATCAGCGGTACCTGCAACAACACCAAGGTCGTGAGTAATCAGAACAACTGCTGCGCCCGTCTCTTTCTGTGCAACCTTCAAGACGTCAAGAATCTGAGCCTGAATAGTTACGTCAAGAGCAGTGGTTGGCTCGTCTGCAATGATGATGTCAGGATTGTTTGCAATTGCAATTGCAATAACAACACGCTGACGCATACCACCAGAGAACTCATGTGGGAAAGAATCCAGACGATTCTCTGGGTCAGTAATACCAACAATGGAGAGAAGCTCAATACAACGCTTACGAACGTCTGACCTGCTCATATGAGGATTGTGGGTAAGCAGAGCCTCTGCAAGCTGATCTCCAATAGAGAACATTGGAGTCAAAGCAGACAGTGGATCCTGGAAGATCATAGAAATCTTAGTGCCACGAAGCTCTGACATCTCTTCGTCGGTCTTACCAATGAGCTCCTCATTACCAAGCTTAATAGAGCCAGTAACGTGAGCGTTGTCATCAAGAAGACCAATAAGAGACAGAGCAGTTACTGATTTACCAGAACCAGACTCGCCTACGATACCAAGAGTACGGCCGCCCCAAAGGTCAAAGTTAACACCGCGAACTGCGTCTACACGACCAGCCTCAGTATTAAAGGAAACCTTAAGGTTACGAACAGAAAGAACTGGATCTCCTGTTGGAGCACCCTTTGGACCGTTTGACTCAAGCAGCTCGTAGCGAAGGACATCGTCCATCTCTACACTTCCCTGCTTTGTTGAAGTAGTAGTAGTGTCAGACATTATGCACGCTCCGTAGTTTCTTCAGAAACGATGCTACCCTCAAGATCACCAAGCTGAGCGTCATCCTTGGAAGAATCCTCTTCCTGATCTTTGACGCTACCAGCAGCGCGTGAATAAGGGTCAAAGGCATCGCGAAGGCCATCGCCGATGAGCTGCAGGCCAACACAAACAACAATCAGAAATGCCGATGGAATCAAAATCATCCATGGAGTAGTAAGCATTGCAGAAGAACCAGCACTCAGAAGGTAACCAAGAGAAGTATCTGGTGCCTTAATACCAAGGCCCAAGAAGCTGAATGCAGTCTCAGAGTTAACGCCGCCAATAACAGCCAAGACCAAGTCAATAATAAGAATTGAACCAAGGTTTGGAATAAGGTGACGAACAATGATGGTAAATGGTGGAACACCCATGTACTTAGCAGCCTTGACGTAATCTCTCTCACGCAAAGACAGAGCCATGGTGCGGATAGTACGCGCGCGGCCAATCCAACCAAAAGCAGTCAGACCAAAGATAAGCATGAGCCAACCAGACTCACCACCTGCTGCACGAACAATCATAGCAACCAGCAAGAAGCTAGGAATGACCATGAGCATATCAAGAAGCCACATACCAATCTTCTCTGGAATGCCACGGACATAGGCAATGGCAGTACCAATAATTGCAGAGATGATAGTAGTCAAGATTGCGTAGCTAATACCAATGGTCAACGAACGACCAAGGCCGTGGACAACGCAGGCATACAGGTCAATGCCAGCACCATCAGTACCAAACCAATGCTTTGCATTAGGAGCCATGTTAATTGCAGTAAAGTCAGCATCTGTGTAATTAAATGGGGTGGCATATGGTCCAAAAACTGCAATGAGAACCATAATTCCAAGAATAATCAAACCGATTACTGCAGAACGCTGGCGGAAGAAACGCCTTGCAATCAGGCCAGCATAGCTAATTCTTTTAACTTCTTTATTGTCAGACTTAGCATCTGCCTGAAGCTCACGCTCAGCGTTAGTAAGACCTGCATCAATGGAGACGTTTTTCTCGTCTTTGTTCTGAAGCTCTTCTTTAGACATGTCCGCCTCCTTAGCTCATCTTAATTCGTGGATCAAGAGCAGCAGCAAAGAGGTCAGCCAGAAGAGCGCCAACGAGAGTCATTGCGCCAGAGAATGCTGCAACTGCAACTGCACCGTGAATATTGTTGTTGTTAATACAGTTAATGAAGTACTCACCAAGACCGTGAATTGCAAAGACCTTCTCGGTCATAACAGCACCTGTGAAGATACCTGCAAGAGAGAAAGCAACTGAAACAGCGGTTGGAATCAAAGAAACGCGAAGAGCGTGCTTACGAATTGCCTTCTTACGAGTAAGTCCCTTTGCGCGAGCAGTACGGACATAGTCTGCGTGCATCTCGTCAAGCAGGTACGTACGCTGAGAGAGGTGGTAACCAACGGAGCTTACGATAGTAAGAACAATGGTTGGAAGAATAATGTGCTGGAGGAAGTCAATGAGCCAAGTGAAGAAGTTTCCGGTATCTCCACTGGAAAGATCGGTTACGTAGAAAATACGAGAACCGGCACGTGCGTTAATCTCGATTGCTGCAAAAACAATCAAGATTGCCATAACAACGGTTGGAATAACCAGCAAAACCGAAGCAACACCACTTAAGAAGCGGTCCTGCCACTGATACTGACGTTGGGCGGTATAAACGCCCAGGCTAACACCAATAACAACTGACAAAATAGTTGCTGGAGTCATAAGCTCAATAGAAGCCATAAACTTAGAGCTCATCTCACGGTTAACATTATCGCCTGTTGGAGTCATACCAAGATCAAACTTGGTAAATAGATTGGTAACCCAAACCTGATAACGTTCAATAACTGGAGTCTTATCATTCAGATTAGTCCTATACAGGTTTTCCTCAATAGACTCCTGTGGAGGACGTGGAGTACGCTGCTCAAAGTTGGAGCGTGGGTTCATAAATGATGATGCGAGGAAGAATGTGAGCGAAGTTGCAACAAAAATCATCACAATGTAGCTCAAAATCCTCTTTGTAACGTACCAAACAAACCGTGCCATTGACTCTCCTCACCGCCTTGCGCTTATCCACCCGATAAGCGAGGTTTTCTCGGTATGGCAACCTAGCATTCCTACAACAAACATGCCGTGAATACACAGCAAAGTGCAATTTTACCATGGATAAGCTGCTTAACCCAAAAAATATCTCTTAGATAAGCAAGATTATGCATACCAATCCCAGTAAAACGTATCCACATATAATGACTGTTTGACTCCAGCGTACAGGTCACAATCAAATTTGTTTACATATGAGAAACGTTATTGAAAATTCTGTTAAGAAGTAAAAGAAAACTACTATCTTTCGCGTCTAGCCTTTTTGCTGTTATTCCTAACAGCAAATTTTCACATGCTCCGCAGGCTACAAATAAAAAATGCCGAAAAACTCGGGTTTCTCGGCAGGAAATTCAAAAGTAAAAGGAGCTGTTTAGCCAATAGCACCAACGGGGAATGTGAGAGCCATCACAATTGCGCAGACCAAGAAGATGGTTGTAGTGATGATGGTAAGGCGATCAAGGTTCTTCTCCATAATGCCTGAACCAGCGCTTGCGTTATACATAGATGCAGCAATCATGTCAGAAACGCCGGTGCCCTTTCCAGAGTGTGCCAAGACAAGCAGCACCGTCAAAATGCCAGAAAGTACAAACAGCACTAAAAGAATTGTATTCAGAACGCCCACGAGGTTCCCCCTCTTGCTGGCGAGAAGATCCAGCCCTAGTTATTTTCACGTACAACAAAAAAGAATAGCACACGCCACTCCCCTTTGGGAATGACGTGTGCCAAGTTGCAAAACAAACAAGAACTTAACAAATGGGACAAGCACCTCACCGGTGGTAAGGAACTTTGTCAGAGTTTAGTTCATTGCGCTCTTTACCATTGCAACGAAGGAATCAGCCTTGAGAGATGCGCCACCAACAAGTGCGCCGTCGACGTCCTCTTTCTCGAGGAAGCCGCCAACGTTCTCTGGCTTTGCAGAACCACCGTAAAGAATACGGATACCGTCTGCAATTTCTGCACCAAAGATCTCTACCAGGGTCTTACGGATTGCGCCGCAGACTTCCTGTGCGTCATCAGCAGTTGCAGTCATACCAGTACCAATTGCCCAGATTGGCTCGTAAGCAATAACGTACTTGGAAGGATCGGTAATCTCAAGACCCTTGGTATCTGCCTTAATCTGGTCAACAACAAACTGAACGTGAGTACCAGCGTTGCGAACCTCAAGAGACTCACCGCAGCAAGAAATAGGAACGATGTCATGAGCCATCAGTGCCTTTGCCTTACGGTTAATGTCCTCGTCGGTCTCGCCAAAGTAGCCACGACGCTCGGAATGACCAATAATGCAGTAAGTTGCACCAACAGAAGTCAGCATTGCTGGAGAGGTCTCACCAGTAAATGCACCAGACTCCTCCCAGTACACATTCTGTGCAGAGAGAGCAACGGAAGAGTTTGTCTGAGTAAGAACCTCAGAAACACCCTTAAGGTCTACAAGAGGTGGAGCAATAACAACGTCAACGTTTCCGGTACCGGAAGCAAGCTGATCGACAATTCCCTGAGCAAGCTCAACGCCCTCAGCGAAAGTCTCATTCATCTTCCAGTTACCTGCGATCATACGATTACGCATCGAGAAGCGCCTCCACTCCTGGAAGTGCCTTACCCTCAACGAGCTCCATGGAAGCGCCGCCGCCAGTGGAGATCCAGCTCATCTTGTCAGCAAGGTGGAACTTGTTAACTGCTGCAACAGAATCGCCGCCGCCGATGATAGAGGTGCAATCAGCATCTGCAACAGCACGAGCAACAGCCTCGGTGCCCTTTGCAAACTGATCAAACTCAAAGACGCCCATAGGACCATTCCAGAAGACGGTCTTTGCGCCCTTGATTGCCTCGGAGTAAAGCTCAACGGTCTTAGGACCAATGTCCATACCCATGCGGTCTGCAGGGATCTGGTCAGAAGGAACTACCTCGCCAACAGCGTCCTCACCAAAGTGATCGGTAACAACGTTGTCAACAGGAAGCAGAATCTTAACACCCTTCTCCTCTGCCTTCTTGAGCATCTCACCTGCGCGCTCAATCCAGTCTGGCTCCTGAAGAGAAGTACCAACGGTATAACCCTTTGCCAGGAAGAAGGTATATGCCATACCGCCACCGATGATAAGGGTATCAGCGGAATCGATAAGGTGATCAAGAACACCAATCTTAGAAGAAACCTTGGAGCCACCAACGATAGCTACAAGTGGACGCTCTGGGTTAGAGAAGATAGAGGTAAGAGTATCAACCTCTTTCTCAAGCAGGAAGCCAGCGTATGCAGGAAGGTAAGCTGCTGGTCCAACAACAGAGCCCTGTGCACGGTGAGCGGTACCAAAGGCATCAAGAACAAAGATGTCACCATAAGATGCAAGAGTCTTTGCAATCTCTGGATCGTTCTTCTTCTCACGCTTGTCAAAACGGACGTTCTCAAGAACAAGAACCTCGCCGTCCTTGAGTGCGTCTACGGCCTCACGGGCCTTCTCGCCATAGGTGTCCTCAACAAACTTAACCTCGTGGCCAAGAAGCTCAGCAAGCTTCTCTGCAGCTGGGCGCAGGGAAAGCTCTGGCTGGAAGCCGGTGCCATCTGGACGGCCAAGGTGGCTCATCAGGATGACCTTTGCGTTGTGGTCGAGAAGATACTGGATGGTTGGAAGTGCAGCGCGAACGCGGGTGTCGTCAGTAACAACGCCGTCCTTTAGAGGCACGTTGAAGTCAACGCGCATAAGAACGCGCTTACCATCAACATCTGCATCGCGGACAGTCTTCTTTGTAAAAGCCATGTCACTCCTTTAAATACGTTTCCAACAAAAGAAGGCGCGATCGCGGCAGATGCTGCGACCGCGCCTAAGGCGTCTATGTAACTAGAACTTAAGCAACGAACTTCTCGAAGTACTTGATGGTGCGGACCATCTGGGAAGTGTAGGAGTTCTCGTTGTCGTACCAAGAGGTGACCTGAACAAGAGTGGTGCCATCGCCAAGGTCAGAGCACATGGTCTGAGTTGCGTCGAAGATGGAGCCGTGGGTCTCGCCGACGATGTCGCGGGAAACAATGTCATCCTCGTTGTAGCCAAAGGTCTCTGGGATGGTCTCTGCATATGCCTTCATTGCAGCGTTGACCTCGTCAACGGTGACCTTCTTGTCAACAACAGCATAGAGGTTGGTGAGGGAGCCAGTTGGCGTAGGAACGCGCTGAGCAGCACCAATAAGCTTGCCGTTGAGCTCAGGAAGAACAAGGCCGATAGCCTTAGCAGCACCAGTGGAGTTAGGAACGATGTTCTCTGCACCAGCACGGGAACGACGGAAGTTACCCTTGCGCTGTGGGCCGTCGAGGATCATCTGGTCACCAGTGTATGCGTGAATGGTGGTCATGATACCGGACTTGATAGTTGCGAAGTCGTTGAGGCCCTTTGCCATAGGAGCAAGGCAGTTGGTGGTGCAGGAAGCTGCGGAGATGATGTTGTCATCTGCAGTGAGGGTCTCGTGGTTAACGTTGAAGACGATGGTTGGGAGGTCATTGCCTGCAGGAGCAGAAATGACAACCTTCTTAGCACCAGCGTTGATGTGAGCCTGTGCCTTGTCCTTAGAAGTGTAGAAACCGGTGCACTCAAGAACAACGTCAACGTTGAGATCGCCCCAAGGCAGGTTGTTAGCGTCTGCCTCCTTGTAAATAACAATCTCGTGACCGTCAACGATGATGGAGTGGTCAGTTGCCTCTACCTTGTGATCGCGGGAATAGTTGCCCTGAGTAGAGTCATACTTCAGAAGATATGCAAGCATCTCTGGAGAAGTAAGGTCGTTGATTGCAACAATCTCGGAACCCTCGTGACCAAACATCTGCCTAAACGCAAGGCGACCAATGCGGCCAAAACCGTTAATAGCAACCTTTACTGCCATACGTAATGCTCCTTTCGGTGACCCAGAGCCATTCTCCGGATTCATTAACATTTAAACCGTACACCGAGTATTTTACCGCACTCGCCGATAACTTATGCATCTTTTTCTAAATCCTGAACGATTTTTTCCAAACGAAGCAATCGGTGATACATAGCGGACTTGGATACGGGCGGTACAAACGACTCCCCCAGCGCTGATAATGACAGCTCAGGGTTATCTTTTCGTGCAAGACAAAAATCTCTAACCGCTGGTGGCAGAGCTCTGAGGCCAATGAGTTTCTCGGCCTTTTCTATGAGCGCTAACTGGTCTGCCGCTGCATTTGAAGAGCGTGTTTGATTTGCCATCTCTGCGTTAACAACTCGATTGACGTTGTTGCGATAATGCTTTTGCACACGCGTAAACGCAATAGCGCGCGCCATAGTAGGCGCACCAATCTCTCGCAAAAACTTGATGATGTCGTCAGAGCTCTTAAGGTAGACGGCATAAATTTCTCTGGTGCGCATGAGCGCATTGGTATGGCGATTACGATGATTAAGACGCGCCTTTACACCAATGGATCCCATAAGTTTTACCAGCTCAGTGGCAAATCTTTCTCCCGAGACAGCAATCTCTAAGTGAAAATCTTTTAAGGGATCGGCCAAAAATCCGCCCGCCATAAACGCTCCGCGCAAAAAAGCTCGCTGCGCTTGCTTGGTGCGGATAACGCTTTTAGGAATGCCGCTTACCAGGCCTTCTCCCGGTATATAAATACCAAGAGCGGAAAGTGCTTCTGCAAGCGAATCCTGGTTAGAAATCTCAAGCAAATAGTTGCGTTTTTTATGCATGATAGAGCGACGGTACTCAACAGAAGTACCTAGATCAAACAAACGGCGAGAAGAGCTAATAACCGTACGGGCAACCGTGCCTGTCTCGGTAACAATGCGAACGGCAAATTTACCAGGACCGTGCATCGACAACGTTCCGGAAACACGAATAAGAGCAGAAAGCTGGGCTAATTCACAGTCCGTCTGAATTTCTGGTACGCTGACCAGCTCATTTTTTACCAAGGCAGTATAGGACATGACAGACTAACTTCTACTCAGCCTGCTGAGACTTCTTCTGAGCCGCATCAAGATCGCGATGGAACAGCGTTACGCGATAGCCCTGGCTAGTAAGATGCTCTGCCGTAGCACGTGCGATTGCAACACTTCTATGCTGGCCGCCTGTACAACCTACCGCAATAGAGAGCAAACTCTTGCCTTCCTGCACATAGCCAGGCATTACTACATCAAGCAGCTCAAACCAAGACTTGAGGAATTTCTTAGTAGTGCCATGCTGAAGGACAAACTGAGCTACTGGCTCATCAAGACCGGTAAGTGGTCTGAGCTCTGGATCATAGTAAGGATTGGGCAGGAAGCGCACGTCAATCATAAGATCAGCCTCAACGGGCAAACCATTTTTGAAGCCAAAGGAAAACACGCTAACATCCATAAGCTGCTGTTCAGCAAGCTCTGAAAATGTGCGACGAAGGCGACTCTTTAACGTATTAGTACGCATGGACGAGGTGTCTAGAACAACATCTGCCAGTGCTTTTATGTCTTGAAGCTGTGCGCGCTCCTTAGAAATTGCAGATGAGAGATGTTCTCCCTCCTGCGCTAAAGGATGACGACGGCGATTCTCGCTATAGCGACGCATAAGCACTTCGTCTGAGGAGTCCAGATAGACAATCTTGTAGGTGAGCTCGTGATCTGCAAGAGACTTCAGAGCTTCAGAGATGTCATCAAAAAGACCTTGTGAGCGCAAATCGCAGGTAACGGCCAAGTGGCGGCCAACACCTGTGTTAATGCCCACAAGGTTAGAAAGCTGCAAAATAAGAGCTGGTGGCAGGTTATCAATACAGAAATAACCCATATCCTCAAACACATGAAGCGCCTGCGTGCGACCCGATCCAGACATACCCGTAATAATGACAATGTCGGGAATAACTGAAGATGTAGGATCGTTTTTCTTCACAGGCGCTCCTTAAATACGTGACGAGAAAACCTTACCGCTCCAAGCGTTAATCCTCAAGTGCTGCTGCAAACCAAGAGGTAATTGAAGTCGGGTGCGTAATGGCAGTACCTGAAACAACTGCCCAAGCTCCTGCATCAAGAGCATCTTTTGCGTCTTGTGGCGTGTGCACGTGGCCTTCGCAAATGATAGCAATACCTGGGAACTCAGTAGTTGCCTGCTTGAGAAGGGCAATGTCAGGACCATCATCAAGCGTTGTATCAATAGCAGCCTTATTGTGAGAAAGCGTAGTTGAAACAAGGTCACAACCAGCAGCAACAGCACGACGGATATCATCCATAGTCATGCAGTCAGCCATAATCAGTACGTCAGACTCTGCGCGCAGAGCTGCAACGGTCTCTTCAAAGGTTCTACCATCTGGCCTTGAACGGTCTGTTGCATCCAGGGCAACAACATCTGCGCCAGCGTGAATACAAGCACGCGCATGGCGAAGCGTAGGAGTAATGTAGACGCCTTCATGACCCTCTTTCCAAAGGCCAATAACAGGAATTTCAACCCTACCCTTAATGGCAGAGATGTCAGACAAACCCTGGCACCTAATAGCGGCAGCACCGCCAAGCTCACAAGCGCGAGCAATCTGAGCCATGGTCTCTGGATGCCTCATAGGCTCACCAGGATATGCCTGGACGCTGACAATGAGTTTTCCTTTAAGTGACTCAACAAGCTCTGAATATGCCACGGTATTCTCCTCACAAGAATGTACGTACGTTAAAGGTGTGTGTCTTTACTGCGTGCTAGATCAGCAAGCCAAGTCAGCAAGCTTTTTTGTGACTTGGCGCCTCTTGCCTAAAGACGCGTCTCTAAATAGCCAGGTAGAACAAGGTTTTCTGCAGCTCCAATAAGAGGGGCTTCTCCGCCAAGCGTGCCCTTCACAATAGGCGTTGCCTGAACAGGAGGCATGGCCTGCAACTTAAATGCAGCTTCAAGTGCCTCATGCCAGTACTTGCCACACTCTGCAACGGAGCCAGACAGAATGATGACAGAGGGGTCAAGCATATTGCACATGCTGCCCAAAACCTCACCAAGTGCACGGCCTGAGCGCTCCTCTGCAGCTTGAGCGATTTTCTCGCCAGCAAGAGCCCTACGGTCAATCTCTGCGCCATCAAGAGCGGATCCATCTTCAAGCGTATCGGAGCCGCCAAGACGGACATACTCACGAATAATGCCAGGACCTGCAGAAACAGGCTCAAGGTGAGAAGTTCCACCACAAGGGCAATCAACGCCTGCAGCGGCTGGAGTTGCAACGTGACCAATGTGGCCAGCCTCATCGTGAGCGCCCAGCATCAAAATGCCGTGGTTCACAAAAGCGCCACCAATACCCGTGCCAACCGCTACGGTTAAAACGCTATCTTTGCCGTGGCCAGCACCGTGACGAGCCTCGCCCAGAGCGTGAGCATGAACGTCATTAAGAACGCTGCACGGAAGGCCAAACTCACTGGTAACTGCAGAGCCAAGAGCGGTTCCGCCCCAGCCGGGCATAAGCTCGTTTGCGTAGGTGATGTCTCCGGTACGAGGATCAACAACGCCAGCAGAAGAAATGCCCACGCCAGAGATGGTAAGGCCCAGCTCTTGCGCGCGAGCAAGAGCCTCCCTAATTGCCTGCAGAACGGTAGCAAGAACTTGCTTGCCACCCTCTTTTGCGTTGGTAGGAACCTTCTTTACGGACTGAACGTTTGGAGCGTCGGTGCCGTTAAGAGTGACTATGCCACAGGCGATTTTTGTGCCGCCAATATCAACGGCGCAAACATGTGTTGGAGAAACAAACTTAGAGTCCATGGTGTCCCCTCTTGTTTAGAGAAGGCCGTTTGCAATAAGAACCTGCTTGATTGCCTCACGGTTCTGGCCATCAAGTGGCTTAACAGGACGAGGCATCTGGTCAGAATCAAAGATGCCCATGAGGTTAAGTGCGCACTTGAATGCGCCAACGCCAGCACCATAGCCCTGAACGCCTGAAGTGACATCAAAGATGTGGGAGATCTCGTTAAGTCGGTCCTGCTCACGCTTGACCTCTGCCCAGTTACCTTCCTGAGCTGCCTTCCACATGCGGACGTATCCCTCTGGCTCAACATTAGCAAGACCAGGAACAGAACCGTCTGCACCAGAAAGAAGAGCGCCGTCAACAACAATCTCGTGACCAGTCAGCAGAGTCAGAGGGTGACCGTTCTTCTCGTTCTCCTGAACAAGATACCTGAAGGAAACGTCATCGCCAGAAGAGTCTTTAACGCCTGCAAGAACGCCCTCTGCACCCAGGCGAGCAAGCATCTTCCAAGGAAGCTTAGTGGGAACGCAGACAGGAATATCGTATGCAAACAGAGGTGCGTCCAGCTCCTGGTGAAGGATGCGGAAATGCTCCTCAATATCAGCTGGGCCACCAAGTGCGTAGAAAGGAGCGGTTGCTACAAGAGCATCTGCACCCAGTGCGAGGGCACGGCGACCATGCTCCAGGACGCGCTCGGTCTCGGTATCAATGATGCCCACAAGGACCGGAACGCGGTGGTCAACAATGCGGACAGCCTCGCGAACAATCTGATCACGACGCTCATCAGTTGCAAAGACAACCTCGCCAGAAGAGCCAAGGAAGAACAGGCCGTCTACGCCAGCCTCAATGAGACGGTTAATGGAGCGCTCAAACGACACAACATCAAGCTGATGATCTGGGGTATCTGGGGTTACAACTGGTGGAACAACACCGCTAAATGGTACGTTACTGGACATGCTTTATCCTTTCACACGTTGGAAAATCCAACTGGTTTCATACAACAATGTACTGAAATGGCCGACCAAAGCATTGATCAAAAGCAACTTCAAAGAACCTACGTAATTATAGTCCGCTTAGTTATGACAAAGTCCTGATATAACCTCGCAGAGATAGTTGATTTGCTCGTTCTCAAACTGATTGATGCGCTCGTGTCCAAACTTGGGGTACACACGCATCTCTTTCTGCCCCGGCAGGCGATTGTACAGCGCAAACGTTCCCTCAGTTGGTGCACTCTGGTCCAGCAGGGCCGTTCCGATAAGCGCGGGCACTCGCACCAGCTCGGCCGCGCACGCGCTGTCGAGAAGACCAACTGTGTCGATAGCTACATCTGACTGCGGAGTGTCTCCGCACCCAACATGTGCGCGCAGGGTTGTTGCGTTGTCGGCAAAGAGCGGATTCAGCGCCATGGTAGCGCTCACTGCCTTGGGCAGAAGCGCCGCCGTAAACAATGCTTGCGAGCCGCCTAGACCTTCTCCCCAGGTGACGATTGTGCGCCCGAGGAAGCGCGATGCAACCGCGGTAGTTACCAATGCGTCATCGATGAGCTGCTTGAGCGTGGAGGATGCGGCGTCATCTGGGCTGATGAGCGCGCCAGCAAGCTCTTCTGCGGTCAACGCTCCCCTCCAAGCGTCTTTGAGTGACGCTTCGCACGGGCGAGCTTCTAGGGCTACAACAGGCATGCCAAGCGCCGAGAAACGCAATAGGTGCAGCCAGCTACGCACTCCCCGACCAAGATCGGAGAAGAGCACCACCGCGGGCAGCTTTGCCGAGACGGACAGCTCTGCCGAAGCGGACAGCTCTGCCGCAGCTAGCGGTTCTGCCACCGACACACCTGCTGGAAGGATGACGCGAGCACGCAGCTGCGTCTGGTCAGTTGAGGTGAATGTGATGCGCTTAAACGTTGCGGTCTGGGTAGCGGACGGAAGCTCAACCACACTCTTTACCTGCGCATTTTGTGCAAACGCTACGGACGTCTCCCAAAATGATTCAAAGTTTGATGGTCTAAGCCACGCACCGCGATAAGAACGGGCATCTTCAAGCCTTTGTGTTAAGCCTCTCATGCTTTCACCTCGCCTTCTGCTTGAGTAGGAAATGACGAGTCCAACTCTTCAAGAGCTTGCTCTCCATTTTCTGAGCAGAAGAAATCAATGATCTTATCGTCAAAACCACCAATCTCTTCATGCGCATAGCCAGGGTACAACAAATGTCTCTTTGGGCAGGTCAGAGCATTGTAGGCAGCAAACTGAGCCTCTGGTGGAACAACCGGATCATCAAGTCCAGTACCAAAAAGCACAGGACAGGTAACCAAACGTGCAAAATTGGCTGAATCAATGTAGGCAAGCTTTGCAAAGACCTCATCAACGCGAGAACTGTCTGAATCAAACCAGCGGGAATAATAGCGAATTCCCTCGTAGGCAACCTCGTCAGCATTAAGCTCCCATACGCACCTAAAATCGGTAAGGAAGGGATAAAGAATTGCTGCTCTGTTAATAAGGTCTGGGTTAAGTGCGCAGGTAGCAAGACCAATGCCGCCGCCCTGCGATGCGCCGTTTACAAAAACGCGGCCTGTATCAATACCTTCAAGCTGGCGAACAATTCTGCAGAGCAAGCGAATGTTCTGATACAAGTGCACAAAGTAAAGATCCTCTACTGGTCCGTCCAGTCCAAGCACCAAATGACCAGAAACGGTAGTGCTCTTATATGAGCTGCCGTCCAAACTACGGCCACCCTGCCCAGGGTTATCAAGCGCAATGAGCGAGCAGCCCAAGCCTAGAAATGAGCTCTGCTCAAACCAACTGCGAGAAGCCCCTGGATAGCCATGGAACTGTAGAACAAGCGGAGTTTGTACGCCCGGGGCAGTCTGTGGTCGCAGATACTTTGCGTAGACTTCCGCGCCATCAATTCCCACAAACGTCAAATCAAAAAAGAGAGCTGCAGCAGATGATGTGACTTCTGTTGAAGGTACAATCTGCCAGCTGAGAGGAGCGTTATCCGCTTCCTCCATACGTGCCTTCCAAAACGCCTCAAAATCTGAAGGATAAGGCGTCAGAGCATGAGCTGCCTTCAATTCTGCAAGCTCAAGCGTTTCTTGGTGCATTGATCCACCTAACAAGCTAAAAGAGCGCAGCCTAAGCTGCGCTCTGGTCAAACAAAAACGTAAGCGCTACTCACCCAGTTTAGGATGAAGCAAAGATGGCGCAGCACCCAAAAGCGTCTTAGTGTAAGGATCTGTTGGATGCTCAAAGACCTGCTTAGCAGGACCATCTTCCATGATCTGGCCGTGGTTCATAACAATGATGCGGTCAGAAACATAGCGGACAGTCTGAATATCGTGCGAAATAAAAATCATCGAGAGACCCAGCTCAGACTTGAGGTCGGTGAGCAGGTTCAAGATCTGTGCGCGAACAGAAACGTCCAGTGCGGAAGTAGGCTCGTCAGCAATGATTGCCGATGGGTTCAGAGAAAGCGCACGTGCAATTGCAACACGCTGACGCTGACCACCAGAGAGCTGACCAGGAAGGGCGCGAAGTGCGGAATGTGGAAGTCCTACCAAACCGACAAGCTCATTAATACGGGCTTCTCGCTCCGCCTCTGTTCCTACCTTATGTACCAGCAGCGGATCCATGAGCTGGTCTTTAACAATCATACGAGGGTTAAGAGCAGTTGCTGGGTCCTGGAAGACAACAGAGACAACGCGGCCAATCTGCTTTCTAAGCTCTGGAGTACGCTTGGTAACATCCATTCCCTTGAAGTACACATGACCGGACGTTGGTGACTGAAGGCCACACATGACATTTGCAGTAGTGGACTTTCCGCAGCCAGACTCACCAACAATACCAATGGTCTCACCAGGCATAAGCTTGAGAGAAACATTCTGTACTGCGTGAACCTTATTAGGCTTAAAGATTGAACCCGTACGTGTTTTAAACGTAACCGAAATGTCATCGAGGAAGATAATTGGCTGCTCTTCAGTTGTTGTAGCCATTTACCTCACCTCCTTTTGAGAACGCTCAAGGTAAGGCACAAGACCATGCTCCTTCAGATATTCATCAGGCAGCTCGGAGAAACGATGGTGCTTACCAGGAATCTCCTTGATAACAGGGTGAACCTCAAGACCCAGATCTGGGTGACTTGAACGAGGAGCAAACCTATCGCCTGTTGGGAAGTCTTCTGGAGAAGGAACAGAACCTGGTACCTGGTGAAGCCTGGTACCGTCCTGAGCGCCTTCCTCAATGGAAAGAACAGAGCCGAGAAGACCGCGGGTGTACTCGTGAACAGGGTTGGTCAGAAGCTCAGTAGTAGCTGCCTGCTCAATAACCTGACCTGCGTACATAACGGTAATCTCAGACGCAACCTCTGCAACAAGTGCAAGGTCGTGGCTAACAAAGATCATTGCGAAGCCAAGACGACGCTGGAGGTCATTCAAGAGCTTGATAACCTGCTTCTGAACAGTAACGTCCAGAGCGGTTGTTGGCTCGTCGCAGATAACCAGAGAAGGATCGCGGGTTAATGCCATAGCAATCAGAACACGCTGACGCTGACCACCAGAAAGCTCATGTGGATAAGACTCAAGCGTACGCTTTGGATCCAGACCAACAAGCTCCAGAAGCTCCTCAGCAGAACGAGTGCCTCCCCTGCTGGTAAGTTGCTTCATCTGAGAAGAGATAAGCATGGAAGGGTTCAGCGAAGACAGAGCATCCTGATACACCATTGCAAGCTCGTGACCAAGCAGCTTGCGGTGCTCTTCTTTGGAGAGCTCCAGGAGGTCTTGGTCTTTGTAGAGAACCTGACCAGTAATGGTTTCCTTTGGATCGGTCAGACCCATGATGACCTTGGTGGTAATTGACTTGCCGCAGCCAGACTCGCCAACCAGCGCCATGCACTGACCAGGACGGACATCAAAGCTTACGTGGTCAACAACCTTGACGTCTCCGTGAGACTCAAAGCTGATGCAAAGATCTTTAACACTGAGCAATGGAGCAACATCAAAGTCTGGCTTACGCCTGTCTGTTCTGGACAGCTCAACCTCTTTAAGTGCATTAAGTCTGCGCTCCAGGGACTCTGCCTGCTCTGCATACGCACGAACTGGATCAGATGCCAAGATGTCATCTGCACGCCTGGAGTCAGAGTTCTCTGTATCAACAGGAGCGCCAGGTGCTGCTGCCATAGCGTCAGTAAGACCCTCGGAGAGGATGTTCAGTGCCAGGCAGGTCATCATAATAGCCAGGCCTGGGAAGAATGCCTGCCACCAGCGACCAGCAAGAACGCCAGCACGGGCATCAGCCAGGATATTACCCCATGTAGGAGTTGGCTCTGCAATACCTGCACCGATGAAGGTCAAAGATGCCTCAAAGATAATTGCGTCTGCTACCAGCGTAACGGTAAAGACCATGATGGGAGCAATGCAGTTACGAAGAACGTGCTTCCACAAAATCCAAGGCGCACGAGCACCAGAAACAATGGTTGCCCTTACGTAATCCTCGCCGTACTCACTTACGATGTTTGCACGAACAATACGCGCAATCTGTGGCGTATACATAAAGCCAATAGCAAAGATGATTGAAGGAACGCTGTTACCCAGAATAGAAACAAAGACTGCTGCAAGAGCAATGCCTGGGAACGACATGATGATGTCGAGCACACGCATGATGACCTCAGAGACAGCCTTTCTAGAAACAGCTGCAATTGCACCAATAATTGAGCCACACAGCAGTGCCATACCCGTAGCGCCAAAGCCAATGACCAGTGAATACTGACCACCATAGAGCATACGAGAAAGAATATCGCGACCCTTATCGTCAGTACCAAAAATGAATCCATTGCCTGGAGCCTGACGAGCGTTGAAAATCTCAAGTGGGTTATGTGGAGCAATAAAGTTTGCAAAGACAGAAGCAAGAACAACAAAGACGAGAATGACAAGAGCAATCTTGGAAGCCGTCTTCATCTTCTTAAAGCCACCAAAGGTTGAACCCTTTGCTGCAGCTTCTTCGAGCTTCTCGACTTGTTTTTTTCTAATTTGTACCATCGCACTACACCGTCCTAATGCGTGGGTTAATCAAGATGTACAACATATCAACAACAATGTTGATGATGATGAAGGACAGTGCAACGACAACAACAACGCCCTGAACAAGCATTGCCTCGTTACCCTGGATGCCCTCAAGAATTGCGGTACCCATGCCAGGAAGGTTAAAAATAACCTCAATAACAACGGCGCCACCCATGAGGTAACCAATCTTCAGACCAAGCGTGGTTACAGGGGTAATAAGAGCGTTGCGCAGTACGTTTCTTGCAATGACGATTCTCTCTGGAATACCAGCACCGCGAGCAGTACGAACGTAGTCCTTATCCAGCTCCTCGACCATTGCAGTACGAACAATACGAGTCATCTGACCAGACATTGGAACCGCAAGTGCAAATGCCGGCATAATCATACGGGCAAGGTAGCCGCCAAGATTTACCGTAGGATCTGGTAGTGCTCCAGAGGCTGGTAGTAGCTTAAGCGTAGACGCAAAGACCAGGATCAAAAGAACTGCCAACCAGAATGATGGCGTTGCAAGACCGGCAATTGAGAATACGCGGATGATTTGATCGGGCCATTGATCTCTATAGAGAGCCGCAATAACGCCCAACGTAAACGAAACTATTGCACCAATGAAGAGACCCATAAAGGTCAACTGCATAGTTACTGGCAGAGCCTTTGAAATTCTTGCAGCAACTGAATAGTGAGAAGTGCCGTAGGTACCCAAGTTTCCATGAGCAACATCACCGATATAGCGTACATATCTCACAGGCCATGGATCATCAAGGCCATTCTCAATGTGATACTGCTGGATAGCTTCTTCAGAAGCAGACTCTCCCAAGGCATTGTATGCAGGATCAACATGCGAGAAAGACATTAGGAAGAATACGAGAAAGGTGACGCCTAGAGCCATAATCGGCAGCGCAATAAGACGGCGTCCGATAAGACGTAATAGGTTGTTCACTATCTCCCCCTCTCTCTTTAAAACAAACCGTACAAATAAAATTTGATGAGACTTTGCACATCTCAGGACTGAATTTTGCGAACAAGAGCCCGAGCGTTATAAGTAAAACGCTCGGGCCCCAATGTATGAGATGCTAAGCGCGTGACGACAACAAATTAGCTAGCAGTAACTGTGTTGACATCAATGAAGGACAGGCCGGTGGTTCCGATGCCCTTGAAGCCCTTGAGAGCAACGCCATTGCTGTTTGGCTTCTCGCTCCAAGAAGCGGTAAAGGTCTTAGCAAAGAGAACTGGGTACAGAGGTACGTTCTCAGCGATGATGTCGAAGCACTCGTTCCAAGTGGACTGCTGATCAGCACCAGACTGGCCAAGAGCCTTGGTCATGAGCTCGTGAAGCTTAGTCCACTCAGAGGACTCCTTCCATGGGCAACGCTTGGTCATCCAGACGTTATCGCCATACCACCAGTTGAGCAGCAGGTCGACGTCTGCACCGAAGCAGGAAGGATCGCCAGGGGCAAGCAGGATATCCCAAGAACCGTCAACTGCATCGATTGCAGCATAAGTTGCAGGAGAAGTATCGGAAACAATGCTTACGTTAAATCCGAGTGCATCAAGATCGTTCTTGACCTGAGTTGCCATGGACTTAACCTGCTCGTTATCGGTGGTGCGGAGAACAACATCACCTGGGGTAATACCGGACTCAGAAATGAGCTTCTTAGCCTTATCTACATCGTGTGCATAGACAGTAGATGCCTTGTGATAGTTAGCAAAGGAAGAAGGAAGGTAGCTGGTAGCAACCTCTGCCTGACCAGAGAATGCGTTTGCAAGCATCTTATCTGTATCAAGTGCATAGAGGCATGCCTGGCGAACCTTAACGTTGTCCCAAGGAGCCTTGCCAAGGTTAAACATTGCAAAGCGGACACCAAAGCCCTGAACAGCGTCAACAGTGCAGCCTGCGCCCTTGAGCTGGTCTACAGCGTCTGCAGGAACCATTTCCATAGCAAGGGTGGTTCCGTCCTGCTGTGCAGTCAGACGAGCGGTTGGATCCTTAAGGACGTCATAGTGGAGCTTATCGTCCTTAGCAGGAGTTGCGCCGTTGTAGTTTTTGTTAGGAACAAGGTCAAGAGTGTTGTCAGAGATGGACTCATACATCCATGGACCAGAACCGACTGGCTGCTTCTTCATCTCATCCTGAGAGCTGCTTGCTGGAACAACGCGAACGATAGACAGGCGCTCCTTGAGGAGGGAGAAGTTAGCAATGGTGGTCTTAACGGTGACGGTCTTGTCATCCTTCTTCTCTACGGAAGCAATTGGAGCGAGCATTGGGACGTAGACGCTACCCTTAGCAGCGGAACGGTTGAAGGACTCAACAACGTCATCTGCCTTTACCTCGTTACCATCAGAGAACTTTGCGCCGTCACGGATAGTAACCTCAAAGGTGTTATCGTCAACCTTCTTAGGATCAGCAGTAGCAAGCTCATTGAAGGTGGAATAGTCGTGGAAGTTAAGACCATAGAGGCCCTCAACTACCTGCCAGTTAACACCAAGAGCAAGTGCTGATGAAGTAGTGGATGGATCATAGTTCTGGGTTGAATAAGCGGTACCAGCAGTAATTGTGCCGCCGCCTTCCTTTCCAGATGGAGCCTCAGCTGCCTTCTGCTGTCCACCACCGCAAGCGGTGAGACCAAGGCCAGCTGCAACAGTTGCTCCACCAAGGAAGCCACGACGCGAAAGTGGACGGTTAATAAACTCGCTCATTTCTGCCTCTTTCTAAAAACTCTCCTTGCCACAACGTGGCACCAATGCCACTTGTGTGGCTTACATCTACATAACTATATGAAGAAAAGATATTTCTTCTGAAGACAGTTCGCCCAACGGTATTAATTTCTCGCTCATTGGCTGCTCAAAATATGAAAACGTGTTTTGTTGTATTATTTACTGCATATAAATCTTAATAGCAGCTAAGAAGGCCCGCAGTTAGCGGGCTTTACTATTATTTTACCTTACTTAATATATAAAATATTTAACTAACTACATAAGTAGTAATTATTGTCAACTACCGTTTACCGATGTTTTACTACCGTTTACCTTTAGAAATTACGGATATGTTGTGGAGATTAAACAAGAGTCAGTCCAAAATGAACTGACTCTTGTCTTAAAACAGCGAAAACACCTCAAGATTACTTAACTAAATCTAACTAGCTCTACAAAGAAAGACTGTTAAGTTTTGCAAGACGTAATTCCACTATCTGTACGAATATCCTTCAGAAATTAGACTATTCCCTTTGCAATAACTTAATAACTTTATAAGAACTTTATTTGAATCAAAACTCTGAACTCTACATACTGAATTATTACACTCTGATTTATACAGAGATAAGCTTGTCCAATCAAACGTTAAAAAGAAGTCCTTTAGAATGTTCTGGACACCTTCATCGAACTCATTAATGCTCAATATCTCACCTGAGGTCATTGAGATAAATGTGTTTCCATCAGTATAAAAACAATCATCATTTATATCGACATACACACCTTTAGAGAAATATTGTGTCGACATATTTAAAATTTCAACCGACCCTATTGAAGAACAGTAGGCGTATCCATTATTAATCGAATCATAAATGCCAGCAATCTTTGCAACTACAGTTCCATTTGAATACACCGGGAAATAGACTACCGGCCTTTCAACTAGACCATTTGACGAATATATATATTCAGGTATGTAGTTTCGCAACTCATATTCGTTTGATTCAGTAGAAATATTATTCACGCTTAGAAGCTCTGGAATTATAGTAGCGGTAAGCTCTTCAACCTCCTTTAAGGGAATGTCCCTTGCGAAAACCTGGATTGGCGTAAAAAAGACACAAAAGATTAGGAATAGAGCAATAAGGCTAAAGCAAAATTTATTATTCTTCAAAATACCCTCCCAACACTAAACAGGTATCTATCAGCTAATAATAAATAAAAAAAATGAAAGACTCAAAGTTTTTATTTTGTTATCGGAATAAATTTAATGTTAAATGCAAAAAAATACACAACACTAATAGGTATTTCACATACTAGATATTTGAAAAACAAATAACTCTATTGTTTGATTTGATTTTAGAGATTATGTTTCTTCATCCTTTGCTCAAAGAGCTCGTTGATAATCTTTGACATCTCTTCAACTTGTTGAGCGCTAGGTTCATCTTCAAATGAAGTGTAAAGCTCTGGATACTCCCGAGCGATAAGTTCACAAGACTTGCTTGTTGCATGACCACGAACAAAGAACGGAACACGCTTAATGTACTCAGGATTTACCAGTGCCAAGATCTTCTCGTCTGCTGTTTTACTCATGAGTTTCTCCCCTTGCATCTAACTTCTCATGTACAGTCATAGAGGATTCTTCCCAAGCTTTGAGTTCTTCATAAATAGTTTCTGCTAAGTTCACAGAAACACCTTTTACCTGAGAGATATCCTCAACACTTGCGGCCTTTAGGCGTTTAAAAGAGCCAAAATGGCGCATGATATCTTTTTTGCGTTTAGGTCCCACACCAGGGATTTCATCCAGAATAGAGACAGTCATTGCCTTATCTCTAAGCTCGCGATGGAAGGTAATCGCAAAACGGTGAGACTCGTCACGTACTTGTTTGATAAGGTACAGAGAAGCAGATCCTGTAGGTAACACTATTGGCGTGTCGTCCCAAGGCACAAAGACTTCCTCATCAGACTTAGCAAGACCACAGACAGGAATGTCTAGACCCAGTTCATTAAGCTGATTGATGGCAGCGGTCAGCTGAGGTTTACCACCATCAACTACCAGCAAATCGGGCCGTGAACCAAAACGTTCGTCTGCCATGCGTTCCGGGCTATACCTTCTGCCCAGGACTTCTGTCATTGAGACAAAGTCGTTTGCTTCATCAAGCTCAGCGCGGATCTTAAAGCGACGATACTGACTCTTATCAGCCTTTCCGTTAGTAAAGACCACCATAGATGCAACAGTAAAGTTGCCATGAAGCGTAGAGATATCAAAGCACTCAATGCGCAGTGGCGGCGCGTCAAGCGCAAGTGCGCTTTCAAGCTGAAGAAGTGCCTGGTTAGTACGGTCGTCAGCATAACCCGTGCGAATCATGTGGCGCATCAGCGCATGACGAGCGTTCGCAGAAGCCATCTGAAGAAGACGGAACTTCTCGCCACGTTGTGGGTGGTGAAGCACGCAGTTGTGACCTCGTTTTTGTGTCAACCACTCGGACAAAACCTCTGCGTCGAGAAGATCGATGGGCAGGTTAACCTCTGCGGGAATGTCAGCGGTTTCGTCGTAGTAGCGCTTCAGGAAGCCCGAGACCAGCTCTTCCTCGGAAACGTCCAAGCCTTTGTCCAGGATAAACTCAACTGAGCGAATGGTACGGCCTTCTCGCACAACAAACACGCAGGCGGCGGAGATAGTTTCTTCTCGGTAAATGCCAATGAGGTCAATATTGACCGAGGTAGGAAACGTGACTTGCTGGCGGTCATCAAGATCAGAGAGTGAAGTCAGACGGGACTTGAGCCGAGCTGCCTTCTCAAAATCCAGGTCAGCGGCAGCTTCTTGCATCTGGTCTTTGAGCTCAGAAACAATCTCAGAGCGATTTCCGCGGAGGAAGTTCTCTACCTGCCTGACGTTCTTTGCATAGGAAACGGTATCAATGGCGCCCACGCACACACCAGGACCTTTGCCTACGTGGTAGTCAAAACAGGGACGCCCCTTCTTTGCCAGCAGCAGATTAGCAACAGCTGCGCCGTCAGGGTCTTTTTCTAGCAGACGTTTAGCGCGCTTCCACTCTACACACGTAGCGGAGCAGATAGGTACTACTTTTCTGAGTGTCTCAATAGTCTGGCGCGCAGCGTAGGAATCAGTGTAGGGACCAAAATAACGTGTCCCCTTCTTGTGCTTCTCGCGCGTGTATTTAATTGCTGGGAAAGTATCTGACTCGGTAATAGCAATGTAGGGATAACTCTTATCGTCTTTAAAGTCCACGTTGAAGTAGGGACGATACTGAGCAATAAGATTACGCTCCAACACCAGTGCTTCGTGCTCGTTTTCTACCACGATGTAATCAAAACTACGTACAACCTGCATCATCAGAGGAATCTTGGCACGGTCATCTTGAAGCGTAACGTACTGCCTCATGCGGGCACGCAGATTTTTAGCTTTGCCTACATAGATAACCTTGCCAGAACCATCTTTCCAGAGATAACAACCTGGATTAGTAGGAACCTGATCAACCTGTTCTCTGATGGATACCAGGTCATCTGAAGGTTCGGAAGAAAATGACGGTGCAAGACCTGGTGCCCCCGAAGGTACGTAGTTGGGGTCAAGATTGTTCTGAGAGTTATCTTTGCTACTTCTAGCGCCGCTTTTGGCCATGCTATGACCTTACGCGAGATACCAGTGAACGCAGCATGGCAGACTCTGGTGATTTGAAGAGGATTGCCAAGCCATAGGTAACCAAAACAGCTGGGATACCTGCAAAGATGCAATACAGCACGCCGTAAAGTGCTCGTCCATCTGGTACGCCAATACCAACGCGCAGACCCACCATAATAAGAAGTGCTGCCGCTGATCCTGCAAGGCCAAAAACAACCGAGCGTACAAACGCAAACACCATTGATTTGAGCCCAATTTGACCAAGGTGCTTACGAAGGCTAATCAACATAATGGTGTCAATGACCACATAGAAGATGGCTGAGGTAGTTGCTACAAACATCATGCCAAAGTGAGAAGTACCCACCAACAGCACCAAAACCTGCACGACAGAACCGAGCGTTGCCGAAACAGCATAAAGTGTCATACGACGCATAGCAGAACAGACTTTTTGCAGGTACATACCAATGCCATACAGAGGCAAGGCAAGCGACTGACCAATCAAGAATTGCTGGGTTAGCAGCAGCTGATCTTCAGTGAACTTGCTTGCTCCAATAATAGAGACAAGGGACATCGAGAAAATCATCAGATACATCATGAACGGCACGGTAAAGAAAAGAATCTGGTTAATACCGTGCTTAAAGTCTTTCTTGAACTGATCCATATTCTCTTTTGCCCAGCTATCGGACAGCTCCGTAAAGAGGGCTGTGGTAATAGGCACCGTCAAAATGGAATATGGCAGCGTGTACCAAAGACGAGCGTATGCCGCAATGGAAGCGCCAGATGCGGAAACGCTGAGCTGCGAGCTTGTCTGCACCGACATAGTTACAAACGTGGCAACCACAACAATCAGAGCAGGCGCGCCAATCTTAAGTGTCTCTTTAAGCGCGGGGTCTTTGAGGTTAATTCTCCACGAGAGCTTAATCCCCTTGCGCTTGAGTGACGGTACCTGAATCAGAACCTGAATCAGAACGCCCAGAGGATTTCCCAGTGCAAGAATAAGTAGACCCAGCTCAGGATTAGTGTTAACCAAGAAGGCATACGCAAAGAACGAGGCTGTAGTCACAAAGTTATTAAAAATAGGAGCCGCTGCTGGCCAGAGGTAGTCTCGCTCTGCATTCAAAACACCAGAGAAAATGGTAGAGAAGCAATACAGCATAACCTCGATGACAAAGAACCTAAAGAAGTACACTGCCAGCGTTGGGTCAAAATCAGCACCTGCCGAGAAGGACTGTGTATACACCACCTCTGCGGCAAAGAAGAAGCCTAGAACCGCAACAAGTCCGGTTGCGACGACAACAATGGAAAGCAAGTTAGAGGTATAGGCATTTGCCTCATCCTGTCCAACCTTCTTCTTAATAGAAAGATATACCGGCAAAAAAGCCGTGGTGAGCATTCCCGCACCAACAAGCTCATAGAGCTGGTCAGGAAGGGTATTTGCAATGGAATAGCAACTAGCAAGAACGGTAGCACCCATAGCAAATGCCTGAGCCCAGGTTCTTAAAAAGCCCGTAATACGGCTAATCAGAACAAGCACACTCATCATAGAGGTAGAACGACTTAGGTCTTTTTGTTTAGAGACATCCTCTTCATCAGAAGAAGCCTCTTCACTATTAGAATTACCTGCGTCGAAGTTGCCGTCTGACACAGAGCTGTTGTCTGCCCCAGAGTCATCCTCTTCAGCAGCAACTTCCTCGAGCTTCTGGCTCACAATCTGCTCAAACGCCTCATCCTCAATTGGTTGATGAAACGTCTCTGGGACAACAATGTTGTCCACTACAGGAGGCTCTTCAAAGGTCTGATCAAGAGCCTTGCTCAGAGTTTCTTCAGATAAGGTTCCATCAGAAGACTCTGCTGAAAGTCGCATATGTTTGGGCTGATATGCCACTAGTGCACCTCGCGAACAATATCTGCAAACGTAGCCGATACAAATGAAGCTAAATCTTCTGGAGAAAGCGTTAAACTGAGTCCGCGTTTTCCACCAGAGATATGGATGAGCTCAAAAAGCTGAGCAGTCTCGTCAATTATAGTGGGAAACTGCTTTTTCATACCAACGGGAGTGCAACCCCCACGCACATAGCCTGTTAAACCCTCAAGCTCTTTAACAGGCAGCATGGAAAGGTTCTTTTGGCCGGATGCAACTGCTGCCTTCTTAAGATCAAGCTCTTGATCTACAGGAATGCAGCACACCACATGCTCTCCACTTGAAGACACGCAGACAAGTGTTTTGAACGCAGCGTCTGGATCTTCTCCAAGCATCTCTGCAATATGAGTTCCCAACTCACCAGAAGGAACGTCTTCGTCCACCTCGTAAGATTGGAGCTCATAAGCAATGCCGGCAGCATCAAGCTCCCTCATGGCGTTTGTCTTTTGAACCTTTGCTGTTTTTCTCGCCATATTATGCGCGCTTCTTCTGAGCTTTTTTCTCTGCAGCTAGACGTGCATTATCACGGTCTAGAATCTCTTTGAGGAACTTGCCGGTGTGACTTTCTGGAGTTGCCGCAACCTTTTCTGGCGTACCAGAAACAACTACCGTTCCTCCGCCATCGCCACCCTCTGGACCCATATCAATAATACGGTCAGCCATCTTAATGACATCCAGGTTGTGCTCAATAACAAGAACGGTGTTACCCGCATCAACAAGACGCTCAAGAACAACAATAAGCTGTCTGACATCCTCAAAATGAAGGCCAGTTGTTGGCTCGTCCAGAATATAAAGAGTTTTACCGGTCTGCTGACGGTGAAGCTCTTTTGCCAGCTTAACGCGCTGCGCCTCGCCACCAGAAAGCGTAGTTGCAGGCTGGCCAAGGTGAATGTAGCCAAGGCCTACGTCGTGGAGAGTCTGCAGCTTGTTCTTAATGCGAGGAATATTTGCAAAGAATGCAAGCGCCTCATGAACGGTCATGTCAAGGACGTCAGAGACGGACTTGCCGTGGTAGAGAATCTCTAGCGTCTCGCGGTTATAACGCTTGCCGTGACAGACCTCACAAGGAACATAGACGTCAGGCAGGAAGTTCATCTCAATCTTGATCTGGCCATCGCCCTTACAAGCCTCGCAGCGGCCTCCTTGGACGTTAAACGAGAAACGACCAGCTGAGTAGCCACGTGCGCGAGACTCTGGAACGGAAGCGTACAGTGCACGCAGGTCATCCCAAAGGCCAATATAGGTTGCTGGATTAGAACGAGGTGTTCTACCAATAGGACTTTGGTCAATATCAATGACCTTATCGATAAGATCGACGCCTTCGAGCTTTTTATACTCTCCCACCACACGCTTTGAGTGCTGGACTGCATTAGTAAGCGCAGGCGCAAGGGTATCGGTAACCAAAGAAGACTTACCAGAACCAGAAACACCTGTGACTACCGTCAACGTACCCAGCTCAATAGCGGCAGAAACGTTTTTAAGGTTGTTAGCGCTAGCTCCCGTAATCTTGATCTTTCCGCGGCCAGGCTTACGACGAGCCTCTGGAAGTCTAATCTGCTTCTTTCCTGTAAGGTAAGCACCTGTGATGGAATCAGGGTTTTTAATGATCTCTTCTGGAGTTCCCGCAGCAACAACGTGACCACCAAGCTCACCCGCGCCAGGACCCATGTCAATAACGTAGTCAGCTGCACAAATGGTGTCTTCATCGTGCTCAACAACAAGAACGGTATTACCACGGTCTCTAAGCTGCTTAAGCGTCTCAATAAGGCGGTTGTTGTCTCTTTGGTGAAGGCCAATAGAAGGCTCGTCCAGAATGTAAAGGACGCCCATAAGGCCAGCACCAATCTGAGTTGCCAAGCGAATACGCTGGGCTTCTCCACCAGAAAGCGATGCTGCTGCACGAGAAAGCGTAAGGTAGTCCAAGCCAACGTTTACCAAGAATTGCAGCCTTGCCACAATTTCTTTGACAATAGGACCTGCAATAACCTTCTGACGGTCAGTAATAGTCAGCTGCTTAAAGAACTGAAGTGACTCCTTACAGGAGAGTTCACAGACCTCCCAGATGTTCTTCTCGCCAACGGTAACAGAAAGAATTTCTGGCTTTAAGCGAGCTCCGTGGCAGGTTGTACAGGGCATCTCTCGAATGTACTTCTCAAGATGCGTCTTCATATTTTCTGACGTGGTCTCTTGGTACTTGTCAAAAAGAATCTTTCTGACGCCGGAGAAGGTAGTAAACCAGTGCGTATTGCGGCCGTCGCGCGTCTTGTAGTCAACGCGAATCTTAGTGGAACCAAGACCACCGAGAAGGGCGTCTTGAACCTTCTTGGGCAGTTTATTCCAAGGTGTTGTATCGGATACGTCAAAATGCTTGCAGACTGCAGACAAAATCTGAGGATAGTAATTGGAGTGGCCAAAGAGGCTTCCAAAAACGCCTTCAGAGACAGACAGTTTTGGATCAGCAATGAGTGCCGCAGCATCAATAATTTTGCGAGTTCCTAGGCCATCACAATCAGGACAAGCGCCGTAAGGAGCGTTGAACGAGAAATCTCGAGGCTGCAGGTCATCCATAGAGTGGCCGTGAATAGGACAAGCAAGCGCCAGCGAATACTGCAAGAGCTCTTCTGGCATAGTCTCTGGATTGGATTTATCGGCCAGGAGCAATATGCCTACCTTGCCCTGGGCAAGCTTAGTTGCCTGCTCAACGCCTTCAACAATGCGGCCCAAAGAATCAGGACGGATGACAATACGGTCTACAACCACCTCAATATCGTGCTTGAGGGTCTTTCCCAGCGTAATTTCTTCATCAAGTTCACGCACGACGCCGTCAACACGAACGCGAGAAAATCCTTCTTTTCGCAGATCTTCAAAGAGCTTGACGTACTCGCCCTTGCGACCCAAAACAACAGGAGCCAGGACATAGGCTCTACGTCCCTGACCGGCCTCGAGGATTTTATCGGCAACCTGATCTGTTGTCTGACGCTCAATAACGCGACCGCACTCAGGGCAGTGAGGAGTGCCCATGCGAGCGTACAGAAGACGCAGATAGTCGTAGATTTCTGTTACGGTACCGACGGTTGAGCGAGGGTTTCTAGAAGTAGTCTTCTGGTCAATGGACACCGCAGGAGAAAGACCGTCAATAGAGTCAAGGTCTGGCTTATCCATCTGTCCCAAAAACTGACGGGCATAGCTGGACAAGGACTCAACGTAGCGGCGCTGTCCCTCTGCGTAAATGGTGTCAAAGGCAAGACTTGACTTGCCCGAACCAGAAAGTCCCGTAATAACTACCAGCTGATCACGAGGGATATCAATGTCAATATCTTGCAGGTTGTGCTCTCGTGCACCACGGATAGCAATTTTGCTTGAAGCCATAGTTCCTCACATAACCAGTTTGACATGCGCATTTATTTTACGCGCCAACTGCCAAACAATAGAAAACAACATCAGTACACAGATGTGATTTGTGCGTACTGATGTTCTAGTATACCCAAGATAATGCCGACAAAACACGGCAAGCGCGCTTCCCTATTTAATGCGAACCTTCATCACAGCTTTTTTGAGCTTTGAGCCAGATTTCTCCAGCGTACAGCCTGGCTTGTGAGCATCAGATGGAGGTGTCACCAGAAAATCACCTGCGTGCAAGGTAACCCATGTCTCTTCTCCAGGATTGGTGTAAGCACCAAAATCAGCATCAAAATTAAATTCACCCTTAAGAACACACTGCTCAAGAGGGGCAACAGCGATGCTTTCGGTGCCAGAAATAACCACATGAATATCAGCGTAAATCTTATGAGCCTCATAGTCCTTCTCGCCAGGAAGAGCGGGCTCAAACTCCATGACGTTCACAAAAACATTATCTCCATCAATTTCTGTTTTGCCCAAAGGCAGCTCATCCAGATTGTGGGTTGCTAGAAACTCCGCAGCACAAGCCATATATTTCTGGCCAAAGTCATTCTCAGATAAATTTTTAATTGACGAGAAAATCATGTGAACCTCCTACGTTCAGCTAAAGTGCGCCGAAAAGATTATAGCTATCTCGTTTGCCATAAAATTCTATGGGTAGAATTAAGTAGTTACTGCATACAACTGCTACATAAGGAGAGACATGGCAGACGTAGATATTGACCGCGAGGCGCTTCGTAAAGAGATTGACGCTGCACTTCACGGCAAAAAGAAAGAACCACAGCCACCAGCTGGCTTTGAACTTAATCAGCACTCAAGCGTGAAGCACGTTATTGGTGTTGTTTCTGGTAAGGGTGGTGTTGGTAAGTCCTTTGTCACCGGTATTCTTGCTACTAACCTTGCTCGCGCAGGAAAGCGCGTTGGTATTCTTGACGGTGATATTACCGGCCCTTCAATTCCTCGCATGTTTGGCATCTCTGATGAGCGTTCTTACGGCGTTGAAGAGCAGCTTATTCCTATCGAGGACGCAAACGGTATCAAGATTATGAGCGCTAACCTGGTGCTTCAAAACGAGACCGATCCTGTTCTCTGGAGAGGCCCTGTTGTTGCTGGTGCTATCCAACAGTTCTACAGCCAGTGCAACTGGGGTGACCTTGATTACCTGCTCATCGACATGCCTCCAGGAACGGGCGATGTTGCACTGACCGTATTTCAGTCCCTTCCTGTTGAGGGTGTTGTAATTGTTTCTTCTCCACAGGATCTTGTTCAAATGGTTGTGGGCAAGGCAGTTCGCATGGCAGAAATGATGCATGTACCTGTGCTTGGTTTGATTGAGAACATGGCATACATCACCTGCCCTCACTGCGATGAGCGCATTGAGCCTTACGGTCCATCAAAGCTTGCCGAGACCGCAGCAGCATTTAACCTCAAGCCTTTGGGACAGCTTCCTATGGATGCAACCTTTACACAGATTGCCGATAAAGGAACCTTTAGCACCGAGCTTCCTCAAGGTCTTGTTCCTGACGCAACGCAAAGCGTTCTTGACCTGTAAGTCTCAGAAGCTGGTGCTTACACAACACAAAAGGTAATTCTTACTATGGCTCAAACAACGCGCATTAAAGAACGACAAGCAGCACAGGCTCAGCGTATTAAGCAAGCTCAGGCGTTCATGGTGCCAGACAACATTGATGTAGCAATTCTAGGTGGCGGCGCAGCAGGACTCTGCGCTGCCATCACTGCTGCTGAGGCTCTTGGTGCCAATAAGCACGTTATTGTCTTTGAAAAAGCACTGGAGAGCGGCAGAACTATCCTGGCAACAGGTGGCGGTCGTTGTAACTTTACCAATGCTGATTTGAGCTTTGAGAATTTCTCTCATCCAGAGTTTATTCAGGCCGTTTGCAGAGATAAAGACACCTTCCTTGCAGACATTCTCTCTTTCTTTAGATCCAGCGGTCTTGCGTGGGCAACTGAAGACGAGGGCAGAATGTACCCGCTTACCAGGCAAGCAAGCTCCATCCAGTCACTGTTGCTCAGACGTGCCCAAAAAGCTGGCGTGCAATTTGCCCTAGGACGAGAAGTCACTTCGGTAAAACCCCAGCACAATGGCTTCACCGTTACCTTTCAAGAATGCTTTGCTGGCGAGAAAACCTACAAGGTCCACGCATCAACAGTAATCCTAGCTACTGGCGGGCTCACAACCACAAATCTTGCAGAGAGCCTTGACTTGCAGACCACCTCACTGCGACCGGGGCTTTGTGCACTCACCTGCAAGCCTGAGCCCCCAACAAGCCTTGATGGAAAGCGCGTTCGAGCACACGCAGCTCTTTTAAGAGACGGAGCTGTGCTCAAACAGGAATCTGGTGAGCTTCTTTTTAGGTCATTTGGACTCTCGGGCATCATGATTTTCAACTTGTCTCGCACAGCCCTGCCTGGTGATGTGCTTGAGATTGACCTTCTCCCCCAGCTTACGGAAGAGGAAGTTGCAGCAGCTGTAGAAGCTCACACCACCGACGGTCTTCTCGACCCACAGATTGCTACTTACCTGGGTGCTCATGACTCAGTTGAAGCCACAGTTGCCAAGGCTCACAAAATGGCCTTTACCGTTACGGGTACGTCTTCCAAAGTTGTCCCTCAGGTCTGTATTGGTGGAATTTCCATCAATCAAGTAGACTCAATCACTCTTGAAGCGCATGACATTCCTGGTCTGTTTATCGCTGGAGAAGCTCTTGACATTGATGCTCAATGTGGAGGATTTAACCTCTCGTGGGCGTGGAAGAGCGGTATGGTTGCCGGTCTGGCTGCCGCGAAAAGCGCTGGTCAGAATTGCGAATCACTGAAAGAGGACAACTAACATGCTGGAAGTATCAAACATTAAAGTTCATGTTGCACCTCTTCGTAAGCATCCTACTAAAGAATCAAAGGTAGGGTTTGACGCGCTCCTTCGCACTCTCCGAGTCTCTGCGGATGAAGTTACCTCATACGAGCTGTATAAACGCTCAATTGATGCACGTAAAAGAAACGATATTGTTCTTATCCTCACCTACCACGTAAACCTTAAAGGTGGGCCTGCAGCGGAGCAAAAACTCCTTAACAAGATTCAAGGCAAACCTGCGGCAAAGCATATCAAGCTTGCTGAGGCAAATGCTTTTACACTTCCCAAAGCAAAGCAACCTGCTCCTTCAGAGAATCGTCCTGTTGTTGTAGGAGCGGGATGTGCAGGCTTGTTCTGTGCGCTTACGCTTGCCAAAGCTGGCCTCAATCCCCTGCTTATTGAGCGCGGAGACGACGCAACGAGAAGAACTGCTGCAGTGGAGCATCATAACCAAACGGGTCAGCTAGATATTGAGAGCAACATCCAATTTGGTCTTGGTGGTGCTGGTACATTCTCTGACGGCAAGCTCAACACGGGTACCAAAAGTGCTTCTCACCGCTTTATTCTTGAAACTTTTGTAAAAGCAGGTGCACAGAAAAACATTTTATGGGATGCAAAACCCCATGTAGGAAGTGATGTTCTTCCCGCTGTTGTGACCAACATTGTCAAAATGATTGAAGACGCTGGCGGAACTGTTGCGTTTAGGACAAAACTCGCCTCCCTAGAGCGAGCCTCAGACGATTCTCTTTCTACAATTCAGGTTGAGAAGACCAATCCAGATGGCTCAACTCAAACTGAAACCATACAGACTCGCACGGTGATTCTTGCAACTGGGCACTCAAGTAGAGACACGTATGTCATGCTCAAAAATAAAGGTATCTCTATGGAGAGAAAAACCTTTGCCATGGGTGTGCGAATTGAGCATCTTCAGTCTCAAATCAACAAATCACTCTATGGCCCTGAAGCAACCAATCCCGTACTTGGAGCGGCACCCTACAAGCTTTCTGTTCACCTTCCCTCTGGTAGAAGCGCCTTCTCGTTCTGCATGTGCCCTGGTGGCTATGTTGTTTCTGCAGCTAGCGAGAAGGACGGCGTAGTCACAAACGGTATGAGCTTGTCTGACCGCGCGGGCAAAAATGCCAACTCCGGCCTGTTAGCTAACGTCTATCCAGAAGATCTACCAGGAGACGACGTACTTGCTGGCATTGAGCTGCAACGCTCTTGCGAGCAGGCGGCCTTTAAAGCAGGCGGCGGCTCTTATGTTGCTCCTGCTCAGCTCGTAGGCGACTTCCTACACAAGAAAGCTTCTACTGGACCGCATTCGGTAAAACCAACGTATCCACGTGGTGTTACCTGGACCTCACTTGAAGACTGTCTGCCTCCCTACATCCTACAAACCTTGCGAGAAGCCCTTCCAATTATGGACAAAAAGCTTCATGGTTTTGCTCATCCCGATGCTGTGCTTACGGGAGTTGAAACAAGATCAAGCTCTCCTGTAAGAATTACCCGCGATGAAACAGGACAAAGTATTAACACTCCAGGTGTATGGCCTGTAGGTGAAGGTGCTGGCTATGCGGGTGGCATTATGAGTGCTGCTGCAGATGGCATTAGAATGGCTGAGCTTGTAGTAGAGCACTACAACAACGCTTAGTGCTTGCCTCTATAACGTCTGCGAGTTGCGTGAGCACTGCCCTTTCTAGCTCCTGTTTTAAGCCTCTTGATAACATCATCTGATGTAGTGCCTTCAAGCTGACTTCTAATGGCTACAATCTGATCTCTGAGCTCTGCTGCATGCTCATAATCCATTGACGCAGAAGCTTCTGCCATCTCTGCTTCCATACCAGAAAGCATAGCCTCAACCTCTGAGCGCGGAAGATTTTGAAGCTCTTCAGCAAGCAATTCTGCAGGCATCTCAAGAATTGATTCTTGCTGTTCTTCAAGCGAATCTTCGTCATCAGAAGCGGTATAGAACTCTCCGTTTTTGCGCTTGCGCTTATCAACGTTTTCTGAAGCTTCAGCAATAAAGCCTGCAATATCCGTAATGGATTTCTTAACGGTCTTAGGTACAATACCGTGCTCTTTGTTAAATGCTTCCTGAATTTCTCGGCGCCTTTTTGTCTCATCTATAGCAATGCGCATAGAATCAGTGATTTTATCGGCATACATAATGACCTGGCCAGAAGCGTTTCTTGCCGCTCTACCCATAGTCTGAATAAGAGACCTTCTGTTTCTTAAGAAGCCCTCTTTATCTGCATCAAGAATTGCCACGAGAGAAACCTCTGGAATATCAAGTCCTTCTCGCAAAAGATTAATGCCAACCAGTACGTCAATCTTGCCCTGACGCAACTCTCTAATGATTTCTACGCGGTCAAGCGTTGCGGTATCTGAGTGCATATAGTTGACTTTGATACCCTCATCTAACAGGTGATCTGTAAGGTCTTCTGCCATGCGCTTGGTAAGCGTAGTGACAAGAACGCGCTCCTTTTTTGCCACACGCTCTTTAACCTCTGAAATAAGATCGTCAATCTGACCTCTTACTGGTCTGACATCAATCTTTGGATCAAGGAGACCGGTTGGACGAATGATCTGCTCAACCTGTTGCTGGGCAACCGTCTCTTCGTAGTCTCCAGGAGTTGCAGAGACGTAAATAAACTGTGGAATACGTCCCTCAAATTCGTCAAATCTGAGCGGCCTGTTATCAAGTGCAGAAGGAAGTCTAAATCCGTGATCTACCAGCGTAACCTTACGAGACCTATCACCCTCATACATACCTCTTATTTGAGGAACGGTAACGTGTGACTCATCAATGATGCAAATCATGTCTTTAGGGAAATAATCAATGAGCGTATAGGGAGGCTCACCGGGAGCACGCCCATCTAAATGGCGCGAGTAGTTCTCAATACCATTGCAATAACCCATGGTCTCAAGCATCTCTAGATCATAGTTTGTCCTCTGAGCAAGACGCTGAGCTTCTAGCAATTTATCGTTTTCTTTGAGTTCTTTAACACGAGCTTCCATCTCTTCTGAGATAGTTGTAAGTGCATGAGTAATCTTTGGACGTTCAGTAACGTAGTGAGATGCTGGCCAAATGGGAATAGCATCAAATTCTCTAAGCACTTCTCCCGTAACGTTACTAACCTCTGAAATGCTTTCTACTTCATCCCCAAAGAACTCAATACGCAGCGGATTTTCTGCATACGGCGGGAACACATCAACAACGTCTCCACGAACCCTAAACATACCGCGCTGCAGGTCGTAATCATTTCTATCGTACTGGACATCAATAAGATCTTTAATAAAATCATCACGCTCAAGAGGAACGGATTTATCTACATTAGGTGCAAGACCTGCATAATCTTGAGGGCTGCCAATACCGTAAATACACGATACAGATGCAACTACAATGACATCTCGTCTAGATAGAAGCGATGAAGTTGCCTGGTGACGGAGCTTCTCTACCTCTTCGTTGATGGAAGCATCTTTTTCTATGTACGTATCAGACTGCGGAACATATGCCTCTGGCTGGTAGTAGTCATAGTACGAGACAAAGTACACAACGGCGTTGTTAGGAAAGAGCTCCTTCATCTCTGAAGCAACCTGTGCAGCCAATGTTTTATTGGGCTCCATAATAAGCGTGGGGCGGTTGAGCTTCTCGATAGTTTTAGCCATAGAGAAGGTCTTACCCGAACCCGTAACACCTAAGAGTGTCTGGTACCTGAGTCCGTCTTCAATTCCTTGGGCAAGCTTTTCTATTGCCTGTGGCTGATCACCTGCGGGCTCAAAAGGAGATACTACCTGAAGCTTCTCTTCTCCTACTTCACGACCAAATCGGCGCAGTTCAGCACCTATATATTCTTTATGTTGATCTTCAGCATGAGATGCATCCATGAGATTCTCCTTTTCTTGTGAAAGTAGTATACCCCACTTCTCAAAACTGAAACACTTGTTCTATACTATTTATAAATTGCAGTATAGTTTCAAAGTGTGACGGGTAATAAATACATTACCTATATGCGTTAAACTAGCATTTAAATAAATAAGTTACATCAGATAAAGGAGATACCTTGGGCGTCTCAGATCTTTTCTCGCTAAATAAAGCTTCAAAGCAACCTCAGGGTTCTACCCTAGAGAAGATTTTGCTGCGCTCAAATAATGTCATTGCCGCTCTTAAAGACCTTGTTGCAAACAATCAGATTGCAGAGGCTGGTCTTCAAGAGATGCTTACGCGCTCTAAAAATCTCGAGAATACCAATCTGCCCAAGGGCGATGTTCATAAGCTAGACAGAACGGGTCGCTGGTGGTTCAACGCTAACACACTGGAGTGCGCACCAGAAGAGTACGATGCTTTTATTGCAACAGAAGCAATCCTCAACATTTCACAAGATGTTGAAGCCCTAAAGAATACACATGCTTCTGAGACAGATCTTCAGCTTGTTCGTACTACCCTCTCGCAGGTTGCAAGCCTCATGCCCAAGTCAGCTTCTCTTTCTGAGCAAGTTGCTCCTTTTAGCGGTAACGCTGATGGCAGCTCAGACTGGATGAAGCGTCTCTGGTTTGCCAACTATGTTGAGAACACGCCATTCCCTTTTAGGATGGTGTACAACTTCTCTTACAATCCACAACTTGATATTTTGGTATTTGAGTTCTTTGTAGCTCGTCCTCGCTGCTTTAGCTTCTTATCTGCAGAAAAGTCAGAGCAAATTGCGGCAGCACGCGCTTACGCACTACGTGCTTCTCTTTGCGTGGCTCGTATGGCACTTCAGAGCTGCAAAATCTCTCGCGTCTGCATCAATGGCAGCTTGCGCGGAGAAGAACGCATTGTCCTATCTATGGACTTAAACGAGGCTGCGCTCGCACGCCTCTTGCCTACTGCAGCAAACACTCAAATTGACGGCAACAGCTTCCCACAAGATCCAGCGCTCAGGGTTTCTTTTGACTCTGAAGGTTGGTTTAGCGAGGTTGAGCCTTTTATGAAGCAAACGGACGAGTGGGTTTCTCCTCGTAGCTTCTTTGAAATGCCAGACCTTTCTGATCGCCCCTGCTCGCCAGCAGTTACTGCTGTTTGTAGAGCCCAAAAGGTAAGTGACCTTGGCTACTCTGAGGCATCTCATCGCATTAGGCTTTGGAACACCACTCTCAACAACATCCCAAAAGATGCCTCTACCGCAGATGCAGTTGGTAAATTTGAGGAAGCAAAAGCTTCAACTTCTGATATTTATGCCATTGAAGGCTTTGATAGAGTTATTCATGGCCTGGTCGAGGGCACCATTGATTTCTCGGACAGAAGGTCTATGGCCGAGAAATTCCTCTTTGGTTCGCCTTTGCAAAAAACGCTTCAATCCATAAATAACATCATGGATGGAGAGCCAGATGCAGACGCTCTAGAAAAGGTGCTTACAGAGCTTGAGTCTCAGGTTTCACCAACCCTTGATATGGGTCTGTATCTGGATGACCCTGATTCTATCTACAGATATTTTGATTCCCTCTCAGAGCGCGTAGCTTATAACCTTGCATTCCCCAATGAGCCAAGAAAACTGGTGCTTATTCCAGACACCTATTTTATGTCTTTAGCAAGAATGGCTCGCGCCTACAACCTGCTTGAACAGCCAGAAAAAGCAGAACGCTATGCACAAGAAGCCCATAGAATTTCTCCTTTGGGAATTGATGCAACGCTGCTATTGGTAAGAACATTAGAAGATCAGTCAAAAGTTTTTGAGGCTGCAAAGCTACTCAAAGACCTTATCGCACACATTTTCTCTAGCTCAGATGTTGCTCTGGTGTACTATCGCCTGGCCTATATGGAGTGGAAGCTAGGACGTTCTGACCTTTGTGCAGCTTGCTATCAAATGGCAATAATTATCGGCGGCAGTGTTGCTCAACCTGCAAAAGAAGAGCTTGAAGACCTTCTCAAGGCAGACTCTTCTGTTAAGAAACTGGATACCCCTCAAGAGGTTTTCTCGTTCCTTAAGCAAAATGGTGTTCCTGTCTTTGACCAGAAGGCTGTGTTTAACAAGGCAGTTGCTATTGGCAGCGCTTGTGTAAACGATGGCATTTACTGTGTTGGCCAGAACATGCTCAAGAACTGCCTTGAAATTACTTTTGACGATGCAGCTGCCAAGGTAGAGAGTTCACTGAGGACGCCCTTCTAAAAGCCGTGCGCGTAAGCTATAACTTATTGCTCTGAATGCTGGTTAAACCGAGCGTTTAACCAAAGTTCTACCTGCGCCTTAAGATCATCGAGGCCTTCAGAGTTTACAAACACTGTATCCGCCTGATTACGCAAATACGTATCGGAAGGCTGATGCGCTATACGCTGCTCAAACTCCTGGCGAGAAGATCCTCGCTGTTCAGCGCGCTCTGCTCTGAGCTCTAATGGTGCTACAACAACGACAACTTCATCAACCAGCTCAAGCAAGTCTTCAACGCGGTCAAGCAGCGGAACCTCTACAAAGCAGAACTGAGCATCTGCAGCAGGAGCCTCTTTTGTAAGGAATTGACGCATATATTCCCTAATAAAAGGCATCTCAAGTTCTTCTAAGAGCTCAGCTGATTCACTGGTAGCAAAAGCCCTACGACCAAGCTCTCGCCTATTAATCTCATGAGTAACGGGGTCCAACAAATCGTTTCCAAAAGCCTCTGCCACACGATACGTACACTCGCATCCAGGTCTTAGAAGTCTACGAGAAACCTCATCAAGGTCAAAGCGCAGACCACCTGCTGCTTCAAACATTTTAGAAACAGTTGATTTACCAGACGCCATTCCGCCGGCGAGAATTACCTTGTACATGTAGTTCACTCCTATAACTGCAGTGCTGTATAAGAGCCTAGCAGTTTTACTTCTTCAGGAGTATGAGTTACCCAAATTACAACTTTTGATTCAATGAACGGTTTGACAGAGGCAACAACCTGCTGCTTAAGCGCTTCGTCTAATCCCTTGAGCGGCTCATCAAAGAGCAAGATGTCTGCATCTGCAAAGAGTGTACGTAAAAGAGCAACGCGTCTCTTTTGACCACCGGAAAGCTCAGAAACAGGCTTGTTTTCTGTTCCTTCAAGTCCTACCTCACAAAGCGCCTCTTTAATACGCTCTCGAGCGCTTTGTTTTTGCTCCTTTGAGTGCAACTGTATAGCAAGCATGATATTTGCCATAACGCTCAAGTTTTCTAGCAGTCTATCTTCCTGAAACATCATGACCGTTTTAGCGTCAGGCGATTTAAGCACTGTGCCTGAATCAGCCACTTCAAGACCACAAAGAATACGAAGAAGTGTTGTTTTACCTGCTCCAGAGGGCTCAGAGAGTACGTACACTCCCCTCTCAAACTTGTAGGAAAAATCATCAAGCACAACCGTATTGCCAAACGATTTAGTGATGTTTTTTACCTCAAGCAACTGCTCGGTTGCATAGGCACAATTAGTTGTGTTCATACTCATGAGCAGCTCTTTTCTAACCTTACGGCTACCCATGAAACTAACCGCATCACGATCTTCTCGCCAAGTGCACTCATCACAATAACCACAAGCGTCCACGCAAAAAGGGCTGGCGTATCCAAATACACTTTAGCGTTATAGAGGTGCTCGCCAATGGAAAATGCGGGAAGGCCAATGACCTCGGCAGCAATTCCAGACTTCCAGCAAAATCCCATAGCAAGTGAGGTAGCTGTCTTAAGCGAGGGCATAAGTTGTGACAAATAAATTGCCTTAATGCGTTGCCATCCGTGAATCTGGTACACATCAGCCATCTCAATAAGCTGCTGGTCAGTGCTGAGGAGTCCTTCAAGTACCGCAATGTAGATGATGGGAAGCGCCATCAAAAATGAAATTGAAATTGAGAGGTAAGGCGTACGAACCCAGATTAGTAACAAGATGACAAACGATGCCACAGGAATTGATTTAATGGTAGAAATCAGCGGCTCAAAAAGAATCTTGATCAGTTTGTACTTAAAACTCAAAAATGCCAGCAAGGAGCCAACGGTAAAAGCAAGCGCTCCACCAGCAAAAATGCGCAAAAGAGAAAGACCAATAGAAACCCAAAATTCGCGTAGTTGAGCTAGCGAGAAAAGCGTCTGAATGGTCTGAACAGGTGAAGTTAAAACAATATCTTGGTTGATGACAACTGCAGCTACCTGCCATACGGCAAGCCAGAATGCCAGAGCTCCTAAACGGACACCCCAGCTAGAAGCAACTTTGCGCGCAGTCGGTTTGCCTTGCACGCGGCCCGCACCTTGGGTCTGACCTGCGCTTTGGGCCTGATCGTTTTTCTCGACAGAAAAATCTGCCGAGGCAGCGCCTTTCTCGGCGCCACCTCGGGCAGAAATACTATCTTTTATGTGCGGGTTATGCGCCAAAGTAGAAATCGTCTCCAGGAACCTGTCCACCTACTGCCTGAGAATTAGCCTCAGCCAGAATGCCTAAGTAACTTGAAAGCGCGCTCTTCATATCTGCACCATCAATATACGTAATATTACACTTAGGCAGCGCAACCTTAGCAATAGGCTCTGGAACAATACCGTATTTGCCCACAAGTGTGGCGGCATCATCTGGATGATCAACCGCAAATGCAACAGAGTCTTTGTAGTGAGAAAGCAGCGCCGTTACCGCATCTGGAGAATCTGAAATGAGCTTTGAAGAAATAATGGTCACGCCAGCAATCAGCTTACTCTGAGGATTGACAGCCTCCCACTCAGCGCCAAGGTCGATTGCAATGCGAATCTGGCTGTTCTTGCTTTGTGCCACCGTAACAAAAGGCTGTGGGAGCAGCGCAATTCCCTCTGGGTCTTGAGCTAGAGCAGCAACACACTCGGTATGTTCGCTCTTCCACTCTACCTGGACGTCCTCACCAAGTGTCATACCATTTTTGCTCAACAGGTAGGACAATGTGTACTCTGGAACGGCACCCTTACCAGAAGCGTAGAGCGTCTTTCCTTTGAGGTCAGTAAGCTTAGAGATAGCACTACCCGTCTCAACAATGTAAAGGACGTTCAGTACGTTAAGACAAGCTACCTTGTAAGCGCCCTTAGTCTTGTTAAAGAGCGTAGCTGCAAGGTTTGCAGGAATAGAAGCAACGTCAACGTCACCCTGAGCAACCTTAGCAACTACCTGATCAGGAGCATCCAAAATCTCAAACGAGTAGTTGTTATCGGTGATGTTTTGCGCCTCAACCTCGCTCATGAACTTAACTAAGCCCATGGCAGTAGGACCTTTAAGCGTTGCAACTTTTACCGCAACAGGATCAGATTTCTTAGCCTCATCTTTTGTGGTGTCCTGAGACTTCTCTTGGTCTGTTCCCTTGCAGCCAAACAATGCTGTAGCTGGAATAAGACCTGCAAGCTTAAGGAACGAACGTCTATCCATGAATCACTCCTGACTCGAAAAGTTAACTAAGGCTACCTTATCACGTCTACGGCAAAATTCACACGATATACAGCATATCTTACAAACTCTTTGATACATCTATGAGAACAAGACGCACCCATGACGAGAAAAACTAGTTTTTCTCGCCATATCCAAGGACGTACGCACGACACAGGTTCTCGGTGCCGATAATTGCATCGATGTGGCAGCGCTCGCGACCGTGGGTGTTGAGACATGCTGGACCAAATGCGCCGCTCTTAAGATCGTTGCCGGAGAAATATGCAGCGTTAGCATCAGTTGAGAAGTGGAAGGCAACCTGCTGGTTCCACTTTTCTAGCTCAACAACCTCCTGTGCACACGCAATAAGTTTGTTGGAAACTTCCCAATCGTAAGGCGAACGAATATCAGAAACAATGATGCCTACGTGGTGCTCGTTTGAATTGTAGTCAGGGCCAATAAGGGTAATGTCCAGCGATACGTACTCATCCACCTCAACAGGCAAGAATGCGCCGCCGTGACCAATCTCCTCGTACATGGGGAATGCGAACAAGGTGTTATAGAGGGGTTTCTCGCCAGATTGCGCCAGCCAACGGAGCGTGTGAAGCTGTGCGGCAACACAAGCCTTATCGTCGATAAAGCGAGAAACCATATAGCCGTTGTCATACATCTCAAAGTGAGGATCAATGGCAACAACTGCACCCTCAGAAACGCCCAGTGCACGAGCTTCCTCAGGGGAAGAAACGTCAGCAATCAGCGAGATGGACATGTTGTCCTCGTTGCGCTCCATAGTTCTAGCGTCTTCAAAAACGTGAACGGAGTGGTGGTTGCAGATTACCTGACCGTCAACAACGGAGCCATCTCTGCAGACAACATGGCAGGTCTCGCCCTCAATGCTGTGGTAGTTGATGCCGCCCAGCTGACGAACGCGCAGCGTACCGTCTGAATTGAAGCCACGAACAATCAGGCCAATGGTGTCAAGGTGGGCATTAACGCCAACAGTCTTGCTGGTATCTTTACCCTCTACCAGGACATACGCCGTAGCTTTGTTGTCAATCTGAAGCTCATAGCCCGCCTCGGCAACAAGCTCTCGAAGCAGCTCATGGATGCGCTCGTAGTAGCCAACAGGGCTATCGCACTCAACAAGCTTCTTTGTAGTATCAATCAAATACTGTGTATCAGTTTCAAAATGAGTCATGACTATCTCCTAGTTTTGTGGATGAGTGTAAAGCTCTACCAGGTGCTCAAGCATGTCAACCATGCCCTCAAGCTCGGGGACAGGAACAAACTCTCTGACACCGTGAGCATTGTAGTAGCAGGCAGAAAGATTAGCGCAAGGGAATCCTCTAAAGGAAAGCTGGGATCCGTCGGTGCCGCCGCGCATTGGAATGCAGGTCATCTCTACGCCAACCTTCTCGTATGCAGTGCGTGCATTCTCGATTAAGTGCGCATACTCAGGCTTTAATACGATGTCAGCCAAGTTGTGATACTGGTCGTGAATCTCAACGGAAAGTACCTCAGAGCCAATCTGCTTGTTTACATACGCTGCAGCATCAACCATCAACTGCTTACGGCGCTCAACCTTTGCCTGGTCATGGTCTCGAATAATGTAATCAGCGCGAGCAGACTCGCAATCACCGTTGACGCGCTCCAGATAGAAGAAGCCATCATAGCCCTCAGTGAACTCAGGACGCTCCGCAGGTGGAAGCAGCTCGTGGAAGCGCATGATTGCCTCAGATGCGTTGATCATCTGGCCTTTTGCGGTACCTGTGTGAACCGAAAGTCCGTGAGCACGCACAAACACCTCAGCGGCATTGAACGTCTCGTAGCAGAACTCACCAAAGGGACCGCCGTCAATGGTGTAGCCATAAGCTGCGCCAAAGGTATCAAGGTCGAGAAGAGCGGCGCCGTGGCCAATCTCCTCATCAGGAACAAACGCAAGTGCAATACGTGGATGCTTGAGCTCTGGATGCTCCTTGTAGCGAGCAAGTAAGCTGACCAGCATAGCAATGCCAGCCTTGTCATCGCCGCCAAGCAGTGAGGTGCCATCAGTGGTGACCAGCTGCCAACCAACCATGTGCTCAAGCTGAGGATTTGTCTCAGGGCTGATATAGACCTCTCTGCCCTCACGATCAGAACCAACTACCAGCTTGCCGCCCTCATACGTAACAACCTGAGGGTGAACGGGATTGCCCCAAGACTGCCAAGCCGTATCAATATGGCAGCAGAAACCAAGAGTTGGAAGGTCTTCTAGACCCTTGCTTGCTGGCCAGTGAGCAACCACATAGGCGTGCTCGTCGACGGTTACATTTTCTGCACCAAGCTCACGAAGATCAGCTGCAACAACTTCAGCCATCTGGTACTGAGACTCAGTTGAAGGAACGGTATCTGCCGTCAGCGGATTAGACTGAGAAGAAACCTTACAATACGCAATAAATCTATCTAGAACGTCACTCATAAAACTCCCTTACAAAAAACTGCGCTAACCAAATAGTTAACGCAGTTTAGAGTATCAATGTATTAACGAGAAGACCGCGAGGCTTGCGAAGCTGTAACAAAGGATTTCCAAAGTTCACAGTCAGCTTTGCTGTATTGCCAACCATACTCTGGATGCCACTGCACACCTAGAGCAAACGTCTTGCCCTTGACCTCGGCTCCTTCAATAATGCCGTCTGAAGCATACGCAACTACATTAAGCTCAGCGGAAACCTTTTTCAGAGCCTCATCGTGATATGAATTTGCCTGAACGTCCTCTACCTTGCCCAGGGCGTTGTACAGCAAAGAGTCTTTTTGAACATGAACAGCATGAGCTGGATGATACAGATTTGCTGAATGAGTCCAGAAAGTATGATTTTCTGTTGGCTCCATGGTATGCAGATCTTGTACAAGCGTACCGCCCAGCACAACATTTAAAAGCTGAAGGCCACGGCAAATAGCAAGTAAAGGTTTATCTGCAGCAAGTACCTGCTTTACCAGCTCAAACTCAAGCGCATCTCGTATAGGGCACAAACGATTAAGGTCGCGTGGTTCTTCTCCCCAATTACGAGGGTCAACATCGTGACCACCCGTAAGGCAGAAGCCATCACACATCTCAACAAACTGAGCAATAACCTCTGGGTCTTCTGTGAGAGGCATCATGATTGGAATGCCGCCAGCTGCAAGAATGGCGTCAAGCTGAATTTGTGCTACAGAAGCAGAATCAGAAAAATTTTCTTCAGGCATCCAGCGAGGAGTCACACAGATAAGAGGGCGCTCAGAAGCAGGAAGCTTAGGAACATCACTAAATGCATCTTTGACAATATCTGGAATAACCACAAAATCCTCTTAACACTCAGCTCTTCAAACAACATAACAGTAAAGGTTGACCTTTATTGAGTCTTTGACTTTATCGCTTTTGCGCTTTTCGTGCCACTCTAGCAAGCCCTCCTCCATAATGTTTTTTCATTAATGAAACATTTTTCTGTATTGCGTACAATTAATTTGGGTATTAAGAAGCCAGTTCTTTACATTTAAGCTTCATATTTTGAAGATGCAAACGGAAGGCGCCCTATGAAAGAGCACGTATTTAATAACCTTTCCCGTAAATCATTCTTACGTGGATCTTTGGCGGCTGCCGTTGCCGCCGGTTCTGCTTCACTACTTTCTGCTTGTGGCGGTTCAGCTGGTGGAGACGCAGAGAAAAAGGTATTACGCTTTGGTGTAAACAACCCAAAGGTAACCTTTGATACTCAGAAGACTTCTGGTTCTGTTGGTGTATCTGAGGCAGTTGCAGAGTCTTTGCTGGTACTTAATCCAGACACAAAAGAGATTGAGCCAAACCTGGTAACCGGCCTCCCTACTGTCTCTGAAGATGGCCTTACCTACTCATATGAGCTTAAGGATGGCATCAAATTCCACAATGGAGAGACCCTTAAGTCCTCTGACGTTAAGTACACCTTCACGCGTATGTTCTTGCCTGCTACCAAGGCAACCTCAATTGACTCCTATGCGTACATTGAGGGCGCTAAAGACATTATTGCTGGTAAAACTGAAGAGCTTTCTGGCATTGTTATTAAGGACGACCGTCACTTTGACATCAAACTGACACAGCCTTATTCAACCTTCAACGCAATCATGGCTCAGTTCTATGCAGTTATCTACCCAGAGAAGGCCTGTAAAGAGGCTGGTGAGGCATGGGGCACTGAGACCAACTTTATTGGTACTGGTGCTTTCAAGCTTGTCTCTAATGACAGCACCACAGAAGTTGTTCTTGAGGGATTTGCTGACTACCATGAGGGCAAGCCTGGCCTGGATGAGCTCAGATTTGTCTACATTGACGATGCTAACACCCGTATTCTTAACTACAAGAACAACGATGTTGACCTGGTCTTTATTTCTCAGTCTCTTATCCAGCAGTACCAAAATGATGAGTCTATCTCCAAAGAGATTGTCAACTACACGCCTGCATCCACGCAGTTTGTAAACTTGAACCTTAAGAGCGAGAATCTCAAAGATGTTCGCGTTCGTCAGGCACTCTCTATGGCAATTGATAGAGACACCATTTGTAGCACCATTCTTTCTGGTGTTGCCAAACCTGCTAAGTCGTTCATCCCATCTTCTGAGACTGGCTACAATGAGTCCGCTCCAGAGTTTGAGTACAACGTAGACAAGGCAAAGCAGCTTCTTGCACAGGCAGGTGTTTCTAACCTCACTCTTAATGCACAGGTCAGAAGCCAGGACCAGAACCTCATGGTTGCCCTTCAGGATGCTTGGTCCAAGATTGGCGTTACCTGTAACGTAAGTGTTATTGACTCTGGCGTTTGGAGCGACGCACGCACCAACGGAGAGCTTGAAGTCACTCTTGTTACCTGGTCTACCCTCTCGTTCCAGGGTGTTGAGCATATGGGCTCTTACTTCCGCTCTGACCGCGCTGCAAAGAAATCTTCTTTCTACAACAGCACCGAGTTTGACAACCTGGTTGATCAGGCTCGTTCAACCGTTAACGACAACGACAAGGTCCTGGAACTTACCCGCCAGGCAGACAGCCTTATGACTCACACAGACTACGCTTGCCTGCCTATCGACTGGCCACAGATGCCTTACGTCTTGAAGCCAGAATTTACTGGCCTCACCGTTTTGGTTAACCCTCACTTTGATAAGGTTAAGAAGAAGTAAGCGTTTCCTTCATACAAAACAAGGGCGAGAAGATCGATTGGTCTTCTCGCCTATTTGTTTATGTAAGCCGTTTTAAGACATGACAATAAGATGCGCTACTCGGAAATCTTCTCCTCAAGGCGCGCTTCTTCTACAGCCTTCTGAGCCGCCTCAATAGCGTGAGCCACCTGTGGTGTGCGGTCTTCATCCGTAAGTGACGTGTTATACAGGTGGCAGGCACAGAAGTGACCTGGCTCAGCCTCGATGCGCTCAGGAATACGCTCAGAGCAAACCTTCATTGCCTTAGGGCAGCGTGTGTGGAATACACAACCCGAAGGTGGATTTGCAGGGCTTGGAACATCGCCTTGAAGAATACGCTTCTCTTGGATACGCTCGTGACGAATACGAGGAATAACGTCAAGAAGTGCCTGAGTATAGGGGTGCAGAGGACGCTCAAAGAGGGCATCTTTAGTAGCAAACTCCATCTGGTGGCCCAGATACATGACCATAACAGTATCTGCAATGTGACGGACAACAGAGAGGTCGTGGCTAATAAAGATGTATGCCAGGCCGTGATCTTTCTGCAGCTCTTCAAGCAGGTTAATTACCTTTGCCTGAACAGAAACGTCCAGCGCAGAAACAGGCTCGTCACAGACAACAATCTCTGGCTCAAGCACAATAGCGCGGGCAATACCAATACGCTGACGCTGACCACCCGAGAACTCATGAGGGTAGCGGTACTTAAACTCAAGGTTAAGGCCAACTTCCTCCATAACCTCTTCAATACGAGCGTCACGCTCTGCCTTTGTCTTGTACGTACCCGCGATATCAATAGGCTCGCCAATGATATCCATAACGGTCATACGAGGGTTCAGTGAGCTGTAAGGATCCTGGAAGATAAGCTTCATCTTCTGACGCGCACGCTTGAGGTCTTCTCCCTTAAGTGAGGTGAAGTCTTCCCCATCAAGCTCAACCGTACCAGAGGTTGGCTCGGTGAGGCGCAGCACGCACTTGCCGGTTGTAGACTTTCCGCAGCCAGACTCGCCAACAATAGCCAGAGTCTCTTTGCGCCTAAGGTCAAACGAAACATCCTCAACAGCATGAACTGAAGCGTTTGAACGACCAAAAACACCGTTTTTAATGGGGAATCGCTTAACCAAGTTCTTTACGGACAAGATGGTTTTCTCGCCAGAAAGGTCCTTGACGTCTGTGTTTTTCTCTTCTGCCATGACTACTCACCCCACTCATCAGTGTATTTCCAACAGCTGACAGTATGGCAATTGTCTTCACCAACAGCAGTCAAGCCAGGACGACGATTCTTACAAATGTCCTTAGCAAACGGACAACGTGGATGGAACGGGCAGCCAGAAGGCATGTGAGAAAGCATAGGAACGCTACCAGGAATTGCATAGAGTTCCTTGGTGTGCTCGTCAAACGATGGAATGGACGCAATCAGGCCCTGAGCATAGGGGTGCAGAGGGTTAGTAAAGAGCTCTGCAGACTGCGCATACTCAACACGATGACCAGCGTACATGACAAGAACCCAGTCAGCCATCTCGGAAACAACGCCCATGTCGTGCGTAATCAGCATGACGGCGGTACCCAGGTCTTGCTTCATGCGGTCAATGATCTGCAGAATCTGTGCCTGAACCGTTACATCCAAAGCAGTTGTTGGCTCGTCGCAGATAAGCAGCGATGGCTGGCACGCAAGTGCCATAGCAATCATGACACGCTGGCGCATACCACCAGAAAGCTCATGTGGATATGACGAGAAGACCTTCTCTGGTGCAGGAATACCCACCAGCTTGATCATATCAAGGGCCTTCTGATCTGCCTCCTGTTTGCTCATGTTGGGATTATGAACAAGGATGCCCTCACGAATCTGAAGACCAGATTTCATAACAGGGTTCAAGGAGGTCATAGGCTCCTGGAAAATCATGCCAATGCGATTACCACGGAAGTCACGCATGCCACCACGAGGAAGCTGAGTTAAATCAGTTCCCTCAAAAATAATTTCTCCGCCGGTAATTTGTGCAGGAGGTGTAGGAAGCAGACCCATAACCGACAGAGCTGTCATGGACTTACCGCAGCCAGACTCGCCTACTACCGCAAGAGTCTCGCCTTTTCGCATAATAAACGAGAGGTCACTTACTGCAGGAAGTGCGCCATCTTCGGTAAAGAGCGTGACATCAAGATGATTGACGTCGAGAAGAACGTTTTTCTTGCACTGCTCTTCTCGCTCCTTCTGAGCGGTCTCTTGTGCAAGGAGGCGCTCTTCAAGGCTGCAAAATTGCACAGACTGACCGTTTGGACCCTCAATGACGTGCTCAAATGATGCATCTTTGATTTCTTTTGTCTGATCACTCTCTTGTGCAAGAGCATCTGTTTTTTCTGCCATAAACGTAACCTCCTTTCTAAGAACGCATCTTTGGATCAAGGGCGTCGCGAAGGGCGTCGCCAAGCAAGTTAAAGGACATAACTGTAATGATGATGACAATACCTGGGGCAATACTGTAGAGAGGCTGTGATGCAAGGTATGGCTGAGATGCTGCAATCATTTGACCCCAACTTGCCTCAGGTGGCTGAACGCCTAATCCCAAGAACGAAAGTGTTGCCTCTGAAAGAATTGCACTTGGAATGCCCAAGGTAGAAACAACAATCAGCGTTGACATGCAGTTAGGCAAGAGATGTTTCATGATGATGCGGAAGCTATTACCGCCAGACAGAATACAAGACTGAATGTATTCAGAATTCTTCAGGCGCATGACATCGCCACGAATTAGCCTTGCGGTGGTAGTCCACATCAAAAGACCCAATGCAATATAGAGGTTAATAAGACCTGGGCCCATAACAAACATAATCAAAATTGCAAAAAGCAAAAATGGGAAGCTGGAGAAAACCTGGATGATAAAAGACACAACTGCATCCACCCAGCGACCGTAATATCCTGCTGCAACTCCTGCTACAAAGCCGATAAAGAGGGCAATTGCCTGCGAAATAATACCAACAGAGAGAGAAATCTGGCAACCGTAAATAATACGAGAAAGAATATCTCGGCCGTACTCATCAGTACCAAGCAGGTGTGCAAACGTTGGATTCTGATTCTGAATTGAAAGGTTTTGATCTTTGTAGCCATAGGGAGCAAGACCAGGAGCAAGAATTGCGATGATTACTAGAGCCAAAACAATGCCCAAGCAAATCATGCCCAGTTTATTTTTCTTAAAGATGTTCCAGCTAACCTGCCAATAGCTCTGCGCACGAACCTTTCCCGTGGCAGCCTGTTCTGCTTCTTGAGCCTTGGCGGCATCTTCAAGTACAGCTTCGGTTTTTTGGACCTTCTCGCTATTTTTATCGCTCGTAAACAAAGCCATTACTCTGATGCCTCCTCTCCAAGACGAATTCGTGGATCAACTACTGCGTACAAAATATCAACAAGTAAATAAATCACAACGCAGATAATTGCCACGTACATGACACTACCCTGAATCAGCGGCAGGTCACGAGCATTAATTGCATCAATAAGCAACTTACCCATACCGTTCATATTAAAGATCTGCTCAATGATGATGGAACCAGTAAGGATATCTCCCAGCTGAGATCCAGCAATAGTAATAATTGGAATCAGAGCATTTCTGAGCGCGTGCTTCAAAACAATAGCGGAGCGCTTTAAGCCCTTAGCTTCAGCAGTTCTGATGTAGTCCTGGTTTAATACGTCCAGCATGCTGGTCCTGGTAACGCGGGCAATACTTGCTGCGTAACGAGAGCCTAATGCAATGACAGGAAGAACATACGCGGAAGGAGTTTTAACGCCAGACAGCGGAAACCACTTAAGCGTCAAAGCAAAAATAATCTGCAGTACTAATGCCACCCAAAATGATGGAGCAGAAATACCAAAGATTGCAGCTGACATAAGAGTTCTATCAAGCCATTTGCCATGATTTACTGCGGCGAGAATACCCATCAAAAGACCAAGCACTATAGCAAAGAGATACGCAAACACCGCCAAGCGCAGCGTAACAACTAAGGCCTTGGTCAGAAGTGCAATGACAGGTCGCTTCTGAGTGTAAGAAGTTCCAAAATCTCCACCAAGCATTTTTACAAACCAGTTTGCATACTGCTCTGGGATTGGCTTATCAAGACCCATGGTATGACGGACCTGCTGAACCGTAGCTTCATCAGCCATATCGCCCATCATGACTCGTACTGGGTCACCTGGGACAATGTTCAAGACAAAAAACGTTAAAGCAGAAATACAAACTACAACGCTCACTGCTTGAAGGATTCGTTTGATTAGAAACGATCTCACTCCTGAGCTCCTCTCCCCTCAAGAAAATGAAGCGGCATCCAAGAATCTTAGATGCCGCTTTAAAGTTTATAGCAAGTTTGCTACTTAGTCCTCTGGAACGGTGTAATCGGGATTAGATGTATCAATATCAATATCAAAGAAGTGATAAATCAAGTTTCCGACCTTAGCGTTCTCGACGTACTTTTTAGCGACAAAGGAGTTCTTTGGCCAGTACAGAGGAAGTGTTGCAAAGTCTGTACGTGTGAGCAGGTTATCTGCGTCCTTGTAATCCTCTGTTCTCTTGTCCTTGTTAGACTCAGAGCGAGCCTCAACAAGAAGCTTGTCAAACTCTGGGTTGTTGTAGAAGGAAGACTTCTTTGCAGCGTTAGTGCTGTAGAAGTAGGTGTACATGTGCTGGTCACCATCGGCAAACAGTGGATACCAAGCAAGGGTAGTAATCTGAAGGTTACCAGCAGCCCAGTCAGTGTTCCAAACTGCGTTGTCCTCTACCTGAACATCAAGGGTAACGCCAACCTTGCTCCAGTATTCCTGGACAGCAACAAGGAGCTTCTCGTAAGACTTTCTAACCTTTGCAGAAAGCTTAAGACCAGAAACACCCGCCTCAGAGAGAAGAGACTTAGCCTTCTCTGGATCGTACTCAAATGCAGGTGCGCTCTTGTCGTAACCAGGGGTTGCAGGTGCAAGCCAACCACTTGCAACGGTACCGTTACCAGAAGCAATGTTATCAACAAGCTCCTGACGGTTGATCGCCAGAGAAAGTGCCTGACGAACCTTAAGATCGGTAAGCTCAAAGCCCTCTTTGAGGTTGAGGTTGATGAAGTTAACACCAAGGGTCTGATATGCAGTAATGAGGTCCTTGACGTCAGCATCGCCTGAATACTGCTGATACAGAGAAGATGGAAGATCACAGTAGTCGATGTCGTTGTTCTTGAATGCAAGCAGCTGAGTGTTGGAATCGTCGTAGTAGTGAATACGAATCTCATCCAGAGCAGGCTTGCCATCATGGTAATCATCAAAACGCTCAAGAACTACCTCAGTAGTGTCATCGTTGCTCTTAATCTTGTACTTACCAGTACCAATGAGGTTAGTACCAGTACCCCAATCAGCACCAGCAGCCTCACAGGCCTTCTCTGGGAAGATGCAAGCATAGGAAATACCAAGAACGCTTACAAAGACAACGTAAGGCTCAGAAAGCGTAAAGGTAAAGTGAGTATCATCCTGAACAGTCAGGCCCTCAAGCTCAGTAGCCTTACCAGCAAGCATCTCTGGAGCGCCCTTGATCTTGTCAAAGAAGCTGGTGGAGAGAGCCTTGGTCTCTGGCTTAAACATACGCTCAAAGGTGTACTTAACGTCCTTTGCGGTCAGAGTAGTACCATCGTGGAACTTGACACCCTCTTTAAGCTCGCACTTAAGGGTGACACCATCAGACTCAAAGGTTGGAATCTCTTTAAGCAGACATGTGACAAGCTCGTTATCTTCAGTCCAACGAAGCAAAGACTCGCAAACAGAGTCTGCAACACATGCGGACTGTGAGTTGTTTGCACGCTGCATATCAAGGCCCTGCTTAGAATTTGCGGAGCCGTAGCGAAGAATCTTCTTCTTATCAGAAGCCTGAGGAGTATCAGTGGAGGAAGGATTGCAGCCAGCCAACATCATAGATGCGCCACCACCAGCCGCTACCATACCTGATGCCTTCAAAAAATTACGACGGCTGAGTGAGTTCTCCAGCATGTTAACCCTTCTTTCTTATTAAAACGATTTATAAGACAACCCTGCTGGGGTTAGATAACTATAC
>JABZHQ010000066.1:0-5996 GCA_015258765.1 Atopobium sp. | reverse complement strand
ACCTCGTACCGTTGGTATCCCGGTGATACTGAGTTCAAAAACGCTTCTGTGTCTCTTGCAACTTCAGGAACAATCGGAGAACAAATCCAGGTTTCTGGAACGGTCGATGTAACCAACGCAAGCCTGGACGCTCATTCTGCTTCTAATGCGGCTCTCGCCACACCGCAGAAGCCACAGTTGAAGGTCACGTTTGATATTGCCAACAGAAGCGTTGTGGCTCAGCTTATTTCCACCCACACGGAAAACGGTCAGACAGTCACCTTCACTGATACGTATCAGCTCTCCAAAGAGTAAAAATAATCCCGTCAGGCCGAGTCGTTCCTGACGGGATTTCTATCATCAAATTACGAGAAGTGCGAAAGCTTGTTACTAAGCCTCGTCTTCGTTTGTATCTGTGGCTTCTTCGTTGTTCTTCTCGCCCTTGCTCATACGTCCGCGGATAAGGCCAACAACTGTTGGAATAATTGAAACGGCAACAATACCCACAATCAGCAGCTCAAAGTGCTCCTGAACTACAGGAATGCCGCCAAAGAAATAGCCGAGAAGTACAAACATCGTGGACCAGGTTAGACCACCCAAGATGTTATAGATACCAAAGTTGCGCCAGTGCATACCGCCCATACCAGCAATAAAAGGAACGAACGTGCGGATAAAGGGGAAGAAGCGACCTAAGAAAATTGCAAGATGACCGTGTTTATTCAGAAACTTCTGAGTCTTCTCAAGATGCTCTGGAGTAAGTGCCTTGACCTTTCCAGAAGCAATAATTTTTTGACCAAAGAAATGACCAATCATAAAGTTCATCTGATCGCCAAGAATTGCAGCAGCCCACGTAATAACAAGCAGTACAACAATATTAAAGCCGCCGTTATGGGCAAAAAATCCTGCTGCAAAAAGCAGAGAATCACCTGGTAAAAATGGGAAAAAGACTACGCCGGTCTCAATAAAAACAATCAGAAAAACAAAGCCGTACGCAGCAAGAGGGCCTGTGGCAATCATTGAAGCAATAAATGCGCGAGGATCTCTAAGCAGCTCAATGATGTAGTTTACAAAACCCATCGAAGTCCAATCGTCGTGACAAATGTCGCGGCAAACACACTATACGCCTAAGAAAAGCGCATTGAGTGGGAACGGATGCCCGCGAGTGACCCCTTATGGCTGCTGTCTCCCGACCCTGACCAGGTTCGAGGTGTCACGTCATCCGCACCCGCTCAATGCGCTGTAGATACTCTACCCTATTAGAGAAATCTTTGCACAGATCGTATCGCTTCTATGCATTTTTTGACGAATTTTTTTCAATTGCTTTGATGATCTTCTCGACGTTCTTTTTTCCTCTTGAGATACCTACATGCAAAATTCCAGCTATAGGAACAGATATGACGAGAAGAACTATGCCGCCCACGAGCACAGCCGTTGCCATAGAACTTGTAGAAAGACTCCCGTACACACTGAGATATATAAGCCATGCTCCAATTGCGATGCCAGAATAAGCGGCTCTTCTATAAACGCTTAGTGTTCCAAGAGCTTTTGTCTGCATACGAGCCTCGACAACCAAAGGGTTATCCTCGTGTGAATGAGAAGCTGCTCCTACATAGTTTTTCTTGCTCATAAAAACTCTCAATCAAAAGTGGCATCGCCGTATGACGATGCCACTTTATTACGTTTGTCTTTTCTGCGCCAGACAGGATTTTGCGCAAAAAATTAGTAAGACAGACCTGGGTTGAAGACGCCAATAACAACGCCAACAAGTGCTACAACAACAAGAATAAGCATAACAACTGTTGGGCTGAGCTTCTTCTTAGTCATCAACCACCAGCAAAGGTATACAAACAGAAGGTTCAATACCTTAGGGAAGATGCCATTAAGTGTTGTCTGAATGTCAACACCAGCAATATTCAGAGAAGTTGTGACGTTAATCCATGTAGCAGCAACAGAGCCAATGACCATAGTACCAATCATAACAATGGAGCTACGGAGAGCCTCGGACTCAGGACCAACAAGTGCCTCAACAGCAGAAGAGCCCAGGCTATAGCCCTGGTCGTAAGCAAACTTCATGCCGAAGTACATAATGAGGTTCCAGACCACAACATAGAACAGTGGGCCAAGAACGGAGCCGCCCTTAGAAAGGCCAAGTGCAATTCCAAGAAGAATTGGAATAAAAGTACCAACGATAATGGAGTCACCAAGACCAGCAAGAGGGCCCATAAGACCAGCGCGAAGACCATTGATGGTCTCGTCGTCGATTGCCTCGCCGTTTGCGCGAGCCTCTTCAAGAGAAGCGGTCAAGCCAACAACCATAGAACCAATCTGTGGCTCGGTATTAAAGAAGGTTGTATAGGTAGAAAGTGCCTCAACCTTTTGGTCATCAGTATCGTAAAGCTCGTCAACGATTGGAAGCATGGATGCAAGGTAACCAAATGTCTGCATGTGCTCCTGAGAGAAGCAGGTAAGATTGCCGTAAATCCAGCTCAAGAAAGACTTATTGCGTGCTTTCTGAGAAATGGTTTTCTTTTCAGCCATGATTAAATATCCTCCTCTTCTTCATCGTCTGCGCTTACATTGCCTGATGTTGCAGCAGCCAAACGAACATTCTTTGCCTGCTGAAGCTGATAGTTAAGAACAGCAAAGAAGACTGCTACGACTGCAGAGACAATGAGGTTCAGGCCAAGTGCGCCAGCAAGGATAAAGCCAAAGGCAAAAGTTACCCAATCAAGAGGCTTAGTAATAACCTGCTTGCACAAAATTGCAACACCAACGGTAGGAAGAAGGGTACCAACGGTGAAGAGGGTCATCATTGGGATACCGTTCATAGGAAGGTATTCCTTCATGATGCCAACCATGCTCTCGCCAGCCATGCAAATGAAGAATGTTGGAATGAACGAGAAAAGAATGTGAGAAACCCAAGGGAATACAAAGTCAACCATTGGAATGGTCTTCTTAATACGACCCCACTCTTTGCTCTCCATTGCACGCCAGCCAATACCCTGCCATACAAGGTTCATGGTAGCGGTGCCGTAGAACAAGACGGTACCAAGAGTACCAACAGCTGCGCCAATAGCAGCTGCCTGAGATGCAGCCTCAACAGAGCTTGGATCAAGACCATAAGCCTTGATTGCAAGAATTGCTAGAGGAATACCAATGTAGGAAACTGCACGAACGTCAGCGGAAACAGTTCCGCCAGGTGTTACGAGTGCAATGTAGACCAACTGGATTGCTGCACCAACAATAATGCCAGTCTGGACGTCGCCAAGAATGACACCAACGACAAGACCTGCAACAAGTGGACGACCGAGGGTATAGTTACCTACGGTAGTACCAGCCATGCCAGGTAGTGACGCAAGGCATGCAAACAAACCCAAAAGGGCAGCTTGAAACGCATTAATTGCCATAAAAATCGCCTTCCGAATACTACTTTACGTCAAACTTCTCGCGGAATTTAGGCCACTCACCAATTGCCTTTTCTTTAAGAAGAGCAAATTGAACGGTATAACCAGCTTTGGTTATATCCTCAAATGCCTGTCCCTCTTCTTGAGTAAAGGACTGGTTGTTGCCCAGCTTTACCGCACCAGGACGGTCATTACCAGGACCGATAATGACCGTGTTAATTCCTGGCTTAAAACCAAAGTCAACAAGAATTTTCTTCATGTCAACTGGGTTTTTAGTAATAAGAAAATAACGAGAATCGCTGTCTAGAACCTTCTGAGCGCTCTCTTTGAAGTGATCAAATGTCCAAACAAATACTTTCTTGTCAGGTGCTGCTGACTTGTAAGCAGACTTAAGGACAGGATTTGATGCAGCCGCATCATTAACTGCAATGATTCCGTCACAAGGAACCTCAAGGGCCCAACGAGTGACTGTCTGACCATGAATCATGCGGTCATCAACACGAACAAATGAAATCATGTTTTCTCCTAACATATTTCTTACGCAAGCAGCTACGCGTACTTGCAGTAATTACTAAAGGTCTTCCTCGTCATCGTCTTCAAGAGCTAAGACGATCTGATTAACGCCATTTTTTCCTTCGTTCAGGATTGATGACACAAGAGCCTCACCACTTAGGCCATCATCGATAGCCATCAAAGCACCAATTACCATGGGAAGATTGGCACCACTAAAAGCCACGGTATGGGAAAGCAGGCCTTTTTTGGCGAGAAGATCAAGTGCATTAGTAAGTGGAGAACCACCGATAATGTCACCAAGAACAACAACCTCGTCGTCAGCAGTAAGTGGCTCAAGAATTTTTGACAAATTCTCTCTATATTCAGCTGCTCCCACGCCATCTTCCATGCTGTAGCTCAAGATGTTTTCTCTGGGTCCCATCAGCATGTCCATTACGCTATGCAGACCTGGTGCAAACGTTCCATGACTTACGAGCAAAAGGTACTTCATTACTGCTCCATTCCAGACATCACCACTGTGGCTGTACTTCGCCTGTATTAACAGCCGTACTACGCCAATACAAAATTTCCAGCCTGTTATGTAAATTGCTATGCATCAAAACTTACATTCCAAGCCAAGTGTCACTTGCCTAGCCGTTATAACACAAAGGTATACATGCGCTATTGGCATTCGCAAATTTTTAATATTCTTGATGTATTATTTTTTTAAATTTTATTTAAATAATTCAATTGATTCAGTTTCTTTTAGATGAACAGGCGTTCTAACAGCATAAATAAATATGCAGAAATTTTTTGCATATATGAACATAAAAGTAGCAATATTGCATATATTAGATAAAGAAATGTCCGCTCAGCACTCCTCGAAATACATTTCTAAAAGTAAGAAAGAAGGCCATACAAGATGACCTTCTTAACATGAAATAAAAAAATAATTTTATGTTATGTAACGTGTTATGTTCTGTTTCTGCGATAGAAATCAACAAGAGACTGAGTGGAAGCGTCTTGTTTTGCTAGTTCTTCGTCGTTATGAATTGCAGGGAAAATCTGCTTTGCAAGCTGTTTACCAAGCTCTACGCCCCACTGATCAAAGGAATCAATGCCCCACACAACACCTTCAACAAAGGTAATGTGCTCGTAGAGTGCAATAAGCGTACCAATAGCACGAGGATTAAGCTCTTTACCAAAGATAGAAGTAGTTGGCCTATTTCCTTCAAAGACGCGTGCAGAAACCATCCACTCTGGTGTTCCCTCAGCACGGACCTCATCAGCAGTCTTACCAAAAGCAAGCGCTTTAGTCTGCGCAAAGAAATTGGAGAGGAAGAGTTCATGGACGTCTAGGTCTGCATCTTTGGTGGCAAAGGCAGTATTTACAAACGCAATAAAGTCAGCAGGAATAATCTGGGTTCCCTGATGGATAAGCTGGTAGAACGCATGTTGACCATTAGTTCCAGCCTCTCCCCAGAAGATTTCGCCTGTCTTTGAAGTAACCGCCGTACCATCCCAACGAGTAGACTTACCGTTGGATTCCATGGTGAGCTGCTGGAGATATGCAGGGAATCTATGCAGGTACTGACTATATGGAAGAACGGCGTGAGATGCTGCGCCAAAGAAATTAACGTACCAAACGTTTAAGAGACCCATGAGAGCAACAACATTTTGCCTCAATGGAGTGTTCTTGAAGTATTCATCAACTGTATTAAAGCCACTGAGGAATTCTGCAAAGCGCTGTGGACCAAAAACGATAGCCAGCACAAGACCAACTGCAGAATCAACCGAATAACGGCCGCCAACCCAGTTCCAGAAACCAAAGGCATTCTCTGGGTCAATGCCAAAGTCTTCTACCAGATCAAGTGCAGTGGAGACAGCAACAAAATGCTTGCGAATAGCCTCTGCATTCTGAGAATCAGAGCCATCAATAACGCCCTGCTCAGCAAGCTTTTCCAAAAGCCATGTGCGAGCACAACGGGCATTGGTAAGAGTCTCAAGCGTAGTAAAGGTCTTGGAAACAATAACGAAGAGTGTTGTTTCTGGATCAAGATCCTCGGTTTTCTCGCCAAGGTCAACAGGGTCAATGTTGGAGACAAAGCGAGCAGTAATACC
>JABZHQ010000065.1:0-6065 GCA_015258765.1 Atopobium sp. | reverse complement strand
AAATAGAACGTTTGGAGAAGCCCTGGTTAAGGGCAAGACGCTCCAGTCATACCAGGAAGAAACCGGCATGGTTGTTGAGGGCGCCCAGGCCGTCATTGGTCTTTATGAGCTTGGTCAGCAGATGGACGTTGAGATGCCTATCACTTCAGCTGTTCATGCTGTGCTTTACGAAGGTGCTACGCCAGAAGAAATTACTTCTCGCCTTACAAACCGCCTTCCAAATGAAGAATTTTATGGAATGACTCGATAGGAGAGTTTGATGAATAACGTCCTGGTAGCACCATCTGTTCTATCTGCAGATTTCTCCAAGCTTAAGAGTGAGCTTGATTCAATTGCAAACGCTGACTACATCCATTACGACGTGATGGATGGTCACTTTGTTCCAAATATCTCATTTGGCCCAGATATTTTCTCGTACTGTAAAAAGTCCTCTGAGCTACCTATTGATGTCCATTTGATGGTTACTAATCCAGCTGAGATTGTGCCGCTATTCCTGGACCGTGGTGCTGACGTTGTCACCTTCCACTACGAGGCCGAGGTCCATACTCATCGTCTTGTTCATCTTATCAAGGATTCCGGTGCTAAAGCTGGTATTTCACTTTGCCCAGGAACTCCTGTAAGTGTTCTTGAGGATCTTATCGAAGACCTTGATCTGGTGCTTATCATGACGGTTAACCCTGGCTTTGGTGGCCAAAAGTTTATTCCTCACTCAATTGAGAAGCTCAAGGCGCTCAAAGAGCTCTGCCGTAAGCACAATGTTTACCCTCTGATTGAGGTTGATGGTGGTATTAGTGCAGCTAACGCAGCTGACGTTGTAGCTGCTGGCGCTGATATGCTTGTTGCAGGTAGCGCTGTGTTTGGCCAGGAAGACCGAGCTGCAACTATCGAGGCAATTCGCAATGCCGGTGAGTCCGCTCTTACCGTTCAGGGCTAGACTGTATCTCAAGCATTAGTTACGTCAGATCATCAAGATTGAATTAACAGAAACACGTTATGGATTACGTTTACCTAGACTATGCAGCTTCAGCACCCATGCGCCCAGAGGCGCTGGATGCCGAGAAAACCTATGAAGCTTCACCCATTGCAGGGGTGAACCCAAACTCTTTGCACTCGCTTGGTCGTCAGGCAGCGCGAGAGCTTGATGGCGCTCGTGGCGTTATCGCGCGTGCGGTGGGCGGCAAGTTTAGGGCTCCTGACGTGGTCTTTTGCTCTGGCGGAACGGAGGGCAATAACCTCTCTGTTCTTGGAATGGCGGAAGGTATTCGCAACAAAGACCACAAGCGCAACACGGTGGTTTTCTCGGCAATTGAACACGATTCTATTTTGGATCTTGCACCTGTTCTTCGCGAGAAGGGCTTTGAGGTAAGAATTGCTCATCCTAACCGTCAGGGAAAGATTGAAGCTTCTGCCCTTGAGGGTCTTTTAGACCAGTCAGTGGCCCTTGTTTCTGTCATGTATGCCAATAATGAGACGGGCGTTATTCAGCCAGTTGTAGACCTTGCGCATACTGCTCATAAGGTGGGTGCGCTTTTTCACACTGACGCCGTTCAGGCGTTTGGTCGTATGCCTCTTGAGGTAGCAGATGTAGATGCTCTAACTGTTGCTGCCCATAAAATTGGTGGACCTCTGGGTATTGCCGCAGTGCTTATGCGTTCCAAGGTTCCCTTTAAGGCTCAAAGTTACGGCGGGGGACAAGAGTCTGGCAGGCGTCATGGAACGCAGGACATTCGTAGTGCCCTCGCGTTTGCCGCAGCTGCCAAGTGGTGTCAGGATAACCTTACTCAAACGCAAGAGAACGTTTCTGCGCGCGCAAATAAGGTGTACGAGACTCTTTGCGCTTCTCCCAAGATTAAGCCAACTACAGAGGCTTATGCGGGCAAAGATCACATGCCTGGTACGGTAAGCATTATGGTTCCCTCGATGGATTCAGAGACGCTTATCCTAAAGCTTGACCAGGCAGGCTATGAAGTTTCGGCTGGCTCTGCTTGTTCTTCAGGCTCCCTTGACGCAAGCCATGTTCTCACCGCCATGGGAATTTCCAGAAACGAGGCTCTGGGAAGCTTACGTATTACCTTTGATGAGCGCGTTTCTGAAGCAGACCTTGATGCCTTTTGTGCAACATTACTGCAGATTGTTGGATAATTTTTTTCACATACTAATCTCTACATTAGTTATGTTCTGCGCCTGATACGTCCTTATTTACGGTAGACTAGATGAGTAACCGTATATGAGGAGGCCCTATGAGTGAGTCTGTTAATCTGATGCAGCTCCAGGATATTGATTTGCAGCTGCTAAAACTCGCATCCAACTTGGCCTCAATGCCCCAGGTTCAAAAGATTAAAAACGCCCAACTTGCAGAGAAAAAGATTGCTTCTCAGCTTAAGCAGGTACTTGGCGTTAAAAAAGACGTAGAAATTGATATTTCTGACCTCAATGAGCAGCGCGCCCATTATGTCCTTAAAACAGATGAGGTTTCTGCTGCTGTAGAAACTGCTACCAATCATCGCGCTCTTAGAGACTTTGACCAGCAGCTTTCTTCTTTGGCAAAGAATATCGAGAAGTGCGATTTTAAACTTGCAGCAAAAACAGAAGAGCTTGAGAAGTGTAAGAAGGCTTATCAGACAGCTCAAGACTTGCAGGTAAAGCTTATGAAAGAGCGCGAGAGCCTTTCTCAGTCCCTTGAGATTGATTCTTCGGCTCTTCGCGCAGAGATTGTTGAGCTCTCTAAATCTCGAGAAGAGCTTGCAGCTCAGATTTCTTCTGACACGCTTGAGCGCTATGAAGCTGCACGTAAACGTTTTAAGGTCCTGGCAGTTGAGCATCTTGTAGGAAACGTTCCAAGTGTCTGTCGCGTTAAACTGCAACCAAGTTCATTCCACGATCTTCAGCATAGCGCTGAGATTGCTGAGTGCCCTTATTGCCACAGGATGCTTATTACATCTACAGCGTTTGAAGAATAAAGGAATTTATCGCTATGTTGGATAAAACCGCTCAGTCCTCTGTATGCCTTGTGGTGTGCGGAGGAATTGCTGCATATAAAGCCTGCGAAGTACTCAGAGGCCTTCAGAAAGCTGACTGTGACGTTCGTGTTGTTATGACAGAAGATGCAGCTCAGTTTGTAGGAAAGACTACCTTTGAAGCATTAACGCATCATGAGGTAGTGCAGTCGCTCTACAACAATGCCAAAACTCCTGTTGCTCACGTTGACCTTGCTGACTGGGCAGATTGCATGGTAGTTGTACCAGCTACTGCCAATATCATGGCAAAGATGGCTCATGGTATAGCTGATGACGCTGCAAGTGCAACGCTTCTAGCAGCTCACACGCCAGTTCTTGTGGCTCCTGCCATGAATACGCATATGTGGAAAAATCCAGCCACTCAGGCAAATGTCGCACTGCTCCGTCAGCGTGGTATCCAGATGGTCATGCCTGGGTCAGGTCATCTTGCCTGCGGCTATACCGGTGATGGCAAGCTTGCTCCTGTTCAGCAGATTGTAGACGCTGCACTGAAGGTTCTTTCTGGTAATGACGTGGCGTCATCCAAGCAAGATCTTGCAGGTAAAAAGCTTCTTATTACCGCAGGACCAACACACGAGAAGATCGATCCAGTTCGCTTTATTGCCAACTGTTCTACAGGAAAACTTGGCTATACCGTGGCTAAAGTTGCAGCTAGTCGTGGAGCAGATGTCACCCTTATCTCTGGACCCACATATCTTGAGGCTCCTCAAGGAGTCAACGTGCAAAGAGTAGTGTCTGCTGAAGACATGTATAAGGCATGTGTAAACGTCTTTGACGGTGTTGATGCCGCTATTTTGACGGCAGCTGTTGCCGACTATACCCCAGCTCACCCCGCAGATCATAAGCTCAAGAAATCACAAGAGCATCTTGAGTCTATTGACCTTAAAGAAACCACCGATATTCTCGCCAGTCTGTCAAAGACGAAAAAAGGCCAGGTTGTAGTAGGTTTTGCGGCAGAGACAAATAACGTCTTGGAGCATGCTCAGGCTAAACTTGAGCGTAAAGGTTGCTCCATGATTGTGGCAAATGATGTGTCTAGACTAGATTCAACCTTTGGCTCAGATACAGACCGTGTGGCTTTTGTAACTCCTCAAGGTGTAGAGCAGCTTGAGACTTTGCCACTTGCTGACGTAGCTTCAGAGCTTTTGGACCGTGTGGTCAAAATGCTTGAGGAGTGTGCATAGCGTGCAACCAGAAGATCTTTTTATTGGATGCCATCTCTCGGCAAGTAAGGGCTGGGAGGCAATGGGTAAGGATGCTCTTTCTATTGGTGCAACTACCTTTGCTTTCTTTACTAGAAATCCTCGTGGTGGCAACGCTAAGGCTCTAGATGAGGCTGATGTTGCAAGGCTTAGGGAGCTTCTTGAGGCTCATCACTTTGGGCCTCTGGTTGCTCATGCTCCTTACACTATGAACCTGTGCTCAGCTAAAGAGGAGACCAGGGATTTTGCTCGTAGAGCACTCACAGAAGATCTTGAGCGTATGGAGTATCTGCCTGGTAATTATTACAACTTTCATCCCGGTAGCCATGTGGGTCAAGGCTCTGACGTGGCAATTGAGCAAATCTCAGAAGCGCTTAATGACTGTCTTTTTGAAGGCCAACACACTACGGTTCTTCTTGAAACGATGGCAGGTAAGGGTACAGAAGTTGGTAAAACTTTTGAAGAGATTGCCGCGATTTTAGATAAGGTAAACCACCCTGAGCTTATGGGCGTGTGTCTTGATACCTGCCATGTGCATGATGGTGGGTATGAAATTGTAGAAAATTTTGATGCTGTTTTAGATACGTTTGATCAGATAGTTGGCTTGAAAAAGCTTAAGGCTTTACATCTTAATGACTCCAAGAATCCTCTTGGGGCTCATAAAGATAGACATGAGCAGATTGGCAAAGGCTTTATTGGCTTAGAGACGTTCCGCGCTGTGGTGACTAATCCGCGCGTCAACACGCTTCCTATGATTTTGGAGACTCCTCATTCTGAGCTTTCTGGTTGGGGAGAAGAAATTGCGTTACTTCGTTCTTTTTTAGGTGATAACTAGTGGGAATTCTAGTAGGTTGCGAACAAATTTCTATGGAATGGCCTGGTAAGAAGGTTCTTACCAACCAGACTATTGGCGTTAATGAGGGTGACCGTATTGGTGTTGTGGGCAAAAACGGCGATGGAAAATCAACCCTCTTAGATCTTATCGCCAAAAGAATTGAGCCCGATTCTGGTAACGTAATTTGGAGAAGTGGCATCCAAGTAGGCTATATGGGCCAAAGTGATTCACTTTCTGATACGCAGACGGTTTGCAGTGCTGTTGTGGGAGACACACCAGAGTACGAGTGGGCATCCGACGCTCGTGTTCGCAAGATTATTGATGAGCTCATTGGAGATCTGGACTGGAATGGTCTGGTAGGAGAGCTTTCTGGAGGTCAGCGTAGACGCTGCGATTTGGCTCGACTGCTTGTGGGCACCTGGGATTTAATGCTTATTGACGAGCCAACCAACCACCTTGATCTTCATGCCATTCAGTGGCTTGCAAATCACCTTAAAAACCGCTGGTCAGAGGGAAGTGGCGCTCTCATTCTGGTCACACACGACCGTTGGTTTTTGGATGAAGTCTGCGACCACATGTGGGAAGTCCACGATGGCGTTATTGACCCATTTGACGGCGGCTATTCTGCCTACATTCAAGCTCGAGTTGAGCGTGATAGACAGGCAGCGGTGATAGAAGAGCGCCGTCAGAATACGCTTAGAAAAGAGCTTAACTGGCTTGCTCATGGTGCAAAGGCACGCACGTCAAAGCCTAAGTTCAGAATTGATGCCGCTATGGAACTTCTGGCCGAAGACCCTCCACTCAGAAACACGCTTGAGCTCAAACGCATGGCAGTTTCTAGGCTAGGCAAGCAGGTTATTGAGATGCATGACGTCTCGTTTGCTTATAAAAACACCGCGCAGACAACGGAAGCAGATCAAAATGTGCAGGTAGACGTCATCAAGCATGTTGAGTGGCTCATCGGCCCTGGAGACCGCTATGGCATTCTGGGTGAATGGCGCTGGTAAGTCT
>JABZHQ010000147.1:0-1305 GCA_015258765.1 Atopobium sp. | reverse complement strand
TGTATCTTCTTAATTCCTCCACAATTTCTACACAATTCGTAGTCTTTAGTGAACTAATGCGTATATTGGGCACTGAATTCCCTTTGTCGTCTCGTAGTAACACTTTATTTTTCAACTATATATACTGTTGTCATTTTTACGATGTCTTTATTTTCTTTTTACGTTGTCTTGACGCGCGTTATTACGTTGTCTTGTCGCACTTTTTTGCGCGTCTTAATGAGGCTAAATTTCGTCTTTTACAATCTGGCAAGCTGCATCAAGAAGTTGATCGCGAAGTGTCTCGTTAGCGGCCTCAGAATACACGCGTACCAGCGCATCCATACGAGAAGGACGAATGAGCACCCAAGAATCGTCTTTAAACTGAAGCTTAAGGCCATCGGCATGGCTTACCGAAACAGGCACTTTACCTGCAACGTTTTCTGGATTGAGGCCTGGAAGGATGTTTCTGAACGCCTGGGTAGCTGCAGCATCAAGTCGTACTCCTCGCCTGCTATAGCACATGCGACCCAGCTCAGCCTCATCCTCAGCAACAAGCTGTGCAAGCGATTTGTGGGTGTACGCAAGCATTTCCACGACGAGCAGGGCCACAAGCAGGCCGTCTCGCTCCAAAAGGTGGCTTGGAATGCAGATTCCGCCATACTCCTCTGCGGCGAGAAGAACGTCTCCTTGCTCAATCTCTGAATAGAGTCGAGCAAATCCAACGGGCACGCTTGCGGATTCCAGCCCAAGATGAGCTGCTTGCCTGGACACTGTTGCGGAACAGGTCAGTGTAGAAACAACGCGGCCAGTTTGCTTGCGGTTTTGTACAAGATGGCGAGTAATAAGCGGGATAAGCTCGTGTGGACTAAGAAGTCGGCCGGTTTCATCTACAGCAGCTGCACGGTCTCCGTCGCAATCAACCAAGAGGCCCAGCTGTGCATGGCGACTTACCACCATCGAAGAGCACTCATCGGCCCAAGGATCTGCTGGCTGTGGGTGGATGCCGCCAAAATCCCTGACAGGACCTTGATGCATTTGATGGACAACGCATCCCGCAGATGAAAGCACGTCGGCAAGAAGGTCTGTTGCCGCACCATACATAGGGTCAACTACCACGCTAGGACACAGCTCCTTGATAACAGGCACATTAATCTGATCAAGAAGTGCACGCTTATAAGGCGTCACAATATCTGTTGTGGTAAAAGTTCCACGCTGGTCTGTTGGCTCCAGCGGTGTTGCAGATTCTACGCGCTGAAGAAAATCACGCGAAACTGGGCCACCGTTAGCAGCACGAATAATCATGCCGCAATATTCGCAGGAAAGCTC
>JABZHQ010000064.1:0-6471 GCA_015258765.1 Atopobium sp. | reverse complement strand
GCTACATAACAGCTGTATTTTTATATTATCCTCAAGACATATTCGTTGTAAGCACTCAATTCAGGAGTAAAAAATGAAGAGAACAAAGTCTCTATTTGTTGCTCTGCTGGTCATGGTGATTTGTGCTGTAAGTCTTGGTTTTGCGCAGCCCGCATACGCAGCAAACGAGAACGTGTTGACCGTAAATGTTACCGACGACTATTACGGCAATCCTGTTGATGGAGTAACTGTTTCGGTTACTGATGCAGCTACCGGTGCAGTTGTGGCAGAACAAGTCACAAATGCTAGTGGTTCGGCAACTTTCTCTCTTCCAGACGGTGCTTACAAGGTGGAACAGACAAAGTTTAAAGCTGGCTATGTTGTTGACCACTCCACCAAAGCTGTAACTTTCTCTGGTGTAGCTCGTGGTACTGACGACCATCAGACCGTTGCTCTTGAAGATGTTCATATCATGGGAACATTGATTCCATACGCCGATGCATACATTAGAACTACTCCTGGATTCCTTACAGATGTTTATTTCAATGTAGAGGATGAGTTTGGCAACAGAATTGCTACAGGTGTTCAGGCCGGTACCCCTCTAACCGTTCCAGTTACAGGTAGCTATACTCTTATTCCAACACAGTATCCAAGCAGGCTGTCTTACGACTCTTCAGCTGTGATGTTTGCAGAGATTTTTAGATGCACTCAGGGCGGTTATGGCTTAGTTCCACTTCATGCAGTGACGTTTGCTTACAATCAAACTTCTAGACGCTTTGCAGATGAAGTAAAGGCTGCCGTAATTTTGCCTACAAGAAAAGGCAATATTGTGGTCAAGGTTGTAGACCAGGATGGTAATCCTGTTGCTGGTGCTACCCTTAAGGCAACTCCATCCATTGAAAACCCACCAGGATATCCATACCCTGCATGTCCTCCAGTTACGCCTGTAATTCCTGCACCAGATCCAGCAACTTTACCTGGTAGCGATACTCCTCGTGCTATGACGCATACTCCTGGTGCTCCTGGCGTTCCTTATACACAAACTGGTCATGTTGATAGGGATGCGGATAATAACTATCTGCTCACCACTGGTCCTGACGGTACTGTTGTTATTCCTGATTATCTTGTTGAGAGAGAATCTACTATTACTCAGCTGACAACCCCTGATGGATACACTATTGAAGACCCTAATCCTCAAACTGCTAAGATTACCGGTACAGATACCACAGCAGAGGTTGTATTTGTAAACAAGAAGAACGAGGTTCCAACTCCGGAGCCCGCGCCAGAGCCAAGTCCTGAGCCTCAGACTCCTTCTACACCTAAGAAGAAAGGCTCTAAGAAGCCTGCACTTCCAGATACAGGAGATGCAACACTTCTAGCCCAGTGCTTTGTCGGAGTTCTTGGCACAACTCTTGTTGCTTCCAGAAAGTTTATGACATCTAGAGATAACTAATTCACTTATCTATTTCTAGTTTGTTTAGCGAGAAGATCTTTTAGTAAAAGGTCTTCTCGCTATTTGTTTAGATGGGTGGGTAGGGAATGGCTATTTATAAGCAATTCTTATTGTTGATGATATGAAAATTTAATAAATTGCAATTTAGAATGTAGTTTATATTCATTTTAATAACATTTTCTTTTATCATTTGAATTAGAAATTAGTAATCCTAAATGGATTTGGAAGGTTTGAAGTGAAAAAGTTCAAGTGTGTAGTAGCGTCTATTCTTGTTGCACTATGCTGCGTAATTGCAATCGGAGTTCCAAAGCTTGCGCTTGCATCAGATCAAAATCAGCTTACGGTAAATGTTACTGATGACTATTATGGTCAACCTGTTGATGGCGTAACAATTACCGTGACTAATACAGTTACTGGTACAAACGCTACAACTATGATTACTAACCAAAACGGTAGGGCACAGACTATCCTTGCTAACGGAAGTTATAAGGTTGAGCAGACAAAATTCAAAGCCGGATATGTTATTGATCACACAGCTGTAAATGTAACTTTCTCCGGTACTGATGATGAACACCAGACCATTAACTTTGAAAATGTCCATATTATGGGCCAGCTCTATGTTGGTGCTGAGAAGAAGGTACCAAGTAGTATTTGGGGTTCAAATGCTATTACTGATATCCAATTTGATATTGAAGATGAATTTGGAAATAGAGTTGCTACAGGTGTTCAAGGAGGACAAAGCGTCACTGTACCAGTAACAGGAAGTTATACGCTTATTCCAAAAAATTATCCCACTCAATATGCATACAATACCGATGCAGTAATGTTTGACTCTGTCTTTGCATGTTCTTCATCCAGCAGCAATGGCAATGTTCCTCTACATGCAGTAACGTTCCCTTATGATTCAGATACGCGTCTCTTTGAGCAAACAACTCGCGCAACAATTAAATTGCCAACAAGAATTGGCAATATTGTCGTAAGGGTTGTTGATCAGTATGGAAATCCTATTGCTGGCGCAACTTTAAAGGCAACTCCTGCTTATGAAATAATTCCGGGTGTTCCGTCACCAGCATGTCCTCCTTCTCTAGGTGGATCTAATACACCTGATCCAGCCTATTTAACTGGTACTAGCGCTCCTCGTGCTATGACTCAGGATCCGTCAGCTCCCGGTGTCCCTTATACTCAGACAGGTGAGCTAGACAGGGATGACGATGATAATTATCTTCTTACAACTGGTCCTGATGGCACCGTAATTATTCCTGATTATCTTGTTGAGAGAGAGTCAACTATTACTCAGCTGACCACTCTGGATGGTTACACCATTGATGATCCAAACCCACAGGTTGGTGAGATTACCGGCTCTAACGAGACAACTACGGTTACGTTTGTAAATCGTAGGCCAGAGCCACCAACTCCAGAGCCACAGCCAGAACCTCAGCCAGAACCTCAGCCAGAACCTCAGCCGGAGCCAACTCCAGAGCCTCAACCACAGACTCCGGAAAAGCCTAAGACTCCAAAGAAAAAGAAGGCTGTCCTTCCAGACACCTCTGACATTTCTGGCATCTCTTCTTTAATTGTTGGAATTGCAGGTACATTAAGCTCTTTCGCTGGTGTTTCAATGTATCTGAATAAGAAGCGTTTCTAAGATAATAGGATTTATTGAATCTGTTTCAAAATTGATTTGAACTTATCAAGTGAACGACCTGTGCATTTGGCAATTTTAAAATGTCTGGGGAGTTCACTTGATTTTTATAATGTGATCAGAAAATCTCGTATTTGCTACACTTCAAATTTTGAAATAATTGTGTTTGGTATTGGATATTATCTTTAATTTAATGTCTAAATCCCTTACTATAGATAGAAGTATCTACTAGTACGATTCGGTTTGAAGGAATTGAATTGAAACGATATAAAAACATTGTCCTTGCTATTCTTGTTGCGTTGACGCTTGTTGTGTCAGTTATCACTCCAAAGATTGCACTTGCAGATTCCAATGAGATTAGTGTTCTTGCTGTTGATAAATACACACGTGAGCCAATTGAGGGCGTACATGTTGTAATTTATCAGGGTGGTTCTACTATCGTAGCCGAGGGTGAAACGGACGCTAATGGCTACTTTAACCCTTATCTTCCACTTCCTGACGGCGCTTATAGAGTTGAACAAACCACTTATAAAGAAGGCTATGTTCCTCAGGTCGACTCTGTTTCTTACATTTTTGATGGCGCTTCATCGGGCTTAGGTGATGTGGTCACCGCTGAAATGGAGAACCAGCCAATTTTAGGCAATATTATTGTTAAGGTTGTTGGCACAGACGGAAATCCTATTGCTGGTGCAACTCTTAAGGCTACTGCCGCAAACGTTGCTGGACCTCGTATCCCGACACCTCCATTTACTCAGACCGGCATTCTCACCATGGAGGCTGACGGTAGCTACTCTCTTACGACTGGAGCAGATGGTACTGTTGTGATTCCTAACCTTATGGGCAACACTTCTACTACCATCACTCAGCTCACCACCATTGATGGTTATCAGATTGATACCACCGTCCGCGTTGGTCAGATTACTGGCACAAATACCACTGCAACAGTAACTTTTGTTGATCCTACAGTTCCACCTACGGTTCCAGACCCAGATCCTGCGCCTGCACCAGAGCCACAGCCTGAGCCTACTCCAGCACCAGAGCCACAGCCTCAGCCAGAGGCTCCAAAGGCTAAGAAGGTTAAGAAGTCTGCTCTTCCAGATACTGGTGATAACGCTCTTACACTTCCTTTGATTATTGGCGTTGCTGGTGCAACTATTATTGTTGCTGGCGGTGCTCTCTTCCTTCATAAGAAGCGTCAATAAATCTTCCTAAGCCTGGTTTCATTTACATAATTCACCACGTATATCAAGTGAATGACTTATACTTATCCAGTTCAGATATGTATGAGGAGTTCACTTGATTGCTCTTGCGGATAAGATTTCAAAGTCATTTGGCGGCAGAGTTCTTTATTCAAATGCAACACTTCAGCTCAATGCGGGAGAGCGTTGGGCTTTAGTTGGTCCTAATGGCGCTGGTAAGACAACGCTTCTAAAGATCATCATGGGCCTAGAGTCTCCCGATGAGGGAACCGTTACCTTTGCAAAAGACGCTACCCTTGGATACCTTGAGCAAGAAACAGAGCTCATGGGAGACAGAACTGCCCTCAACGAGGTTATCGAATCCGCTCATGAGATTAAACAGTGGGAGAGAAAGGTCAACGACCTTTCAATCAAAATTGCCGAAACTACTGAAGGTGCAACGCTCAATAAGTATCTTGAAGACTATGCTCATGCTATGGAGCGCTTCGAGCGTCTTGGTGGCTATGAACTAGAGAGTAGAGCTCGCCAGATTCTTGCAGGTCTTGGCTTCCCCGTAGAAGATTTTGACAAACCCGCCAAAGAGTTCTCGGGCGGCTGGCAGATGCGCATCTCTTTGTCAAAGTTGCTTCTGCGTCGTCCTGATGTTCTTCTTCTGGACGAGCCTACCAACCACCTGGACTTGGAATCTGTTCAGTGGCTTGAGAGGTTCTTATCGTCATATGACGGAACGGTTTTGCTGGTAAGCCATGACCGCTCGTTTATGGATGCTTGCGTGACGCACGTTGCAGCACTTGAGAATCGCATGCTTGTTACGTATACCGGCAACTACTCTGGCTACCTTCATCAGCGAGAAGAAAATCTTGAGCAGCTCCGCGCTAAACGTGCGGCTCAAGAGCGCGACATTGCTCACATGGAGACCTTCATTGAGCGATTTAGGTATAAGCCTACCAAGGCAAAACAGGTTCAAGAGCGCGTGACAAAAGTCGAGAAGATCCGTGAAGAACTGGTAGTTCTTCCAGAGCAATCTCATCACATGCATTTTAGGTTCCCAGAACCTCCTCGTACCGGAGATACGGTTATTTCTCTTGAGGGCGTGGCCAAATCGTACGAGGATAACTTTGTCTACGATAACGTTGACCTTAAACTGTATCGTGGAGATCACGTTGCGCTTGTTGGTCCTAACGGCGCTGGTAAATCTACTCTTATGAAGCTCATTGCTGGCAAACTTAAGCCAGACGCGGGAGAAATCACTCTGGGTCAAAACGTCACCGAGGCCTACTACGCACAGCACCAGCTTGAAGAGCTTAATCCTGCAAATACGGTACTTGCAGAGCTTGACACAGTGGCTGCAGGATGGACTACCTCTGAAGAGCGCAGATTGCTGGGCGCCTTCTTGTTCCACGGTGATGACGTGGAGAAACGCGTAAACGTACTTTCTGGTGGCGAGCGTGCTCGTCTAGCGCTTGCCAAGATGCTGGTTTCTCCAGATCCACTGTTGCTTCTGGACGAGCCAACTAACCACCTGGATATTGACTCTGTTGACGTTCTGGAGAAGGCACTTGTTGACTTCCCGGGAACTATCATCTTGATCAGCCACGATGAACACCTGGTCAGAGCTGTGGCTAACAAGGTTGTGGACGTTCGCGACCACAAGGTTACAGTCTATGACGGAGACTACGATTACTTCCTCTTTAAGCTTGCAGAGCTTCAAGCGGCAGCACAGGGGGAGACGTCGAGTAAGACCGTGTCCTCGTATGGCACATCGGGTGCAAGAGCGGTTAAGAGTGCTGGCCCAGAGGTAAGTCAAGCTGCAGGATCTTCTCGCAATGTAAAGACTAAGGAGCAGAGAAGAGCTGAGGCTGAGGAGCGCAACCGTAGAAGTCGCGCGCTAAGGGAGACCAAGAAGCGTCTGGACGAGGTTGAGGCGGCGCTGACTCCTGCGCACAAACGCTATGACGAGCTCATGATGCTTATGGCTGACGAGGCTCTTTATAACGATCCTCAAAAGTTTGATGAGTGCATGGCTGAATATCAGGCGCTTTCCAAGAAGATTCCTGCTCTTGAGGCTGAGTGGTTGGAGCTTTCAGAAAAAATGGAAGCAGACATTGATGAGTAGGTAGTTTTGCCAATCTTGGGTAAAATTGTCTTGTATTTAATGTCTTGTCTTACTGTTTTGTATCCAACGCCTTGTACTTGAG
>JABZHQ010000146.1:0-1338 GCA_015258765.1 Atopobium sp. | reverse complement strand
ACGCACTGCATAGCAAGAGGTCCGTCAATATCAACATCTGGAGCTGGAAGGCCGTCGATAATCATGTCGAGAAGAGGGAACATGTTGTCATTGTCATCATTTGGATCAAGGCGAGCGTAACCGTTAACGCCAGAAGCAAAGACAACGTGCTCCATGGTGAACTCAAGCTGCTCATCAGTTGCGCCAAGGTCCATCATTAGATCAAGAGAATCGTTGACAACAGCCTCTGGACGAGCGCCGTCACGGTCAATCTTGTTGACAACCATCATGATAGAAAGACCTGCATCAATGGCGTGGCGCAGAACAAAACGCGTCTGTGGCATAGGGCCCTCGGCTGCATCGACCAGAAGAAGTGCGCCGTCAGCCATCTTCAAAACGCGTTCTACCTCGCCACCGAAGTCAGCGTGGCCAGGGGTGTCAATGACGTTAATCTTGACGCCCTTGTACTCAATAGAGATGTTCTTTGCCAGAATGGTAATTCCGCGCTCGCGCTCCTGATCGTTGGAGTCCAGGATTCTTTCTTGAACCTGCTGGTTCTCGCGGAATGCATCGGTTGCCTTAAGCATCTGGTCAACCATGGTGGTTTTACCGTGGTCAACGTGGGCGATGATAGCAATATTTCTGATGTTGTCTTGACGCATAAGTCTCTATCTCTCGAAGGTATGTGTTTGGACTTGCTACTTCGGGTCCAATTTTTATCAGCTTTAGAACTTTAGTGCAATTACGTGCCTAGAGCGCCCAGAAATTTCAATGAACGCAGCTTTTTCATTACAGAAGTGGCTCAAGCTCCCCTGCTGGAGCGGGATCAGACCACACAAACTGGTCACCTTGGCCTTTTCCGTGAACTAAAGAATATGCCGAGAAACTCTTATAGCCCTTCTCGCCAAACTCAAGAAGCACGGCATCTTCGTAACTGCCCTCTTTGAGCAGTTGAATGGCTCCCTCATATACAAGCGCATAGCGAACAGGCTCTTCGAGCCCTGCTTCTTTATCGCCCTTCTGTTTTGCCAGGTCAAGCACGCGCTTATGGGCGCCCTCAAGCAGCTCCTCTGGGCCGTCATCGGAAAACTCATAGCTTGCAACCGTGCCTGACGCGTCCTCAACTACAAGCAAAACGTTGAGTGATTGGCCATCTGCAAGCAGGTCAAACGCATCTCCAAGCAGCTCAGTTGAGAGCATATCAAGCTGGGGAGAAACTCCATCTTTGCGCTCGTTGTTTTCGGCCATGCCGCTCCTTAGCGTCGTTTTTTGTAACTATTGTTCTCTATGATACATCGCACAAGAAAAGAGGTCGAAAGCAAAAAGCCTTCGACCTCTTAGGTTTGTCAGCTATCTGTC
>JABZHQ010000063.1:0-6521 GCA_015258765.1 Atopobium sp. | reverse complement strand
TTAACTGATTTTTGGCATATTGGTGCAGGTATTCAAAAGCGTCTTGCGGCAATGAATATTCACACTATGGGACAGCTTGCTATGGCTCCTACAGAACCTCTGTATAAAGAATTTGGCGTTGATGCAGAAATTCTTATTGATCATGCATGGGGCATTGAGCCAACAACCATTGCAGATATTAAGGCCTATAAGTCTCAAAGTCATTCTGTCTCAACGGCACAGGTCTTTGATCACAACAGAGACACAGAAGGTGCACGTCTCATCTTTAAAGAGATGGTCGAGGCGTTGACGCTTGAGCTTGTAACGCAAAAGCTGGTTTGTTCATCTATTGGTATCTATATTGGCTATTCGGCAACAGAGAGCCAGATGGAAGAGTTGAGGCAAACAGGGGATTATAGAAGCTGGAGAAGACATATTCCCTCCAGTAGCGGTACTAAGAAGCTTTCTTACCCTACTAACTCTAGAGATGAGCTTATGGCAGAGGTTTTGTCTTTCTTTGACGAGAAAGTAATACCTTCAGAAAGCGTGCATCGCGTTGGTCTTACCTTTGGAAACACTCAAGAAGAAACGGGCTCAGGCATTCAGACGTCGCTTTTCCAGGACAATACCGTTTTAGAGAAAGAGCGCCAGCGCCAAGATACTATCAACGCCATAAAGAAGAAGTTTGGAAAGAACTCTTTGCTCAAAGCTATGGACCTCCTTCCCGAAGCAACTGCTCGACAGAGAAACGCTCAGATTGGAGGACACCGTAGTGGAGAAGAAACCAATGAAGCCTAGACAGGATTTCTCGCCAGCGGAAGATGGTGCAAAAGAGGACGCGTTTGCATCGCAGATGCACTACGGTCATCCTCGCATGTCTCGAGCAAACAGAGCAAAAATATTCATGCCTTTTGATGCATTGAAGGGTTTAAGAGAGGCTTTAGCAGAAAGAGAACAAGAAGCTCAAGACCATATAAAAGACTTTCATGACTTACCGCACTGGTCATAGGTTTATACGATAAAATAGACAGGTCGTATAAAGAAAGCGAGGAGGTTTCATGAACCCCAAAGCAAAAATTGCCATCCCAGCAATTGTGGCTCTCATTTTTATTGTCATTGATTTTGTTGCACCTGTTCAGTATCTCAGCTATTTCCACACGGTATTTAACTTTGCAACTCGTCAGACAAGTCCAATTTCCCTGATACTTGCACGTGTCACCTACATTGTTTTCCTGTGTTACCTATTTGCTGCGGTTTCAGGTCTTCTGAGGGGCTTCCGTCCTCGTCTTAGGTGGGGTCTCTCTATTCTCTCTGTAGTTGGTTTAACTTCCGCACTTACAGAGCTCTCTGTGATGATTTCTATCAGCCAGGCAGTGAACTTCACCACCCTTATTCTTAACATCATGATTGTAACCTTCCTGCTCTTTACCGCTCTTCTTGCGCTTCTCATTTGGGTTCGTGCTAAGAAAGAGTTTGACCAGCGTCAGGCTGATCTTGAGGAGGAAGAGGTTGTTGTTGCTCCAATGCCTCTTGCTACTGAGGGCGCAGAGGTTGCTCCTGTAGTTCCTGTAACTGCAGAGGCTGCAGCAGCACCTGCTTCAGAAGCAACTGTCACAACTGTCGCACCTGAGGCTCCTGCAGCTCCAGAGGCTCCACAGGAGTAGCTCCTCACGCACACCTCTTCTTGTTCAGGAGAATTTTTCTCATAGGAGAAACGTATGTCTTTTGTTGAATTTAAAGAGGTAACAAAGACGTATACCATGGGCTCCGTCAAGGTACATGCTGTCCATGACATGAACTTCTCCATAGAAGAGGGAGAGCTTTGCGTAATTGTAGGCCCATCAGGTGCCGGTAAAACAACTGTCTTAAATATGCTCGGAGGTATGGATACCTGTACCTCCGGGTCTATTTATTTAGACGGAAAAGAAATTGGTGGGCTTTCAGAAAAAGAAAGAACGCTCTACCGCCGTCATGATATTGGCTTTGTTTTCCAGTTTTACAATCTAGTTCCTAACCTCACCGCAAAAGAAAACGTTGAGCTTGCGTCACAGATCTGTCTTGACCCCATGAAGCCAGAAGATGCGCTTCGTGCTGTTGGTCTTGAGCATCGTATGGATAACTTCCCAGCTCAACTGTCTGGTGGAGAGCAGCAGCGCGTCTCTATTGCGCGCGCTTTGGCAAAAAACCCACGCCTTTTGCTCTGTGATGAGCCAACGGGTGCGCTGGATTATAAAACAGGAAAGCAAATTCTTAAGCTCTTGCAGGATATGTGCAAGGAGCAGCATAAGACCGTGGCTATTGTCACACACAATTTTGCATTCACTCAAATTGCCGATAGGGTTATCCACGTTAAAGAAGGCCAGGCTCAATCGGTAGAAATTAATAAGCACCCAGCTGACGCGCTTACTGTCGAGTGGTAGTCATGCCACACGCTCTTTTTACCGAGATTACTCGGACCATCAAAGGGTCTCTCGCCAGATTTCTTGCAATTGCAGGAATTGTTGCTTTAGGCTGCGGCTTCTTTGCAGGCCTCAAAATGGCCAGCCCTGACATGCAAGAAGCTGCTCATACGTTTTACGCAAACCAACATCTCTACGACCTGCGTGTAATCTCTACGCTTGGGTTAAGCGAGAAAGACATTCATACCCTTGCGTCAGTTGAGGGCGTTGAGGCGGTTATGCCTTCTCGCACGGTAGACGTTATGGCTACACTGACATCTTCGCAATCTACTGCTCGTGTGAGTTCTTTTAGACCTGGTGAGCTTAATCAACCAATAGTTGTAGAGGGAAGGCTTCCTCAAGGGCCTTACGAGTGCGTGATGAGCGCGGATCCCAAGAAACGTGCAGATATTAGCCTTGGTCAACAGATTGAGCTGCCAGACACTTCAAACGGCGTTCATTTAAAGGGTGGTTCGTACACGGTTGTTGGCTTTGTCAATGCACCAACGTATCCGTATGTAAGCAATTTTGGTACCACATCGTTAGGTAACGGCATTGTCCAGCAATTTGTGTATGTCACTGAAGATGCTTTTGCAAATGATGACCCCTATACCGAAGCGTATCTAACGGTTCAGGGTGCTACCAGCTATAAAAGCGGCTCATCAGACTATCAGAGTACCGTTGATAGCGTTGCAGAACGCATTTCGCAGATGAATCCGTCACTTGCTTCACTTCGTTTGCAAGAGCTCAAAGATGACGCTCAGAATCAAGTTGATGAGGCTCGTCAAAAGCTGGAGCAATCAAGACAGGAAGCCGCAGATAAACTAGGAGATGCTCAAAAGAAGCTTGATGACGCGGAAGCGCAGATTTCCGCTCAGCAGCAAAAACTGGTCGATGGTCAGCGTCAATATGATGCGGGACGTCAGCAGCTTACAGCTTCGCGCTACAGTGCTGAGCGGCAATTTGCACAAGCGGAAGCTCAGATTACTGCCTCAGAGGCTCAGATAGCCCAGGGTACAGCTGAGCTCAGTGCAGGAGAGGCCCAGTATCAGGCTGGTCTTGCTGCCTATAATGCAGGACAAGCAATGTTTACGCAGCAAAAGGGTGCGTTTGAAGCGGGTAGAGATGCGTATCTTGCGGGGCTTGCCGCGCAAGGAATTACCGCTTCAAGTCTTGAAGAAGCGCGGCAACAGCTCAATGCTTTAGGTCTAGCAACTACGCAAGTAGACGCCCTTCTCGCCACACAAGCACAGATTACGGCTGCAGAGACAGAATTAGCTACCCAGCAGCAGACTCTTGCGGCTGCGAGGGAAGAGCTTGATCAGCGCACAGCTCAACTACATGAGGCAGAGTCACAAGTGGCTCAGGCGCGTCAGGATTTGAGTGAGGCGAGAAGTGCTACTGCAGATCAGTTAGCTGCGGCTCAAGAAAAACTTGCTGCGTCGCTTAGTCGCCTGAGCGCAGGACAAACAGCCCTCCAAAGTGCAGAAGCTCAGACTAACGAGGGAAGACAGAGTCTTGAGGAGCAACGCACTGAGGTTGAGAAACAACTTGTTGACGGTCAGAAAGAGCTTGATGAAGCTCAGAAGAAGATTGATGAGCTTAAAGAGCCCGATGTGTATGTACTTGATCGCACAAAAGAGATTGGTGTTGCAGCTTATCAAGCAGACTCTGAGCGTATCAATGATATTGCTAATGTATTCCCGCTAATGTTCTTCTTGGTTGCAGCTCTGGTTTCACTTACCAGTATGACGCGTATGGTTTCTGAAGAGCGTACGCTTATTGGTGTTCATAAGGCGCTTGGTTATTCAACCGCTCAGATTGCGGCAAAGTACCTGTTATATGCCTTGCTCGCCTCACTTTTGGGTGCCGTTATTGGCATAGCATGTTTAAGTCAAGTGTTGCCAGGCGTTATTATCTCTGCATACGGGTCAATTTATACCATCCCAAATGGGGGAGCTCCTTATCCTATCCAGCCAGACAGCGCACTGCTTTCGGGACTTTCTGGCATAGGCATCACGCTTCTTTCAACCATGGCTGCTGTTTTATCCTCATTGAAAGAAGAACCATCTAGTCTCATGCTTCCAAAAGCTCCAAAAGCGGGCTCAAAGATTTTGCTTGAGCGCGTTGAGCCTCTATGGTCCAGATTGTCTTTCTCGTGGAAAGTTACAATCAGAAACCTTGTCCGTTATAAGCGACGCTTGATTATGACGCTGGTAGGAATTGCCGGATGTACTGCGCTTTTATTGGTGGCTTTTGGTCTTAGAGATTCCATTAGCGACATCATTGATAACCAATGGCCAGCTATTTCGCATTATGACTACATTGTGGGAATGACTTTCGATGTTTCTGAGGAAGAAGCAGATCAGATTAATGCTGAGCTTAATCAGGTGGGTGCTACAAATATCCACCGCATAACCAGAGAAAACGTTCTTCTTGAGTCTTCTACACAAAAGGCAGGCTCGCTGACAAGAACAACTATTATGACCAGCGATTCTCTTCAAGACCTCACGGGCTTAGCTACCCTGCGCAATCGTCTTTCTGGTCAAGCAATAGAGCTTGGAGAAGACTCGGTTGTAATTACAGAAAAGCTTGCAAAACGGCTTGGTGTAGGCGTGGGAGATACCATTCAGGTCTATGCTCAAGACAGAATCGGAAACGCTTCTGGCGAGCCAAGTACGCTTACTGTTACAGGAGTTGCCGAGAATTACGTTGGGTCGTATCTGTATCTGGGACCTTCAGCATGGCATTCTCTAGGTATTCAAGATCAAGCAGCGGACGGCTGGTATGCAACGCTTCCCGAAGATCAGGCAACGAGAGAGGCATTTGGAGAAAAGCTTATTAACCAGATAGGAGTTGCAACTGTTGATGACGTCAATGAAGCTATCCGCACCTATAGAGAATCACTTGCCGTAGTTAACCGTGTTGTAGCTATTCTTATTGTGGCTGCAGCTCTGCTGGCATTTATCGTCTTGTACAACCTCACCAATATCAATATTGAAGAGCGCATTAGAGAAATTGCAAGCCTCAAAGTACTTGGATTTACGCGTCATGAAGTTGATGCCTATGTCTTTAGAGAGATTGCTTTGTTGGCTATCTTTGGAGCGCTTTTTGGACTTGTTCTAGGAACATACCTTGAGGGATTTGTAGTTCAAACTGCCGAGATTGACCTTGTTATGTTTGGTCGAGCTATCCATGCACCAAGTTATTGGTTTGCCTTTGGACTCACGCTTGTCTTCTCGCTGTTGGTATATGTTGCCATGCGACCTAAGCTCAAAAATATTGATATGGTTGAGAGCTTGAAGAGCGTCGAGTAGACATCTTTTGCCCGCCCAAGAGAGGCATATTTTAGATAAGATAGAAGATAGTTGAGATTGCTTATTTATAAGGAGTTGGTATGCCTAAGGTTTCTTTTGTAATTCCTGCATACAACATCGAATCATACATTGGGCGTTGTATTCAAAGTGTAAAGAATCAGACGTTTGGTGATTTTGAAGCAATTATTGTTGATGACGCCTCAACAGATTCCACTCCAGAGAAAATTGTTACGGCAGTAGGTGATGACTCAAGGTTCAAGGTTATTACTCACCCAACTAACCAGGGCCTTCATCTTGCACGTAAAACTGCCGCAGCTCACACCACAGGCGAGTGGGTCTTTTGTCTAGACGGTGATGATGAGGTTACTCCTGATTTTCTTGAGCAGGTAGTTGCTCATATTGAGAAGAATCCTGTTGATATTCTCCACCTTGGCATTACTGTTATTCCAGAAAATGGCGTTGACCCAACTGATGCAAAGTCTTTTGAGAGCTATATTAACCAACAATCAGACTTTACTCAGGGTGACGATATCCTTCGCATTATTTATGATGAGGGCTATGGGCAGAAGCTTGATTGGCGAGCTACGCAACGCTTGTATCGCGGAGAACTTTTCCGCTCTGCCTTTGCAGAGATGACTTCGGAGCGCCTGGTAAGAGCAGAAGATGCCTATGAGGTATTTATTCTGGCAGATAAGGCTCAGACCGCTGATGGCTTTGAGTCTTGCAGAGGCTTTTTGTACCACTATGGCATCGGAGTAACTGGCGCTTCTCGTATTTCTTTAGATAA
>JABZHQ010000145.1:0-1372 GCA_015258765.1 Atopobium sp. | reverse complement strand
ACGGCCTTCCAGCTCCAGATGTTGATATTGACGGACCTCTTGCTATGCAGTGCGTCACCATCGACCACTCTGATTACCTGGGCCGCATTGGTATTGGCCGTGTGTATTCCGGAACCGTTCATACCGGTGACAAGATTCTTGTTGTCAAAAACGATGGCTCCCGCGCTATGAGCCAGGTCAAGCAGCTGTTTACCTTTGACTACCTGGGTCGTAAGGAGTGCGATGAGGTTGACGCAGGTGATATTGCGGCAATCGTTGGTGTTGATAAAACTGATATTGGTGATGTTTATACCGATCCAGAGAACCCTGTAGAGCTTGATCCAATTGAGATTGATCCACCAACCCTTTCTATTATTTTTGAGCCTTCTACCTCGCCACTTGTTGGCCGTGAGGGAGACATTGTTGGCGGCCGTCAGCTCAAAGAGCGCCTGATGACAGAGCGCGAGAATAACGTCACCATGCGCATCGAGGAGCTTCCTGATAAGACGGGTATTGAGGTTTCTGGCCGTGGTATTCTTCACCTCTCCGTTCTTATGGAGAGCATGCGCCGTGAGGGCTTTGAATTCCAGGTTGGTCGTCCTCGTGTTCTGTTCAAGAAAGACGCCCAGGGACACACGCTTGAGCCTATTGAGCAGGCCGTTGTTGAGTGCAACCCAGAGTATGCCGGCAAGGTTATTGAGGTCTTTGGTAACGTGGGTGGCACCATGTCCATCATGGACACTGGCGAGACTCAGACACACCTTGAGTTCAAGATTCCAACCCGCGGCATCATGGGCCTTAAGACGCGCGTCATGAACGTTACCCACGGAGACGCAGTCTTCTACCACACCTTCCTTGAGTACGGTCCTTTTGCAGGTGATATTGGTAGCCGTCAGAACGGCGCCATGATTTCTATGTCTACCGAGAAGGCCGTTGCGTACGCACTTGGTACGCTCCAGGAGCGCGGCCAGCTCTTTGTTTCTCCAGGTGTTGAGTGCTACGAGGGAATGCTGGTTGGCGAGCGTTCAAGGCCAGGCGACATGGTTGTTAACATTGCGCGCACCAAGTCTTTGGGCAACCAGAGATCTTCAACTGCAGATATTTCAGTTCAGCTGACTCCTCCACGCCTGTTTACGCTGGAAGAGGCTCTGGAGTACATCATGGACGACGAGCTTGTTGAGATCACACCGCTCAACATCCGTATGCGTAAGCGTATCCTTTCCGAGACCGAGCGCCGTAAGTGGGCAGTTCGTAACGGTATGGTCAAGAAGTAACAGCGTCGTTTACAGACAACCAATCTGGCGAGAAGAACTTGCGGCTGCAAGGGTTTCTCGCCAGTTTTGTTTTAGGCAGATTTTAAATAAAGTGCTGGTAAACGGTATGTGAGGGCGAT
>JABZHQ010000008.1:0-29287 GCA_015258765.1 Atopobium sp. | reverse complement strand
ACCATGAATGATGCATTTGTCATTTTGGATGAGGCACAAAATACCACGCCTGAGCAGATGAAAATGTTTCTGACTCGTCTGGGTTTCTCGTCGAAGTTTGTGATAACTGGTGATGCAACACAGCGAGACCTTGTGGGAAGAAGTGGTCTGGATGTTGCTCGACAGGTGTTGGGTAACCTGGAAGACGTTGCTTTTGTTGATTTAGATAGAAATGATATTGTTCGCCACACGTTGGTTGGTAAGATAGTTGATGCATACACTGCGTATGAGAACAAACAGCTAGGGGAGTAACGTGGTTAACGAGTACGACATTGTGATCGAAGAGGGCGTCGAGTCGCCAATTTCTGTGGAAGAGATTGAAGCTGATTGCAATCTGGTACTTTCTGAAGAGGGCGTTGAGCGCCCCTGTACCGTCTCCATTTCTATTGTTAGCGATGCAGAGATTCAGCAGGTAAACCTTGAGTGGCGAGAAAAAAAATGCGCCCACTGACGTTATCTCACTTGAGGTAGAACGACCTGATGATCCAGATTTGGCTCCTGGTGAGATGTGTGAGTTGGGCGATATTATTCTGGCTCCCCATTTTATTGCTCGCCAGGCAAAAGAATATGGCACTACAGAGGCAGATGAGTTTAGGCTTATGCTTGTTCATGCCATGCTTCACCTGCTTGGATATGACCATATTGAAGATGATGAGGCAGAAGTTATGGAGGCTCGTGAAGACGCTCTTGTTGCTCTGCTTTCAACGGATAGGACTATTGAGCCAGTTGTATTGACTCGCCACCGTGAGGGGATTGACGAGTAATGATTCCGGGATCTAAAGGCAGACATCCAAGCTTTAAGCGCGGCCTTCTTTTTGCGCTCCAAGGTGCTCGTCAGGCGTTTGCTCAAGAGGCAAACCTGCGTCGTATGGCCGTTGCTGCTGCAGTAACCGTGGTGGCGGGATTGTTTGTTGGTTTAGACGCTGTGAGCTGGGCACTTGTTCTTGCTTGTATTGGTGCGGTTTTAACTACAGAACTTCTCAATACAGCAATAGAAACCGTAGTAGATCTGGTTTCTCCAGAGTTTCATCCTATGGCTGGTAAGGCTAAAGATATTGCGGCAGCTGCCTCATGCTGCATCAGCATCACCGCAGCTCTTATAGGACTTTTGATTTTCTTGCGTGCAATTTTTCATTGGTAAGTTGGAGGACATATGACCGCCAATTCAGTTTCTGAAAACACTACATCTGAGACCACTCCCTTTAGGAGCGGCTTTGTTGCTTTAGTTGGTCGTCCAAGTGTTGGTAAGTCCACGCTGTTAAACGCTTGCATGGGCCAGAAAGTGGCTATCGCAAGCCCTGTTGCCCAGACAACACGACGCCGTTTTAGGGCAGTGGTAAACGGTGAGAACTCTCAGCTGGTCATTGTAGATACCCCAGGCCTCCACAAGCCCAAAGATGCTCTTGGAAAAGAGCTCAACAAGGCAGCGCTCGGAGAGCTTAATGACGCTGATGTCATTGCTTTTTTGATTGATGCTACCAAGCCTGTTGGTCGTGGAGATGAATGGGTTGCCAATCATGTTGAGCAGGCGCATGCCGCCTTTAAGCTGCTGGTTATTACCAAGGCTGACATTGCAACTCCAGAGCAAGTAACAGAGCAGCTTGAGGCCGCCCAGGCTCTTGCGCACTTTGATGACGTGCTTGTTGTTTCTGCTCCAGAAGACTTCAATATCCAGGCATTTATTGCGCTTGTTTCAGAACATCTTCCTGAGGGTCCCATGTGGTTCCCAGAGGACATGGAGACTGACGCATTGCCAGAAGACCTGGTAGCAGAGTTTGTCCGCGAGAAGCTTTTGCTGAACCTTCGTCAGGAAGTTCCCCATTCCGTTGCCGTTGTCTGCGATTCCTATGAGGTGGCAACGGATGGACACCTCTCTATTTCTGCCACCATTTTGGTTGAGCGAGAAGGACAAAAGGGCATCGTAGTTGGCCAGGGCGGCTCTATGATTAAGCGCGTTGGCGTTGAAGCTAGAAAAGACCTGGAGAAACTGTTTGGTCGCAAGGTTTATCTTGACCTGCAGGTGCGCGTTCAACCTCTCTGGAGACGTGATGCCAACGAGATTAAGCGCCTAGGTTACTCAACTGAGGACTAGTTGTGCCTGGTAGAAAGACGACGCGTCTTAAAGCGATTGTGCTTGATAGAACAAAACTTGCCGAGCAAGACCTCATCTTAACCATGCTCTCCGATTCAGGAGAAGAGCGTCGTGCAGTCGCAAAGGGTGCTAGAAAGCCAGGCGGCCGATTTGCAGCCCGCGTTGAACTCTTCTGCGAGCTAGACGTGCTGCTGGCAGAAGGTCGCTCACTTGATATCTTGTCCGAGGCAACCTTGCTTGAGCCGCACGCATCACTTCGCGGAGATCTTTCTAAGGTAGCAGCTGCGTCGGCAATCTGCGAAGTTGCACGTCTTTCATGTATTGATGGCATTGAGGACGCGTTTCTCTATCCATTGCTTTCTCGCGCTCTCAGAGCCTGCGAAGAAGTAGATGACGAGAAACACTTAGATCTTGTTGTTGCCGCTTATGTGTTTAAGGTTTTGGCACATGAAGGATGGCGCCCTGAGTTGGAATCGTGCATTGCCTGTGGAGATGAAGCTCTGACGTACTTCTCGCCAGCTGCTGGCGGCGCATTGTGTGGAAGTTGTGCGCATGAGATTGAGGGAGCCATTGAGGTAACTCCGCTTGAGCTCTCGTGGTTGTCGTCGCTTCTAAAACTTACCTTTGACCAGCTTATTGTTGCCAAGATTGCTCCAGAAACTGCACTCTTTTTGCTCACAAGCGCACATATTTGGGCGGCCACACACCTTGAGGCGCGCCTTAAAGCATTTGAATTTCTGCTAAGTATCTAGTTGAAGTGGATTTTTACTAGCAAAGTTCACCAGTAACTGGTATCCTCTTGTAGGTTATTTCCTTGTTCTTAGGGGCTAGTCACTGCCGGCTACCTTCTCAGTACAAGGAGTATTCAACGCGAAAGGCGGTTTATTATGGCAGTAACTAAGGATCGTAAGGCTGAGCTCATCAAGCAGTACGGCAAGGACGAGAAGGACTCCGGTTCCGCACAGGTTCAGGTTGCTCTTCTTACTGAGCGTATTCGTCAGCTCACCGACCACATGAAGTCCCACCAGAAGGACTTCCACACTCGTCGTGGTCTTCTGATGCTCGTTGGTAAGCGTCGTCGTCTTCTTTCTTACATCAAGTCGAACGACATTGAAGAGTACCGTACTCTTATTGCTTCCCTGGGTATCCGCGACAACATCCAGTAAGTTGGCTTTTAGGGCGCCGTCTGGCGCCCTTTATGTTTGAGGCCCGTTTGCAATGGGGCAAACGGAGATAGAAGAGGAAAGAAATGACTAAAGTAACTCACGAATTTGACCTCTATGGTAAGCATTACACCCTTGAGGCTGGTGAGCTCGCAAAGCAGGCAACAGGTGCCTGTATCGTTAAGTGCGGCGATTCCACCGTACTTCTCACTGCAGTGGTTTCCAAGGAGCGCAAAGATTACGACTTCTTCCCACTGACTGTTGATTTTATTGAGAAAATGTACGCAGTTGGTCGCGTTCCTGGTGGATACCTCAAGCGTGAGGCTCGTCCATCCGAGAAGGCAACCCTTACTGCTCGTATGATTGACCGTCCTCTGCGCCCATCCTTCCCAGATGGCTTCCGCAATGAGGTTCAGATTGTTGCAACTTCTCTTGTTGCTGATCAGGTAAACGCTGTCGATACCATCTCTGTCATGGGCGCATCTGCTGCCCTGGCCGTTGGTGGCGTTCCTTTTGAGGGACCACTTGCGTGCGTCCGTATTGGCCGCAACGCTGATACCGGCGAGTTCCTGGTTAACCCAACCTATGAAGAGCGCGATCACTCTGACCTAGACCTTGAGCTTGGCGGTTCTTCCACCTTTATTTCCATGCTTGAGGCTGGTGCAGATGAGATTTCCGAAGAGGATATGCTCTCCGCTATGGCATTTGGTCAGGAAGCAATTGCAGCCTTCTGCGAGGAGCAGAAGAAGTTTATTGCTAAGTGGGAAGAGGTTAACGGCCCTATCGTCAAGCGCGAGTACATCCTTGACGAGCCAATCGCTGAGGTCCATGACCGCATCTTTGCTTACTATGACCAGATGAGTGCTGCTCTTAAGGACGCTGACAAGCAGTCCCGTATGCAGAAGGTTGCTGACCTGATGGACGAGATTAAGGCTCAGTTCACCGAGGAGGAGCAGGAGCTTTGGAGCCGCGCTATTGCCGTTGAGCTCAAGGGTCTTGAGAAGCACGCTATGCGCGTCATGGTTGTTGAGACCGGCGAGCGTGTTGACGGCCGTGTTGCAGACGAGATCCGTCCAATCATGGTCAAGCCTGATTACCTGCCACTTGTTCACGGCTCTGGTCTTTTCCAGCGTGGTCAGACTCAGGTTCTCTCCATTTGTACGCTTGGCATGCTCAACGAGTGGCAGCGTCTTGACACCATCGAGCCAATGGATGGCAAGCGCTACATTCACCACTACAACTTCCCACCATTCTGCACCGGTGAGACTGGCCGTATGGGCAGTCCAAAGCGCCGCGAGATTGGTCACGGAGCTCTTGCAGAGCGCGCACTTCTGCCTGTCATTCCTTCCGAGGAAGAGTTCCCTTACACCATCCGCGTTGTCTCTGAGGTAATGGAGTCCAATGGTTCTTCTTCCATGGCTTCTACCTGCGGTTCTACGCTTTCACTTATGGATGCAGGCGTTCCTCTAAAGCGTCCTGTTTCTGGTGTTGCAATGGGTCTTATCCAGGAGAACGGCAAGACTGTTGTTCTTACCGATATCCAGGGTCTTGAGGACTTCCTCGGTGACATGGACTTCAAGGTCTGTGGTACCACCAAGGGTATTACTGCAATGCAGATGGACAACAAGGCAACTGGTCTTACTCCAGAGATTCTGCGCAGCGCACTTCTCCAGGCTCAAGAGGGTCGTATGTTCATTCTGAACAAGATGCTCGAGCAGATTCCAGCACCTCGTACTGAGACCAAAGAGACCGCTCCACAGATCATCTCCCTTTCTATCCCAACCGATAAGATTCGCGACGTCATTGGCTCTGGTGGCAAGGTTATCCGCGGTATCCAGGAGGATACGGGCGCAACCGTTGACATCCAGGAGGATGGTACCGTCTTTATCGCTGGTACTAACGGTGCTGTCGAGGCTGCTGCAGAGCGCATCAAGGCTATCGTTAAGGTTCCAGAGGTAGGCGAGGAGTACACTGGTCGCGTTGTTGGTCTTCAGCCATTCGGCGCCTTTGTTGAGCTCCTTCCTGGCAAGGACGGTCTGCTTCATATTTCCCGCGTTGCACAGGGACGTGTCGAGAAGATCGAGGATGTCCTGGCTGTTGGCGACGAGGTTAAGGTTCAGGTCCTTGAGGTAGACGAGAAGGGCAAGATTTCTCTTGACCGTCTTGATAAGCCAGAGGCACCACAGGGTGCTCCAAAGAAGGACCGTGAGGAGCGTCGCCCACGTCGTCAGAACGACAACGGCAACTCTGAGCGCAGGCAGCCACGTCGTCACCACGACGCATAAGGCACGCTCAAACTCAATGGGTTTCTCGCCACGCGAGGTCTTATAAAACATGAGGTATTGAAGAGAGCTTCGATGCATGTCGGAGCTCTCTTGTTATTCTGTTGAGATTTTGATTCTTTGGGAATATATAGCGTAATACGTGCAGATTTTTTATATAATTAAACAACATGTAGATTTTGCAAAAAGTCCTGTAGACGGCCCTTTGGGGTGGCGTCTGTTATAGAAAGTTATTTGAAAGGAAACCGTTTTAATGCCTAAGAAAGACCCAGCTCTTAAAGTCATTCCTATGGGCGGACTTGATGGCATTGGCAAGAACATGACCGTTTTTGAATACGGTAATGATATGGTGCTTGTTGATGCTGGTTTGATGTTCCCAGATGACGAACAGCCTGGTATTGACCTAGTTTTGCCAGACTACACCTATGTACTTGAAAATGAAGATAAGCTTCGCGGTATTTTGATTACCCACGGTCACGAGGATCACATTGGTGCTCTTCCGTACCTGCTTATGGACCTTACTCGTAAGGTGCCAATCTATTCCAGTAAGCTTTCGCTTGGCTTTATTGAAGGCAAGCTTGCTGAGCACAAGATTGTGGGCACCAAGCTTCGTGAGGTTACTGATGGCTCAAAGGTCCAGCTTGGCGCCTTTGACATCACGTTCTTCTCGATGACCCACTCTATTCCTGCTGCTTTTGGTATTCACATGAAGACTCCTGCAGGAACGCTTATTCACTCTGGTGACTTTAAGCTTGATCAGACTCCAATTGATGGTGTGCGTCCAAATTATGCGGCTATCACCAAGTTTGGCTCCGATGGCCTCGACCTGCTGCTGTCTGACTCCACCAACGCTAATCGTCCTGGTATGACTCCATCCGAGGCTTCTGTTGGTGCGGCGCTTCGTCACATCATCAAGAATGCAACTGGTCGCGTCTTTGTTGCGTCATTCTCAAGCCACATTCACCGCCTACAGCAGGTGTGCGATGCCTCTGTTGCGGTAAAGCGTAAGGTTGTTGTTACTGGTCGCTCTATGATTACCAACACCAAGGTTGCGCGTGAGCTTGGTTACCTCAACATTGCCGATAAAGACATCATTGATGCGTACGATGTTGATAAACTCGCAGATGATCGCATTGTTGTTCTGTGCACCGGTTCCCAGGGAGAGCCTCTGAGTGCTTTGGCACGCATGGCAAACGGAGAGCACAAGTCGCTTTCCATTCGTCCTCAGGACACCGTAATCATCTCTGCAACTCCTGTTCCAGGTAACGAGAAGAGCGTTCAATCCATCATCAACGCGCTCTCTAAGATTGGTTGCGAGATTTACGACAAGTCAAAGGCACTTGTCCACGTTTCTGGTCATGGTAGCCAGGAAGAGCTCAAGCTTATGCTTGGTATGGCTCGTCCAAAGAACTTCATGCCTGTTCATGGTGAGGCTGTTCACCTGCGTGCTCACGCAGAACTTGCTCAGCAGATGGGCGTTCCTGCTAATCGCATTTTCATTCTTGATAACGGCGACACGCTTGAGATGAGAAACGGCAAGGTTACTCGTGGTAAGACGGTTGAGTCTGGCGTAGTGTACGTTGACGGCCTCTCTGTCACCGACGCTAACCCTGTTGTTCTTCGTGACCGCCAGCGCCTTTCTCAGGACGGCATTGTTACCGCAGTGGTAACCCTTGTTGGTCGCAACCTTAAGCCAGGTGTTGTTGAGATTTCTGGCCGTGGTGTTTCATTTGCCGACGATGACGAGCTTATGAATGACGCACAGAATCTTGTGAGAAATTCAATCGAGAAGGCCTCTAAGTCCGAAGGCGCAAACATTGAAGCAATGAGAAAGAGCGTACGCAATGCCCTTTCTAACTTCCTTTGGAGCAAAACTCGTACTCGACCAATGGTTATTCCGGTCATTATGGAGGTATAAGCCCAATGCCCTCTAAACGCACCTCAAACGCAGCAAAAAGAAATTCTAGAAACGCCGCTTCTGCCCAGGCAGTAGGCTTGAGCCCACTGCAGAATGACATCATTGGTGTTGTTCTTGCAGTGGTTGCAATTGCTCTGTTTTTGTCCATTATTGTCCCTTCTAACGCTGTTATTACCAGCGCAATGGGTCATGGGCTCAAGCTCTGTTTTGGTACGGGAGCGCTACTTTTTCCCATTGCAGTATTTGTCTTTGCTATGACCTTCTTTATGCGTGATGATCAGGGAATCTCTACGCGTATTGCTATTGGGCTAACGCTGGACGTTCTTGCTGCCCTTGCTCTTATTTCACTTAACTTCCCAGGTGCCGAGGCTGCTCCAGATATGCTTCTGGGCACAAAAGTCCTAGAGGCTGCTGGTGGTTATGTGGGTGGAGGTATCGCTTGGGTTTTACTGCGCTTTGTTGGCCGCGTGGTGGGCAATGTCCTTTTGGTTGGCTTTATTATTGCCGGTGTTGTTATCTGTGGCTTCTCCATTTCTGACATGGTTGAGCGCGTAAGCTTCCGCCTGGATGAAGCGCGCGAGAATCATCGCTATCGCAAAGAAGAACGTGCTCTTGCAAAAGAAGAGGCGCTCTACGCTGCAAATGCTCCTCAGCCTGCAAAGAAGCAGGGTAGACGTGGCGCAAACAACCAGTCTTCTCTCTTTGACGAGACCGGTGAAGGGGAGACCACCTATCTGGGCAATCGCAAGACTTCTGTCATTAAGCGTGACGCCCGTCTTTATGAGGAAGAAGAGGCGCAAGAGGACGCAGGAGATGCTCCTACTACGCTCATTGATAAGGCTAAGAATAAGCTGCGTTCTAAGAAGAAAGACCAGCCAGAAGATGCAGTTGTCGAGAAAAACGATGTAGCTGTAGCCGAGGTTGCTCCTACCACAAAACAGGCTAAACCTAAGAGTAAGGCTAAAACTACGCCCGATTTTCTCGCCACACCAGACCAGCTCAAAAGGCCAGGTGACGACGATGAGTCGTATGAGCTGCCACCATTTACCATTCTGAAGACAAACAAGAACTCGGCCACTTCTGCCGTAAGCGATGATGAGCTTGAAGCTACTGCTCAAAGACTCCAGGCTACGCTTGAGGAGTTTGGCCTTTCCAGCCAGGTGGTTGGTTGGACTGCAGGTCCTTCTGTTACTACGTTTAAGATTTCGATGGGCGAGGGTGAGCGCGTCAACAAGATCACCAATCTTGAGGACGATATTGCGCTTTCACTTGCGGCAAAGTCTGTTCGTATTTTTGCACCAATTCCGGGAACTTCTCTAGTTGGTATTGAGATTCCTAACGAGAAAGCCCAGGCAGTCAACTTGGCTGACGTTCTTCCGTTTGCAAAGGGCGGTCCTCTTGAGTGTGCCTTTGGTCGCGATTCTGAGGGCAAGCCAATTGTTGTTGACCTTGCAAGTCTTCCTCACTTGCTGGTAGCAGGTACTACCGGTTCTGGTAAGTCCGTCCTGCTCAACGCTATTGTTATGTCTATGCTCATGCGCGCAACTCCTGAGCAGGTCCGCCTTATCATGGTTGACCCAAAGCGCGTTGAGTTTACGGGTTACGCTGGCCTTCCTCACCTGTATGTTCCAGTTGTTACCGAGCCAAGGCAGGCCGCAAGTGCGCTTCAGTGGGGCGTCACTGAGATGGAGCGTCGCCTTAAGGTGTTTGAGCACTACAAAGTGCGTGACATTAAGACGTACAACAGAAATGTTGATGGCGATAAGTACGCTGATATGGAGAATCCTCCAAAGCACATGCCGTACTTTGTCATTGTCATCGACGAGCTTGCTGACCTCATGATGGTTGCGGGCAAAGACGTTGAGTCTTCCATTGTCCGTATTGCTCAGCTTGGTCGTGCTGCAGGTATTCACCTGATTGTTGCAACGCAGCGTCCTTCTGCAGACGTTGTAACTGGTCTGATCCGTGCAAACATTGATAACCGTGTTGCGCTCTCAGTTGATAACTCTTTGAACTCCCGCATTATTCTGGACCAAAAGGGCGCTGAGCAGCTGCTGGGTAAGGGCGACATGCTGGTTAAACTTCGTGGTAAAAAGCCTAATCGCGCACAGGGTTGCTGGGTCTCTGACGAGGAGATCGAGGAGACCGTTAAGTACATCCGCACTCAGCGTGTGGCCGAATATCACGACAACATCTTGACCGTTGCTACTCCAACACAGGCCGAAGGCGTTGGTGGGGTTGGCGGTATGGCGCAGGCAGATGACCCACTTATTTGGGAAGCTGCACGCATTATTGTGGATTCTCAGCTAGGTTCTACATCTAGTTTGCAAAGAGCACTCTCTGTTGGGTATGCTCGTGCTGGTAGAATTATGGATATGCTCGAGGCAAAAGGTGTTGTTGGTCCAGCCAACGGATCAAAACCTCGAGAAGTTCTCATCGATAAAGATGCTCTTGAAGAGCTTAAAGTTCAAGACGCTGCCTATAGGGAGGTAGAGTAAGCATGCCACGCCCTCGTTTTAGTGAGATGCTCGTAGAACGTAGACGTCAGCTCGGGCTTTCTATCACTCAAGCATCAAAGATTCTTCGCCTCAAGGAGCAGGCACTTATTGCTTTTGAGGAAGGCGATTTTAAGAATATGCCTCAGAGCGGTTATGCTCAGGGCATGCTCTCTTCGTATGCTCGCTACCTGGGACTCAATCCGCGTGAGATTGTAGACCTCTTCCAGGAGGAGAGCTACGAGTTTGAAAACGGCACCTATTCTCATGAGTTGCGTCGCCGTACGCGTGATACTCAGTCTGGTCGTGGCATTGCGGGCTATGATGTCGTTAATGAGTCTGGCAGCAGACCAAAGGCATATGTGCAGTACCACGGTCTTCTCCCCACATCGGGAGGACCAGCTGGCGATATGGGCGCCTTTGCAACCACGTCTGGTGTTCGCTCCAGGCAAACTGGCGTGCCTCTGGGCGCTCAGGCATCTGAGGAGGATGCCGGCGGTTACTCGTATTCTCGCTACGCCACAGGTCATGCGTACAATGCCGGTATTGAAGAGGCTTCTCGTCAGAAGACTATGGCAAGCCGTACGCGCGGTGGCGTTCAGCGCAAGCGTGTAGGCATTGCAGGTGTTAGCATTCCAGCTTACAAAGACGATGTAACCAGAAGAACTGTTGCTCCAAGCGATTACACTGATGACCTTCGTTATGACAATGTAACTGCTCCTTACGAGCGTGCATCAACTATTTCTGGTCGTCGTGGATCAAGAAATATCGCGCAGGTAGATAGGCCTAATGTTCGCCGTCGCCAGCCATCTGGCGCTGCTGCTCAACAACGTCGTGCTCCTCAAAGACCGGGTGTTATGGGAGCGCTTCAGAATTACTTCTCTGACACAGGACGCACTATTGCCACTGTGTTTGCTCTTGTTGTTGTGATTATTACTGCCGTTTTGCTGTTCAGCGTTCGTTCCTGCATGACAGCTCGTACTACACCTACTACAACAAAGACAGTAAGCGTTAATAATTCAACAACTGATTCTTCAAAGAATTCCACTACTACAAATAGCAACACGGACACCTCTAAGAAGGATTCAACTGATGCTTCTAAGAGCACCACTACAACTGAGCCAAAGAAGGAAGAGACTCCTAAGCAGACTACCGTAGTGGTTACTGTTGCAGATGGTCAGACCAGTTGGGTTGAGATTACTGTTGATGGTAAGAGTGTTGAGGCTGATGCAATTACTGGTCCTTGGTCTCAGACATACACCGTCACTGATTCCATGAACGTTCTTGCAGGTACACCTGGCGCAGTTGCAGTTACCGTTAATGGCACTGCTAAGCCATTTGACGCAAATGCTTCTGGTATTGGTACCTTGACCATTCAGGGTACTAAGCCTGCTGACGGTACTGCAGCAAATGCTTCTGGAACTCAAACAAACAGCACGTCAACAAGCACAACAAGCGGAACTACTGGCACAACTAACAACCAGAATTCCAACAGCAATACAAACAATAACTAAACGCCATGGGGCGAGAAGTTCTTCTCGCCCTGAATATACGGAGGGGAAATGGCTAAAGAATCAAGCTTTGACGTTGTGTCTGAAGTAGACATGATGGAAGTTGATAATGCATTTCAGCAGGCAGCTCGTGAGCTAACTCAGCGCTACGATCTTAAGGATTCTGGTGCAACACTTGAGCTCTCTAAGAAAGAGGGTAAGTTCACTATTGAGGCTCCTGCAGACTTTGTAGCATCTCAGGTGAGGGATGTTCTTGGCTCCAAGCTGGTAAAGCGCGGAATTGATCTTACCGCTATTCGTTGGGGAGACCCCATTCCTGCAGCAGGCTCTACCGTGCGTCAGATTGGCTCAATTGTTTCTGGTATTGACCAGGAAACCGCCAAGAAGATTGCTAAAGATATTCGTGATATGAAAGTTAAGGCTAAGGCAACCGTTGAGGGCGATAAGCTGCGTGTTTCTAGCGCTTCTCGCGATGTTCTTCAGTCTGTGATTGCAAGCCTTAAGGAGAAAGACTATGGCCAGCCCCTCCAGTTCAACAACTATCGATAGGGGCTACAACGTCCTATACATCACGTTAGGATGCGCTAAAAACGAGGTTGATACAGACCGCATGCGTGCGCGTCTTTTGGCCTCTGGTTTTGGTGAAGTTGCAGATCCAGACTCAGCAGACATAGCAATTATCAACACCTGTTCATTCTTGGCTTCAGCAACAGAGGAGTCTATTGAGACTACGCTTGAGATTGCTGAAGGCGCTTCCGAGGGAGTCCGTAAGCTGCCCATTATTATGTGTGGCTGCGTTCCTTCCAGGTATGGCGCAGAGCTTAACGAGCAGCTTCCTGAAGTTGCTGCGTTTGTTCCGGCAGATCAAGAAGATGGTATTGTCAGCGTTGTTGCAGACGTTCTGAATATCCCTGAGCCTACGCAGTCAATTGTTGCTGCCCATGGAATGCTGCGCACCATTGATGGCGCCAGTGCATTTGTAAAGATTTCCGAGGGCTGTGATAGATTCTGTGCCTTCTGCGCCATTCCGTACATTCGTGGTCACTATCACTCAAGGCCTGCTGAAGTGATTCTTCAAGAGGTACATGAGCTGATGGAAGGTGGTGTTCGTGAGGTCATCCTGATTGGCCAGGACACCGGTATCTGGGGCTCGGATATGCCTGATACAGCAGATGGTCAGACTCCAACGCTTGCCAAGCTTATGCAGCAGGTTGCTGAGGTAGTTCGTCCTTATAAGGGATGGATTCGCGTTTTGTATCTGCAGCCAGAAGGTATGACCGATGAGCTCATCAGCACTATTCGCGATACACCTGAGGTTCTTCCTTACATTGATATTCCAATTCAGCACTGCAACGAGCGCATTCTTAAGCGCATGGGTCGTTCTGGCTCTACACAGGAGCTTCGTGAGCTTTTTGATCGCCTCAGAACTGTGATTCCTGGCATGGTTCTTCGAACTACGGGAATGTGTGGCTTCCCAGGCGAGACAGATGATGAATCAGATGAGCTCTACGACTTTATTCAGGAGCAGGAGTTTGATTACACTTCCGTCTTTACCTATTCGCCAGAAGAGGGAACTCTGGGCGCAAAGATGTCTGATCAGGTTCCAGACGAGGTAAAAATTGAGCGTACTCAGCGCTTGCTTGACCTTGTAGAGCAGCTTGGCTTTGCGGCAACTGCCCGTCACGTTGGCGAGCGCTGCGAGGTCATTATCGACGGAATTGAAGAATCCGACGAAGGCACTGAGCTTATTGGCCACACGTGGTTCCAGGCTCCAGACTGTGATGGCGCTGTTCACATTGCAGAGGGAGAGGCCGCAGTCGGAGATATTGTCCTTTGTGACCTGGTAGATTCTTTCTGCTATGAAATGATTGGCGAAATTGTAGACACTACAGACACACAGTCTGGCGAGAAAACCGTTTAGTTGGGGATAGGTCATGTCATCAAAGACAATTTGGACACCTGCAAATATTGTTACCTGTGCTCGTGTGGTCTTAGTGCCCTTTTGGCTTCTCTTGGCGCAGCTTTTAGGTGTATCTCTGGCAGATTCTCTGACAACACCTGGTTTTAAACTTGGAGCTTTTCTTGTTTTTATCGGCTATGTTGTCATTTCTTTGACCGATAAGCTTGATGGTTACCTTGCCCGTAGTAGAAATGAAGTTACTACCTTTGGCAAGTTCTTAGATCCAATTGCCGATAAACTCGCTGTTGTTGTAGCTCTTTTTGTACTTCTAGAGTGGCATATGGTTTCTCCTTGGGTGCTCTTAGTGATTGTTGCACGTGAGTTTTTGGTATCGGGTCTTAGAATGGTTGTTGCTTCAAAGGGAGTTGTTATTGCAGCTTCTGACTTGGGTAAGTGGAAGACTGCAACAACTATGGTTGCTATCTGCGGTTTACTCTTCTTGCCAAGTATTCCTGGTGGAATGATTCAGGATGTTTTGCTCTTTATCTTCAACGCATCTATGTGGGTTGCAGTAGTTCTAACAGCCTGGTCAGGAATTGACTACTTTGTAAAGTCGTGGCAATACATTGCTGAAGTTTAACAAGATGGCGTCTCTCTGAGGCGCCGCTTTTGTATCAAATCTTATTAAAAGTAAGGAAGACCATGTTCTCTGAAGAAGTTCTCAAAGAAGCTCAAAGTGTTATTTCAGATGCCCTTGCATCAGGTATTACCGTAGCTTCTGCCGAGTCTTGTACGGGAGGACTTGTTGCAGGCGCTCTTACAGCCATCTCTGGATCATCAAGCGTACTTAAGGGCTCTGTTGTAAGCTATACCATTGAGATTAAACAAAAGGTATTAGGCGTTTCAAAAGACATTTTTGATGAACCGTCCCTTGGTGCTGTTTCTGAACCCTGTGCTGCTCAGATGGCTTCGGGTGTTAGAGACGTTATTGGCTCAGATATTGCAGTTTCCGTTACAGGAATAGCAGGACCAACAGGAGAAGAACCTGGTAAACCAGTTGGAACAGTTTGGTTTGGCATTAACAGCAAAAACTTTACCCATACGGTCTGCAAACATTTTTCTGGTAATAGAGAACAGGTGCGAGAAGCTGCTGTTTTGCAGGCTTTACAATTAGTTCATGAAGCAATTGTGAAGGCTTAAAATTCAATTTTAATAGGGAGACTCAAAACTAGTTTGTTTTGAGTCTCTTAATTTCTGCGGCTATGCAGGACTTATACAGTCAAATTTGTAATTAAGAAGAAATTAACTGCTTAAGAGCGGAAAAATAGAGGTATGAAATCAGACAAATTCCCTCTATAGAGTATATGTTTGACGTTGACATAGAACGTCTGTTCTTATATTATCGTGGTATCAGAAAGAGCAAGGAGTATTCATGGCTAAAAAGGCAGTTTCAAAAGAGATCAAAGCTCGTACTACTGGTGATGAGAGGGATGAGGTTATCTCTTCAACTACAGCAGAGATCGAGAAGAAATTTGGTGCAGGCGCCATTATGCGTTTAGGTGAGGGTGGTCCTGCCTTTGATATTCAGGCCATTCCAACTGGCTCACTTGCTCTTGATGCAGCATTGGGTATTGGCGGCGTTCCTCGCGGCCGTATCGTAGAGATTTATGGCCCAGAGTCCTCTGGTAAGACAACACTTTCACTAGAAATTCTTGCAGAAGCTCAGGCTCTTGGTGGTGTTGTTGCCTTTATTGACGCAGAGCATGCACTAGACCCAGGCTATGCAGCTCGTATTGGCGTTGATATTGACGATGTTTTAATTTCTCAGCCAGATACTGGCGAGCAGGCTCTAGAAATTTGTGACATGCTTGTTCGCTCAGGCGCCATTGATGTTGTAGTTGTAGACTCTGTTGCTGCTCTTGTTCCTCGTGCAGAGATTGAGGGAGAGATCGGCGATTCTAGCGTTGGTCTTCAGGCTCGTCTTATGAGTCAAGCTCTCCGTAAGTTAGCTGGCTCTCTTTCAAAGTCTAATACGCTTTGTATTTTCATTAACCAACTTAGAGAGAAGATTGGCGTTATGTTTGGTAGCCCAGAGACCACTTCCGGTGGTAGGGCTCTTAAGTTCTTCTCCACTGTCCGCATGGATATTCGCCGCGTTGACAGCATTAAGGTTAATGGAGAAAACGTTGGTAACCGTGTTCGCGTTAAGGTTGTAAAGAACAAGGTTGCTCCACCTTTTAAGGTTGCTGAGTTTGACATTATGTATGGTCAGGGCATCTCTAAAGAAGGCTCCATTCTTGATATGGCTGTTGACTTTGAGATTGTTAACAAGTCTGGCGCTTGGTTCACTTATGAGGGCGAGCGTCTTGGTCAGGGTAGAGAAGCAGCTAAATCTTTCCTTACGGCCAATCCAGACCTTATGGAAGAGATTGATCACAAAGTACGAGTTGCTTGTGGTCTTGTATTTGATGAGGATTCCGAAGTTGGCACTCCAGTTGCAACGGAAGATTCTGCTGAATAATGTCAGAGATTTCTTGGACAATTGAGCTTCCACAAAAGAAACAAGCAGTTCTTGGTCAAGCAAAGCCCAAGGCAAAGATTATTTTAGAAACTGAAGTTGGAGGGACGGAGGAATTCTTTGTCCCTCCAACAGTAGCTCGTGCTCTTCAAAACAAAGAGAAAGATGGCGTTTTTACACCTTCTTCTCGTAATGAGTTTTTATATGAGCTAAAAGAGATTTCAACGCAGTGCATTAAAGCTCGTATTGAGGCTTTGATTGTAAAAAGGGACTACTCTACAGCTGAGCTCCAAAAAAAGCTCATGCTTGATGGCTATCAGAAGAATGTAAGAGACCCTGCAGTGCAGAGGGCTGTTGAAGTTGGTTTGATTAATGACAGTCGTTTTGCAGACGTCTATATACGTTCTAAAATTTCACAAGGCTGGGGTCCTCTTAAAATTAAAACTGAAATTTCTAAAAAAGGGATTGAAGTTGAGACACTCCCTGGATGGCCTGACGTTTATTTTTCTGATGTGGATGAATTTGAAGTTGCGTATTCTTTGGCCCAGAGAAAACACCTGTCGGGAAAAAATGATTATGAGAAGCTTGTCAGGTTTCTCGCCACAAAGGGATATTCATTTTCTATAGCTTCATCAGTTGCTAAAAAGATTTTAAACGAGAGCGCTCCATCTGAGTGAATACATTTGCTTAGCTTATAAGTCTGTTGTATTGGTGTGTTTTACTTTTCCTACCTGCTATTTATTGACAAAAGTTACAATGCTCTATACGATAAATATGCCGTGAAAAGGCTCATTTCCGCTGGGCAACCAGCGTCACGTATACAGTAGGTATCTCATACACTTGATCTATCTCTGCATGTGGCATGACCAGCCAATGACCCCTGCTCATGGCGGGTTCTTTAGATACTGTTGTGTCTAAAGTCTCCTGAACACTTTTGTAATCGCCATTTGAGGAGTAGGTATGGAATTAGCAGCGGTAGGCATTGTTTGCCTTCTTGTGGGAGTAGGCCTTGCATACGGCGTGCTCTCTAACATTAGTAATTCAAAGATTAAAACTGCAGAACAGCAGTTAAAAGATGCTCAGACTAATGCAGATCGTATTGCTTCTGAAGCAGCTCGCCAGGCAGAAACAGTTAAAAAAGAGGCTGTTCTTGAGGCTAAGGAAGAAGTTCTTCAGCTTAAGCAGGCAGCAGAGGCAGAAGAGAAGAAGCGTAAGAGTGAGCTCCGTAGCATGGAGAATCGTATTCTTCAGCGTGAAGAGTCTCTTGACCACCGCACTGACGCACTAGAGAAGCGTGAGCATCAGCTCTCCAGCCTTCAGGGTCAGCTTGATCGTCGTAAGAATGATTTGGACTCTCTTGTTTCTCAGCAGTCTCAAGAGCTTGAGCGCATTGCAGCTCTTACAAAAGATGAGGCTCATGATGAGCTTTTGGCTCGTGTTCGTTCAGAAAGCGTTCGCGATGAGGCTATGATTCTTCGTGAGTCTGAGCAGCGCGTTCGTGCACAGGCTGATAAAACCGCCCGTGAGATTATTTCTACTGCTATTCAGCGTGTTGCTGCAGATCAGGCTTCTGAGATTACGGTAACTTCCGTTCATATCCCATCCGATGACCTAAAGGGTAGGATTATTGGACGTGAGGGTCGTAACATTCGTACGTTTGAGCAGGTATCTGGCGTTTCTCTTGTTATTGATGACACTCCAGAGACTGTAGTTCTTTCAAGTTTTGATCCTGTTCGTCGTGAGACTGCTCGCGTTGCACTTGAGAACCTTATTGCAGATGGTCGTATTCATCCAGCACGTATTGAGGAGCTTTACAAGAAGGCAGAAGCCCTCGTAAACGAGCGCGTTCTTGAGGCTGGTGAACAGGCTGCATTTGATTGTGGTATTCACGATCTTCATCCAGAGATTGTTAAAACTCTTGGTAAGCTCCGTTACCGCACCTCTTACGGTCAGAATGTTCTTGCTCACTCTGTCCAGGTTGCAGTACTTTGCGGCATTATGGCTGAAGAGCTTGGTCTTGAGCCTGCTCCAGCAAAGCGTGCTGGTCTTCTCCATGACCTTGGTAAGGCAATTGACCACGAGGTTGAGGGTCCACACGCTGTAATTGGTGCAGATCTTGCTCGTCGTTATGGTGAGCGTCCAGAGATTGTTCACGCTATTGAGGCTCATCATGCAGATATTGAGCCAAATACTGTTCTTGACATGCTTGTCATGGCTGCAGACGCTATTTCTGCTGCACGTCCTGGCGCTCGTCGTGAGTCTGCTGAGAACTACATCAAGCGCCTTGAGAAGCTTGAGGCAATCTCTAACGCACATGAGGGCGTTGAGCGTACGTATGCAATGCAGGCTGGCCGTGAGCTTCACGTTATGGTTGAGCCTCAGATGATTAGCGATTCCGAGGCAACTGTTCTTGCACACGATATTGCTAAGCAAATTGAGGATGAGATGGAATACCCAGGACAGGTTCGCGTTGTTGTTATTCGCGAGTCTCGTGCTGTGGATGTTGCTAAGTAATCTATGGCAGCCACTTCTACTGACTTAACAGGTTTTGTTGCCTCCATGGGAGGTGAGCGCGCACTCCGTGTCGAGGAATCCCTCGGCGCGGGGTACGTTCGTTTACGCGTAGCAGAAGCTGAGCGTAGGCAGGCAAAACATGATATTCGTTCAGTAGAAGATATTGTTATCGAGCTCTTGAGAAATTCTCGCGATGCTGGTGCTCGTCATATTTATGTAGCAACCTCAAAAGAGGGTGCACTAAGAACTATCACTATTCTTGATGACGGTCAGGGCATTCCAAAAGACATGCAAGAGAAGATTTTTGAAGCTCGTGTTACCTCTAAGCTTGAGAGCATGCACATGGACCGTTGGGGAATCCACGGCCGAGGCATGGCCCTTTATTCCATCAAAGAAAACTGTGAATCAGCTCAGGTTGTTGCTTCAGCTCCGGGACTTGGTTCTGCTATTCAAGTTGTGGTGGATACCACTAAAATTTCCGAGCGAGTAGACCAGTCTACTTGGCCAACCTGTGGTTTGAATGAGGATGGACTCAAAACAACCGTTAAAGGTCCTCATAATATTATTCGTACCTGCTGTGACTTTGCGCTTGAGGTTAAAGGCTCGTGTGAGGTAATGCTGGGCTCTGCTGCAGAGATTGCAGCTACTGCCCGTCGCAGAATTGCGCAGACGCTTGATATCGCTGACCTGCTATTTGTTGAAGGCTTTGAGAACGTTCCTATTCTCGAGCGCTTCAGGGCTGCAGTAGATGCAACAGAGCTTTCTGAGGTTTGTAAGTCTCTTGGTCTTTCTATGTCAGATAGAACTGCTCACAGAATTATTGCTGAGCAGATTAAGCCTTTGCGTAGTGTGTATGCACAGGTCAGCCACACTGTTGAACCTGAAGGGGTTTCTCGCGAAATTGATCTGATGAAAGACCACCGAGGTCTCAAGATGAGTAAGGCTGATATCAGCAGCTTTTCTCGAAAAATGGAGCAGAGTTTTGCTGAGTTGTCCGAGAAATACTACGTTTCTTTGACGTCTGAGCCGCGTGTTCGTGTAAGTAAAAACAAAATTGTTGTGACTTTTGATATTGAGTCGCAAGAGTAGAACAAACGCACAATAATTGGAGCACTCATGGGTTTGCTTAAAGTTTCAAGTAAGTCTTCACCAGCTTCTGTAGCAGGAGCTATTGCGGGACTGGTTAAAGATAATGAACCTGTTATGCTTCAGTGCATTGGTGCTGGTGCAGTCAACCAGGGCATCAAGGCTGTTGCCATTGCTCGCGGATTCTTGATTCCGTGTGGATTGGACATTACCTGCGCTCCAACGTTTTCTGATATCGAGATTGCAGGGGAGAGTAGAACTGCAATTAAAATTGCCATTTATGTCCATACACTGTCTGCCCCTGATACGCAGACTCCAGCTGTTAGTTCCACTGAGTATAACGAGGTACTTTAAGCATGATTAAAAATTCCGAGCTCGTAGGAAAAACATATCACATCAAAACTTTTGGCTGCCAGATGAATCTGCACGATACAGAGCGAGTCTCTGGTCTGCTTGAGGCTTGTGGCTGCAATGAGGTTTCAGATACCGATGACGCAGATATTGTCATCTTTATGACCTGCAGTGTTCGTGAGAATGCAGACCAGCGTCTCTACGGTCAGGCTTCTGCCATGGTCAGCGCTCCAACGCCTCCATCAGGCAAGCGCGTTGTTGCTATTGGCGGCTGTATTGCGCAGCGCGATGGCGAGAAGCTCCGTGAAAAGGTTCCAGCTGTTGACGTTGTGTTTGGCACCAGCGCACTTGCAAGCCTGCCAGCACTTCTCACCAGTGCATTTAGGGGCGAGAATGACCGTGTAGCCGTAGACACTTCTGAGGAGGGCAAGGGCTTCTCCACAGATTTGCCAAGCAACCGCGCTCAGCAGTATCACGCTTGGGTGCCTATCATGACCGGCTGCAATAATTTCTGCACGTATTGCATTGTTCCTTACGTTCGCGGTCGTGAGCGCAGTCGCACCTTTGAGGCTGTTATTGGTGAGTGCGAGCGTCTTGTCGCAGATGGCGTTCGTGAGATTACCCTTCTTGGTCAAAACGTTAACTCATATGGTCGCGACCTCTACGGTAAGCCTCGTTTTGCAGAGCTTTTGCGTGCCGTGGGTCAGACGGGCGTTGAACGAATCCGTTTCACCTCATCGAATCCAAAAGATCTTACTGATGAGACTATTGCGGCCATGAAGGAAACACCAGCTGTCATGCCTCATCTTCATCTTGCGGTTCAAAGTGGCTCTACGCGTGTTCTCAAAAAGATGAACCGCAGCTATACACGAGAAGAGTACTTGGACGTGGTTTCTCGCCTGCGTGCGGCTATTCCAGGACTGGCGCTTTCAACTGACATTATCGTTGGCTTCCCCGGAGAGACTGAGGAAGACTTTGAAGATACGCTTTCTTTGGTCAAAGAAGCTGGCTATTCTTCCGCATATACCTTCATTTACTCTAAGCGTCCAGGTACTCCAGCGGCAAAATACGAAGACAACACGCCTCACGAGGTCATCCAGGAGCGCTTTGATAGGCTTGCAGAGCTTGTGGCTCAGCAGGCACACGACGCTAACCAGGTAGATCTCAATACTACACAGGCAGTTCTTGTTGAGGGAACTTCCAAGCGTGACAATACGGTTATGGTGGGACATAGCGAGAAGAACCAAACAGTTCACTTCAATCTGCCAGAAGGTTACACACCAGAAGATCTTATTGGCAAAATTGTTGATGTCCATATTGATGAGGCTCGTACCTGGTATTTGCGCGGAACTATGGAGTCTGATCCTCGATGAGCTCTCATGGCTCGGTTATCTGCATTGTAGGTCCCACGGCTTCGGGCAAAAGCTCCTTGTCTGAGCTGGTAGCCAAGAAGCTTGAGACCTCTGTCATTTCTGTTGATGCAATGCAGGTTTATCGTGGCATGGATATTGGAACCGCTAAAACCCCTGTTGAAGAGCGAGAAGTTCCTCTTTTGATGGTAGATTGCGCCAACATTTCAGAAGAATATTCTGTCCAGATGTTTCAAGTGGCAGCGCGTGAAGAAGCTCATAAGCTTATTAAAGCTGGTAAAACACCTGTATTCTGTGGCGGAACGGGTCTTTATCTTGATTCGATTATCGACCAGATGGAGTTTCCTTCAGGCTCAATCGAGTCTCCTGTACGTACTCGTTATGAAAAGCTTGCTCAAGAGCTTGGTGCTGAGGGTCTGCACGAACTTCTGACCACAAAAGATGCAGCAAGTGCAGAGCTTATCCATCCAAATAACGTACGACGCGTTGTAAGGGCTTTAGAGCTCTTGGAAGAGGGCAAGTCGTATGCAACTCATCATGAGGGCCTAAAGGATCACACACCGTACTTTGACGCCCAGATATGGGGTCTTACGATGGACCGTCAGCGTCTCTATGAGCGAATAAACCTCCGAGTTGACCTTATGTTTGAGCAAGGGCTTGTTGAAGAGGTTCAAGCGCTTATTGAGTCAGGTCTCTCTGAAAATTGCACGGCTGGCCAGGCAATTGGCTACAAAGAGTTCTTTGCATATTTTGCTGGTGAACAGTCGCTTGAACAAACGCGTGAGCTTATTAAACAGCACACCAGACAGTATGCAAAGCGACAGATTTCTTGGCTTAAACGAGACGGTCGAGTTAGGTGGCTTGATATGGATCAACTCACAGCCAAGGATGCAGTCGAGCCGATTCTTGCCCAGTATGCTGACGTACAATGCCAGTAGGACGCATTAAAACTAATGTATTTACCTTGTCTTAGATGGGGAGTCTATGGGTCGTTTTGTTCCATTTTCTACAACTCCTAAAGTTGAACGAGCAATTCTTGTAGGCGTTGATTGCGGTAAAAGCGATTGGTCGCTTGAAGAATCAATGGACGAGCTTGAGCGTCTGACGCAAACTGACGGGGCTGAAGTCTTTATGCGTCTTACGCAAAAACTTGATGCACCTATCCCTAAGACTTTCATAGGCAAAGGTAAAACCGAGGAACTTGTTTCTCTGGTAAGAAACACCAATACTGACGTTGTCATCTTCGATGATGAGCTCACGCCTTCTCAGCAATCTAATTTAGAAAAATTACTTGGCGAGCCTGTTAAAGTCATTGACCGAACAGCGCTCATTCTTGATATTTTTGGTATTCACGCGCGCACCAAAGAAGGAAGACTTCAGGTACAGCTTGCACAGCTTCAGTACGTGCTTCCAAGGCTTCGTGGCATGTGGAGTCATCTGGTAGGCGAGCAAACTCGTGGTGGCATTGGTAGCCGATTTGGCCAGGGCGAGAGCCAGCTTGAGGTTGACCGTCGTCTTATTAGAAAGCGCATTTCAACCTTAAAAAATGAGCTCAAGCAGCTCAGCCAAAGGCGAGAAGTTCAGTCTAAATCCAGGTGGAATTCTGGAACGTTTAGTGTCTCACTTGTTGGTTATACAAATGCTGGTAAGTCAACACTTCTGAATCAGCTCACAGGCGCGGATGTATATGCAAAAGATGAGCTCTTTGCAACTCTTGATCCAACTACCAGAGCACTTTCTCTTGATGAAGGAAGAAAAATTGTTCTGACCGATACTGTTGGATTTATTCAAAAGCTTCCAACAAATCTGATTGAGTCCTTTAAATCTACACTGGTTGAAGCTCAAGAAGCTGATCTTCTGCTGCTGGTAGCTGATGCAACTGACAAGAATCTCTCTAAAGAAATCGCAGTTGTTCGTAGTATTTTGAAAGACATCGAGGCTGATAAAAGTGATCAGATTCTTGTATTAAACAAGGTTGACCTACTTGATGACCAAGAGCTTCAAATGCTCAGAGCACTCTATCCAGATGCTGTATTTATTTCTGCTCAGGAAGGTATGGGCATTAACGGCCTTCTCCACAAGATTCAAGAAATAGCTAGCGCCGGCGACAAGGTGGTTAGTGCACTTATTCCGTTCAACAAAGGTGCTCTTGTTAAGTCTGTTCATGAGAGGTGTCAGCTTTTGCATGAGCAATATGTTGCTGAAGGGCTTTTACTGTCAGTTAAAGCCGACACGTATATGCAGGCACTTTTAGAGCCGTACGTGGTGTCAGAAGACGATATTCTGACTGACAAATAATGCAATAAGCAGCAAAATAGGTTGATGTAAAAGGTAAATGAGAAGTGAATGTCTTCCCATCTCTGTTATGAGGGGAAGAGAGAACCTTTTCATCCAGTTGGGATATCCAGCTTCTTTAAACTGTCTGTTAAAAGCAGCACCACTTAAATACAAGAACAAATAGGGGAGTAATGGGTAGTAATCTCCTGATGAAAAAGATGGAGAGGGAAATCCAGCCCAGGCTAAATATGGTGTTTGGTATAACTCTTTAGGTAACGAGAAAACCATGTTACCTATACCAATATGGCCACTAGAGATTGGAATGCAAACAATAAAAATTAAAAGCAAAAGAACTGTTGCGGCATATCCTTTTGGTGGAATAGCGAAACGTGAAATAAGAGCTTCTACCAGGGTGCATGAGGCCATACAAAAGAAGATTCCAAACGTAATGGGAGTATCAACTTTTGCAAAGGTAGTTGCTGCAAATATTGCTAAGGCTACAAGACCATAAACTCCTGTACGCTTAAAAGAATCTTTAGAGAAGGCGCACATACAACCAGCAATAAAAATAAAAGGATATGAGATTGACGGTATCCAGATTTGCATAAGCAGAGGTGTAAACCACGTAAGCTTAACGTGCGAAATAAAGAACAAATCATAGGTAAAGTGAAACAGAATCATTGAAACTACCGAGATACCTCGTATAGTGTCAAAAAACGTTATTCTCCCTTTGGTTTGTTCTAACTCAGCACCCATAATATGACTAAGAGATTGATCTAATAAGTGCAGTAACCCTACCTAAAATGACAGGATTTTGTACGTAGATTGGCTCCATAAAGTCATTTTCCGGTTGAAGACGAATGCGATCGTTTTCTCTGTAGAACGTTTTAACTGTTGCAGAATCATCAATAAGAGCAACAACAATTTCTCCATCATGGGCATCTTGCTGCTCTTTTACAACAATATAATCGCCGTCAAAAATACCAGCATTGATCATTGATTCTCCGCGAACACGAAGAATAAAAGAACTTGAATCCCCAACAATGCTAGTTGGAAGAGATAGAGATTCTTCTACGTTTTGCTCAGCAAGAATAGGAGCACCAGCAGCAACACGTCCTACAAGAGGAAGGCTAATCACATTATTAGCTACATCTTGAGTAACGGGGGCAAGCTTTGCTGTATCAGAAGTGTTAGAAGCCTGAGGAACAATTTTCATAGTACGAGGCTTTTTTGGGTCTCTATCAATTAGTCCAAACTGCTCAAGAACTTTTAAATGCATGTGGACAGTTGAAGGAGACGCAAGATTAACAGCAGCACCAATCTCTCTTACTGAAGGGGGATAGCCATGTTGATCTGTGTAAGAACAGATGTATTCATAAATTGCTGCCTGACGCTTGCTGAGTTTGCCCTTTGGCATATGAGCCTCCTTTTTCTCTTTAGTAATAATACACGTGTTCTAAAAATTAATCAAACGAATGTTCTATTTTTTCTTGACACGAACAAATGTACTACATATTATTAGTACAAACGTTCGGATATGACTTTTTGTCCGGTGTATTAGATATAACTAGTTCCGTAAAAACTATTACGGAAGGAAATGATATGAGGCGTATGTATCAGTCAAAGATGTATCAGGTTAACGGCACTTCAGCACTTGCTTCTTATAAGCCTGCATTCAAGGTTATTGAAGGCGGCGCAAAGAAGGGTTCCGTTGCACCTCAGCGTGAGGAAGTCTCTTACATAAAGACGCTGTCCAACAAAGAGGCTTTTATTGCAGGTCTTATTGTTACCGCATCATTTATTCTGATGTTTGCGGTTTCCTTCCTTCGCACAACTGCCCTTAATTCATTTGCTACATCTGTAATGGATAGCGCTTCACAAACAATTACCGTTCATAGCAATGATACGTTGTGGTCAATTGCAGAGAGCAACCCAATTGAGGGCGTCTCCACAGAGCAGCAAGTAAGTTGGATTAGAGAAAGAAATAATCTCGATTCTTCTCTTTTAAGAGCTGGACAAACCTTAGAGATTCCTTCTGTATCTAAATAGTAAATATTTATGTAAATTTCTCTCAGAATTCTGTGTTGATAGCAGTCAATACCTCGTAAAATGGTATCTTCCTTTTATACGAAAAAAGGGGATTCCATGCGTTGTCCAAAATGCGGTCACGAAGAGTCAAAGGTTATTGATTCTCGTTCATCTGAGAATAACGATGCTATTAGAAGGCGTCGCGAGTGCATGTCCTGTAAGTTTCGTTTTACAACCTATGAGCGCTTAGAAGAGATTCCTATCACCGTTGTGAAGAAAGACGGTCACAAGGAGCCTTTTGATAGACAGAAGCTTATGAGAGGTCTTGTTGCTGCAACAGTAAAGAGAGATATCTCTGTTGCTTCTCTTGATCATTTTATCGATGGTATTGAGTCTCAGATTAGAGATAAGGGCCAATACGAGATTAAATCTGAAGATCTTGGAAGCATTGTGCTTAAAAACCTAGTTATGCTCGATAAAGTTGCATACATTAGGTTTGCTTCTGTCTATAGAGACTTCAAAGATGTTGATGAATTTAGCGCAGAATTAAGGAGCCTGAATTAATGAGCAATTTTGACATCCAGCTACCTATTAAACGCCTTGATCCTACTGTTGAACTACCTTCGTACGCCTATACAGGAGACGCTGGATTAGATCTTAGAAGTGCTGAAGATGTTGATCTTGCTCCTTTTGAGCGCAAACTTATTTCCACCGGTTTAGCTATCGCAATTCCTGATGGATATGCAGGATTTGTTCAGCCTAGAAGCGGTCTCGCACTTAAAAAGGGCCTTTCTATGGCAAATACTCCAGGACTTATTGACGCTCATTATCGTGGAGAGCTTAAAGTTTGCGCCATTAATCTTGATAGTAAAGAAACTATTCATATTGAGCGCGGCGAGCGCATTGCACAGCTTGTAATTCAGCAAGTTCCAGTTGTACAGCTTGTTGAAGTTGATGAGCTTGATCAGACCGATCGCGGCGCCGGTGGATTTGGTTCAAGCGGAGTTCAGTAATTTCTTATTTTGGTGATAAGCGCTGCGGCGTTTGCATAAAGGAAAAGTCTCTTTAGGAAGGAAGAGCTTAATGGAGAAGTTCTTTAAGGTAGCTGAGCGTGGTAGTAATCCCGCTCAAGAATTTAGGGCTGGAATTACAACATTCCTCGCAATGGCATACATCATTGCAGTAAACCCAGCTCTTCTCGCTGCTGCAGGAGTTCCAATTTCGGCAGCTATTACTGCTACCTGTCTTGGTGGCGGCATCATGACCATTTTGATGGGTCTGTTCTCTAACCGTCCACTTGCTTGCGCATCTGGTATGGGTGTAAACGCTGTTGTTGCTTTCTCTCTCACTCCAATTACTGGTGGAGATTGGCATGCATCAATGGCAGTAATCTTTATTGAGGGCGTTGCTATTCTCCTTTTAGTTCTTTGCGGCCTTCGTGAAGCTATCATGGATGCAATTCCTGTAAACCTACGCCACGCAATCTCAGTTGGCCTAGGTCTTTTTATTGCCATGATTGGTCTCAAGAACAGCGGTATTATCATTGCAAATGAGTCCACACTTGTTGGTCTTGGCGATATTTTCTCTCCAACCTTTATCGTTGGTGTAATTTCCATTGTTGCAACAGTTGTTCTTTACTCTGCTCGTGTTAAAGGTTCCCTGCTTATCGGCATTATTCTTGCCGTACTTGCTGGTATTCCTCTTGGTGTTACCGCAAGCCCTACTGGCATTGTTTCTGGTCTTGATTTCTCCACTTTTGGTGCACCATTCTTGACCGATGGCGCGGGTGTCATGGGTATTGTTAAGGCACTGACAACTCCAGTTCTTCTTGTATTTGCATTCTCTCTGATGATGTCCGACTTCTTCGATACCATGGGTTCTGCTATGGCTATTGCTAAGCAAGGTGACTTCCTCACTGAGGACGGCAACGTTAAGGACATCAAGCAGATTCTTATTGTCGACTCTGCTGCAGCTGCTGCGGGTGGTCTCTTTGGCGCTTCTTCCATTACTACCTTTATTGAGTCTGCATCTGGTGCAGCCGATGGTGGTCGTACTGGTCTTTCTTCTATCTTCACTGGTCTGCTCTTTATTGCAGCTGCATTTATTGCGCCTCTTATTTCTATCGTCAGCTCTGCAGCTACCTGCGGCGCACTGGTCCTTGTTGGCTTCCTGATGATGTCTGAGGTCACTGAGATTGATTGGAATGATCTTCTCGAGGGCTTCCCAGCATTTATGGTTATCGCCGGTATTCCAATGACTTACTCTATTTCTGACGGCATTGGTTTTGGCTTCATTTTCTACGTTGTCGTCGCTCTTGTTACCGGTAATGTTAAGAAGGTTAAGCCTTTAATGTGGGTTGCAACTCTTGCGTTTGTTGCTTACTTCATTATTGCTAACTAGTTTGTAGTACTAGAGGAGGCGCGCTTAAGATGGAGGTCTTGGCGCGCCTCTTTTTCTATTTGTGAATAGATTGTGTACAATCTATTCTTAAGAGATAACTGATAATGATTGTCATCAGTAGGGTATAACAAGGCCAGTTACGATTTATACGATTGGAGCCAATCATGGCAGACGTTATTACTAAAGACCTTGTTATTGTTGGCGGTGGTCCTGCGGGACTTTCAGCTGCAATTTATGCAAAACGCGCTCTTCTCGATACCGTTGTTCTAGAGAAACAGGCCGTTGGTGGTCAGGTTATCACTACAACTGAGGTTGAGAATTACCCTGGCATGCCAAACACTGATGGCTTCACTATTACAGACACTCTTCAGAAGCAGGCTACAGACCTCGGCGCAGAGATTGTTATGGCTAATGTCCTTTCGATTGTTAAAGATTCAGAGACTAATCTCTTTGTGTTAGAGACCTCTGAAGGCACTTATCACGCAAAGGCTGTCATTGTTTCGGGCGGTGCTAATCCTCGTCATGCTGGATTTACCAACGAAGAGAAATTTACCGGCAAGGGTGTTTCTTACTGCGCTACTTGTGATGGCATGTTCTATCGTGGTAAGCAGGTATTTGTTATTGGTGGTGGTAACACCGCTGTGGAGGAGTCACAGTTCCTAGCTCGTTTTGCTGACAAAGTAACTCTTATCGTCCGTAAAGATCATCTAAGAGCAAACGCTACTGCAATTAAGCAGTTTGAGGAGAATCCTAAGACAGAGATTCGTTATCTAACCAGCATTACTGCAGTTGATGGTAATGATTTACTTACTTCCATCACCTTCCGCAATAACCAGACGGGAGAAGAGACTACAGAGACCTTCGATGAGGGTAGCTTTGGTGTCTTTGTTTTAGTAGGTCGCGTACCTTCAACTGAGCTTCTAACAGACCTTGTAGACCTTGACGAGCAGGGGTATGTCCTTGCTGATGAGCGTATGGCTACCAAAACACCTGGTCTCTTTACTGCAGGGGACCTTAATAAGAAGCCATTACGACAGATTATTACCGCAGCTGCAGACGGTGCCATTGCCGCAACTTCTGTAGCCTCATATCTTGGACAGCCTGTTGAAGGATAAATTCTTATTTCATATTTGATAGATATTTGATAGGGGATCGAGCTATTCGATCCCCTAAATATTTAGATAGCCTACTAAAAAGCCATATCAGCTATTTTCAAAGTACTATTTCAAACTTCTAAGATAAGTTTTTTGTTCTTTGGTAATTCGATAACTTTCGCATGCTTTTTGAATCGTTTTATTAAATACCCACGTGTCCAGCTTTTTGGTTTCAAGATAGGGTAGTGT
>JABZHQ010000144.1:0-1401 GCA_015258765.1 Atopobium sp. | reverse complement strand
CCTGCGTCAATCATTGGCTTCATGTAACGATAGAAGAAGGTAAGCAGAAGAATTCTAATGTGAGAGCCGTCAACATCAGCATCGGTCATGATGACAATCTTGTGATAACGAGCCTTCTCAATATTAAATTCATCGCCAACACCAGTACCAATAGCAGTAATCAAGGAAGTGATGGTGTCAGAAGAAAGCGCACGGTGAGCCTGTACGCGCTCAACGTTCAAAATCTTTCCGCGAAGTGGAAGAACTGCCTGGATAGAACGGTCACGTGCCATCTTTGCAGAACCACCTGCGGAGTCACCCTCGACGATGAAGAGCTCAGTCATCTCTGCATCACGTACGGAGCAGTCTGCAAGTTTTCCTGGAAGAGCCGCAGACTCAAGAAGTCCCTTACGGCGTGTTGCTTCACGAGCTTTACGAGCAGCAAGACGGCCCTTTGCAGCCTGAGATGCTTTTTTAAGAATCTCTTTTGCCTGGTTTGGATGCTCTTCAAGGTACTCTGAGAGACCCTGAGTAACAATCTTGTTGGTAAGCGTTCTCATGTAAGAACTACCAAGCTTTGCCTTTGTCTGTCCTTCAAACTGAGGATCTGGTAGTTTAACTGAAATAACTGCAGTTAAACCCTCACGAATATCTCCACCCTCAAGCTTAGGATCTTTCTCTTTAAGAATTCCCTGCCTGGTGCCGTAATCATTTATTACCTTAGTAAGAGCGGTACGGAAGCCCTCAAGGTGCATTCCACCTTCCTCAGTAAAAATATCGTTAGCAAAAGAAAGAGTTCTATCACTGAAGTCAGTATTCCACTGAATAGCAACCTCTACCTCACCCATCTGAGACATTGGAGCGTCAGGGTCTGACTTACCTTCAATATAGATAGGGCGAGAAAGTCCTGGTAAGACGGTTTTCTCGTCATTAAGGTACTTAACAAAGTCGATGATGCCACCAGCGTACTGGAAGTCAACCTGACGAGGAGTAAGCTCACGCTCATCAACGAGGGTAATCTTAAGATTCTTATTAAGAAATGCGGTCTCCTGCAGGCGATCACGAAGCGTATCAAAGTTATACGTAGTGGTCTCAAAGATCATATCGTCTGGCCAGAAGGTAATAGTAGTACCGTTAGATTTTGAAGTACCAATTTCCTTCATCTTCTGAACAGTTTTACCCCGCTCAAAGACCATCTCGTAGATTTTGCCATCGCGCTTAACCTGCGCAACAAGCTTCTTTGAAAGTGCGTTTACAACAGAGACACCAACGCCATGAAGTCCACCAGAAACTTTATAAGCATTGTTATCAAACTTACCACCTGCATGAAGGATGGTAAGAACAACCTCAAGAGTTGGAATTTTCTTCTGAGGGTGAAGGTCTACAGGAATACCACGACCATTATCTTCAACAGAAATAGAG
>JABZHQ010000143.1:0-1412 GCA_015258765.1 Atopobium sp. | reverse complement strand
ACTTCTCCTGAAGCCTCAAACTCTTCTTCTGGGAGCTCTGCCATAACCTTTGATAAACGCTTTCTAAATGCGTCAATCTTTGCTGTTTCTACCGTTACGCCAACGGCTCCTTGGTGGCCACCAAAACGGACGGTAAGGTCTGCACACTGTTCAACGGCGTGGAATAAATCAACGGAGCCAACAGAGCGGCCAGAACCGCGAGCAACTCCATCTTGGATGGTAAACAGAATGCAAGGCACGTGATAGCGATTAACAATTCTTGAAGCAACAATGCCCTTTACACCCTCATGCCAACCCTCTTTGGCAAGCACAATTGCGTGGCCGCCGTCGTAAATTTCTTTTGCCTGCTCAAGTGCTTCATCGGTAAGCTTTGCCTCAATAGCACGACGCTCGGCATTAATCTCTTCTAGTTTTCCAGCAAGAATGGTTGCCTCTTCAGCGTCTTCTGTAAGAAGAAGGTCAAGAGCAATATCGGTAGTACCCATGCGCCCTGCTGCATTAAGGCGAGGAATAATAGAGAACGGCAGATTATCTGCAGAAATCTGGGCAATATCTTGACCAGCAACAGCAGCTAGAGCCACAAGACCTGGACGAAGACCTTTCTGGAGACGCTTAACACCTTCAGAAACCAGTGCACGATTCTCTTTGTTGAGCATCATCATGTCAGATAGTGTGCCCAACATAGCAACATCAATGTAATCAAGCCAAAGCTGTGGCTGATCTTGAAGCTGTCCTAAAACCTGCACCAGCTTAAGGGCGACGCCTGCACCAGCAAGTTCTCTAGAAGGACAATCTTCAACAAGCTTTGGATCAGTGACTGGAACACCCTGGGGCACCAGATCTGCAGGCTCATGATGATCAGTAACAACAACATCAATCCCCTGCTCCAAAAGCCAAGCAACCTCTTGAGCAGCAGCAATGCCATTGTCTACCGTAATGATTAAATCTGGCTTTCTATCTTGCAAAACTCTTGCAAGAGCCTCTTTAGAAAGTCCATATCCCTCACCAAAACGATGCGGAATATACGGCAAAACATCTGCTCCCAATCGACGTAAAGCCAGAGTAAGCAAACATGTTGAGCTCATTCCATCAACATCAAAATCACCAAAAACGGCAATCTTTTTATGCTCAACAATTGCCTTATGAACGCGGGCGGCAACCTCAGCCATTCCAGGAATACACTGTGGATCAAGCCAATCCCTTTGCAAGGATGGCGAGAGAAGCTCTCGAGCTGCGGCTACATCAGTAAATCCACGTGCTACTAATACACGAGCAACAAGTGAAGTAACGTGCAATTCTTTTTTAAACAGCGACTCTAGATATACGTCTTGTGTAAGAACACTCCAACGAGTGCTTTTCTCGATGCCGGGCATCATGTCCTCTTTTCTGTGGCGGCAGAGCCAGCCAGGGGC
>JABZHQ010000062.1:0-6825 GCA_015258765.1 Atopobium sp. | reverse complement strand
GGTCTTTTATCCAATGCGGTTGGCATAGCTGCCGAGCGCCTCTTTAAATGCTGCTGCAGAACTCTGGTCAGAGAGTGCCATGCGTGCATTAGTTGCTGCCCAAGCTGCAGGAGTACCGGTATCGCAGCCCTCTTCCGGGTCGATTACCAGCGCATACATCTCTTCCTCAGCAAGCAGGCGCTCCATTGCATCTGTCAGCTGAATCTCGTTGCCGGCGCCAGGACCCTGAGTTGCCAGGAGCTCCATAATCTTTGGAGAAAGCAGGTAACGACCAACAATAAACAGGTGAGAAGGTGCGTCTTCTGGACGAGGCTTCTCGACAAGGCCTGTTACCTTCCAAATAGCGCCCTCGCCCTCAGAGTTATCTGAAGGAGAAGAGATGCACTCACCTGCGATAATACCGTAGCGATTCACCTGATCTGCAGGAACTGGAGCAACTGCAATGACGGATGCGCCATTGTGCTGCTTGGAAATCTCTGCCATGCGGATGCACATCTGACGGTCTGGAACAAAGTAATCGCCGAGAAGTACAAAGAATGGCTGGTCACCTACGCCGTCTGCGGCACACAGCACGGCATGGCCAAGACCACGAGGGTTGTCCTGATAGGTAAAGGAAACAGGAAGTGCAGAAGCTGCATGAACCTTCTCGGCAAGGTCTTGCTTTCCACGAGAAGAAAGATCTGCCTCAAACTTCTGGTCTTCAGCAAAGTAGGTTTCAATCTGTGGCTTCTCGCGAGAATTGATGATGATTACCTCATCAACCTCTTCTGGCTCAAGAGCCTCTTCTACCACGTACTGGATGACGGGCTTATCCAAAACAGGCAACAGCTCTTTAGGGGTTACCTTTGTTGCAGGTAGAAAACGCGTACCTAGACCTGCTGCTGGGATAATTGCCTTCATGTGTTTACCTTTCACCTATGAGCCCTGTTGGCTCTGCACACCTAACGTGCGCTTGTAAGAATGACGGTTTTGCCGCCGATAAACTCAAATGACAGGCGCTTTTATACGTACCTAGCTTACATAAGCGCCAGGTTACGTTACTTACTTGGAATCTCAATTCCACGCTTCTCAAGGAACTCAATGAGCTTAGCCAGCGTGTCTACAGAAAGTGAGTGCTCCATAAGGCAAGCCTCTGCGTCTGCGGTTTCTGTGTCTACACCCAAGTCCTCCTCAAGGAAGGTGCGAAGCGCACGGTGAGCACGCCATGTGGTACGGGCGTTTGCCTCGCCTTCTTTGGTCAGCGTGACGCGACCATAACGACTCTGCTCAACCATGTCCTGCTCTTTAAGCTGGGATAGAGCCTTGTTGACGCTTGCCTTGGAAACATCAAGGCTCTCGGCAATATCAACGGAGCGGACGCTCTTATCGTCATCTGGCTGCTCAAGTGCAATTCGATAAATTGCCTCGAGATAGTCCTCGCCGGCTTTTGTCAGTGTGTGCTCGTTTTGTACGTTATCGTTGGCCATAAATCTCCTCCGACGACTGCTTGACAGTCTTTTTCATGCAAAATCAGTTGCGCTACGCAACGAAACTATTTCTAACACTTGAATGATACCCAAAAACGGCGCCTAGTTTTACTGGCGAGAAGAGCTGTTTGAAGATTCTGAGGACTCTTCTGAGCTTTTCTCGGCAGCCTCAGCATTTGCCTCGGCATCTGTTTGTCCGTTTAAACTAGACGGATCGTCTCCTGCATCAATTACTTTCATCATCTTTGCAAGTGCATCTTCATCTGCAATGACATACGACTGACCGTCAATTTCTGTTCCCTCGGATGGTACGTATGCCGTATAAATATCCTTGTCAGTGTTCATGCCAATCATCTGAGTGCCCAAAGAAATAATGTCTGAGACAGATAGATCGGTAATAACCATGCTTGCCGTTGAATTGACAGTATTTGCAATGGCTACAGGGTCTCCTGTATTCAGAATCTGAGCAATCATAGCCTTGATGAAGGTTCTCTGATGGCGCATGCGGGTGTAATCGCTGTCTGCAAAAGCGTAGCGAACACGAGTAAAGAAGAGTGCCTGAGCACCGTTCAGTTTCTGAACACCAGGGTACAGTTCAACAACGTCGCTGAAGTTCTCTGTATCGCGCATGTACTGCTCAACGTTTACGGTTACGCCACCAAGAGCATCGGTAATGCCTGCGAGACCATCAAAGTTGACCTCTGCATAGTGAGCAATATGTACGCCGCACAGTTCATTTACAGCTTGTACCATGCCATTTGCGCCGTCATAGTAGTGGACGGCGTTAATCTTCATGTAAGAACCCTTCCACAAAACACGGGTATCTCGTGGAATAGAAAGCATGGTCACACGCTTATGAATAGGGTCAACGCGCGCCAAAATAATAGAATCCGCACGATATTCAGTCTCGCCAGGTCGACCGTCGGTTCCTAGAAGCAGCATATAATAGGGGTCGCTTGGTGCAGAAGGCTCCTGAAGCGTCTGACGAAGCTCAGCAGTAATGACCTGCGAGTTATTGAGCTGCGCTTGAACGCTTGCATACCAGATACCTGCGCCCACCACAGCGGCAACAAAAACAGCAGCAAAGACGCCCAGAAGCGACCTGACTACCATCTGCTTTCTGAAGACACGCTTTCGGCGCTTGTGGTAACCCTCTGCCTGCGTGCGACTAAAAGGAGAGCTGCTAACTGAAGCGTTCTGTGAAGTATTGGCCGCAGTGCTTGATGCAGTACCTTGGGTACTTCCCGTAGCAGTATTTTGTGCAGCGTCAACCGAAGCGCCCTGTGAGGCCCCGTTGTCGAGCAGTTTTGCATGCTTTGGTTTAGTTGACACAAACTATCCTTCGATAAAGTCGTCGTCTGGAATGGTAGTGCGCTGAGCATCTGCTCCCAACGCGACGAGTTTCTCGACAAATCCCTCGTAACCGCGGTCAATGTGATGGATGGCAGAAACGATTGTTTCTCCCTCGGCCACAAGACCAGCCATAACAAGCGCGGCGCCACCACGAAGATCTGGTGACTTGACCTGCGCACCTTCAAAGCCGGAGACACCGCGAACAATAGCGTGATGACCCTCGATGGTAATATCTGCTCCCATGCGAGAAAGCTCAGACGCCAACATAAAGCGGTTCTCAAAGACGTTTTCCGTGATAATGCAGGTGCCCTTAGCCAGAGCAAGCAGCGTCATGGTCTGTGCCTGCATGTCTGTTGGGAAACCGGGGAATGGCAGCGTCTGGATATCGATAGCTTTAAGATCTTGCTGGCGAGAAGACCTTGCCCACCTATCTCCAGTCTCGATGGTAATGCCCATCTGCTCGTACTTTTTAAGTACCAGACCAAGGTGATTTGGCTCAAAACCGTGAACAGTAATAGGCTCACCAGTAAGCGCACCAATAGCCAGGAAGGTACCAGCCTCAATGCGGTCGCCAACAACTTCATGCTCAATAGGGTGCAGCTCTGTGACGCCGTGAATCTCAATAACAGGAGATCCGGCGCCCTGAATGTTAGCGCCCATTTTGTTGAGCATAGTAGCCAGGTCAACAATTTCTGGCTCACGAGCTGCGTTATCAATAACTGTTACACCCTTGGCAAAAACTGATGCCATCATCAGGTTTTCTGTTGCGCCAACGGAGGCAAAGGCCAGAGAAACGGTCTCGCCAGTTATGCCGTGAGGAGCGCTTGCGTGAATATTGCCGTGCTCAACCTTAAATTCAACACCCAAAGCCTCGAGGCCCAGGATGTGCATGTCAATTTTGCGAGCACCGATATTACAACCGCCTGGCATTGCCACAACGGCCTTGCCAAAACGAGAAATAAGGGGACCCAAAACAGCAGTTGATGCACGCATTTGTGCAACAAGACTGTAAGGAGTCTCCCAGCTTGTAATATCTGTGGTATCAATTTTGAGCTCGTGAAGACCAACGACTTCAATGCGAGCGCCTAACGTCTTGAGCACCTTGCCCATGACGTGAACGTCTGCAATATTAGGAACGTTAGTGAGTGTAGTAACACCCGGAGCCATGATGGTTGCAGCCATCAATTTAAGGGCAGAGTTTTTTGCACCCTCTACAGTGACCTCTCCTGTGACAGAACGGCCACCTACTACTTTTATGACGTCCATAAACCTCCGAAAACGACAGTGAGAGAATTTTACTCCTCAACCACTTGCTTCAGAAGTAGATTACACCAGTCTATCTTTTTTTCGTAGTAGGCACGACGATTATCGTCTTCTGGAAGAGAAAGCATCTGGTCAATGACGTCATCTCTTGTCTCGCGCACAACATCTGCATCAATGTCATCAACGCGACGAGCATGATCTGCCAAGATAATGACTCCTGTTGGATCGATTTCTGCGTATCCACCAGAAATCACTATCTTGGTCATAGATTCTTCATTCTCTGGATGAGACATGTGCAGTCTTACAACACCATCACCAAGCGCAATGATTTCTGGTGCGTGGCCTGGCCACACACCATACTCTCCATCTGATGAAGCAAGAATCAGACTTTCAACAGTTCCTTCGTAAAGGAGCTTATCTGGTCTAACAAACTGACAAGTCAACTCAGCCATGAGAAATCCTAGTTCTGTGAGCTATCCGAAGCGGACATCTTTGCAGCGCGCTCGCGAACATCTTCGATGGTGCCTGCAAAACGGAATGCCTGCTCAGGAAGGTCATCGCACTTACCATCAATAATCTCTGCAAACGAGCGGACAGTCTCCTCAACGGTGCAGTACACGCCAGGGTTACCGGTGAATTTCTCGGCAACGTGGAATGACTGAGAGAGGAACTGCTGAATCTTACGGGCGCGAGCAACGGTGCGCTGCTGCTCCTCAGAAAGCTCGTCCATACCCAGAATTGCAATGATGTCCTGAAGGTCGGAGTACTCCTGCAGGGTCTCCTGAACTGCCATAGCAACGCGGTAGTGCTCTGAACCAACAATGGATGGATCAAGAGCAGAACTGGAGCTGGCCAGAGGGTCAACTGCTGGGTAAATACCAAGCTCGGTAATAGCACGAGAAAGAACGGTAGTTGCATCCAAGTGCGTAAAGGTTGTAGCAGGAGCAGGGTCAGTAAGGTCGTCTGCAGGGACGTAAACTGCCTGTACGGAAGTAATAGAACCTTCCTTGGTGGAAGTAATACGCTCCTGAAGCTCGCCCATCTCTGTAGCCAGGGTTGGCTGGTAACCAACTGCGGAAGGCATACGACCAAGAAGTGCGGAAACCTCAGAACCTGCCTGAGAGAAGCGGAAGATGTTGTCGATGAACAACAGAACATCCTGGCCCTGATCACGGAAGTACTCTGCAGTAGTAAGGCCTGCAAGAGCAACACGCATACGAGCTCCTGGTGGCTCGTTCATCTGACCGTAGACTAGGCAGGTCTTGTTAATAACGCCAGACTCAGTCATCTCAAGGAAGAGGTCAGTACCCTCACGAGTACGCTCTCCAACGCCGGTGAATACGGAGGTACCACCGTGCTGCTGAGCCAGGTTGTTAATAAGCTCCTGAATCAGAACGGTCTTACCAACGCCAGCACCACCAAAGAGGCCGGTCTTTCCACCTCGAACATACGGCTCGAGAAGATCGATTGCCTTGATGCCCGTCTCAAAAATCTCTGTCTCAGTAGTAAGCTCTTCGAAGAGAGGTGCTGGGTGGTGAATCGGATAAAACTCAACGTCTTCAGGAATTTCTCCACCATCAACTGGCTGACCCATGACGTTCCAGACGCGGCCCAGCGTAGACTCGCCTACTGGCATCATCATTGGCTTGCCGGTGTCCTTAACGCGAAGGTTACGCTGAAGACCATCGGTTGACGACATAGCGACGGTACGAACAACACCACCGTGAAGCTGAGATTCAACCTCAAGAACGGTGCTGACGTGACCAACAGGCGTGTCATCCTCTACCGTCAGTGCGGTATAGATGCTTGGAACAGGTCCGTCGAACTTAACGTCGACAACTGGTCCAACTACGCGAACGATTACGCCATCGTCAACGCGCTGATTGCGCTTGTTGAGAATAGCTTCCTCAAAGGAAGAAGTCTCTACTTGCATATCTGACATTACATATCCTCCAATGCTGCAGCACCACCGATAATCTCATTGAGCTCAGTGGTAATTGCGCCCTGGCGTTCGCGATTGTACGTACGGCTAAGAGCGCCTAAGACGTTCTCAGCATTATCAGTTGCAGACTGCATTGCACGACGGCGTGCACCATGCTCGGCTGCAGCAGAATCAAGAAGTGCGTGGAAGATGACCGTCTTGATATAAGCGGGCATCAGGGAATCGAGTACCTGAGAAGCAGATGGCGAGAAGTGATATTCACTCTTGTTATACGTCTTCACCTGTGAGAGGGCTTCTTCGGTACGAGGTTTATTAGGAATCGTGAGTTTCTCGCGCGAAATAGGAAGAAGTTGCTCTGTAACCTGCTCTTGGTCAACACGGTTCTTTGCATGCCAGTACTTGATTACGACACGATCAATCTTACCCTTGATATAGCCATCCATGATATAGGAGGCAATACGATCAGCCTGGTCTGCTGTAGGCTCAGAGGAAATGCCTACATAAGACATGGTGGGCTTGATATTTCTATACGTAAAGTACTCAGTTGGCTTGCGTCCGCAAGTAATTATCTCGGACGACACACCCTTAGCCTTAAGACGTGCCATCTCATGCTCAACCTCGCGTTGAGGCAGGATGTTAAATCCGCCTGCAAGTCCGCGGTCAGATGCGATGACTAAGAACAGCACGTTCTTCTCGACTTTATGTGTAGCAAGAAGAGGCTGTTTCTTAGGATTAAAGCCAGCGCCTGCTACATTTGCAAGCATAAGGGTAATAGCTTCCTTATATGGCGAAGCAGCCTCG
>JABZHQ010000142.1:0-1437 GCA_015258765.1 Atopobium sp. | reverse complement strand
GTACCAGCCATTATGTCTACCGTCAACCAGCTTTCGGTTGCTATGCAAAATACACGCCAGCAGCTTGATCGTGCGCTTCTGCGCCTGACTGCTCTTGAGCTTGATAACTATGTCACCCTAGGCGATGTAGCAGGCATCTTCTACCTGTTTGAGGTGCTTTTGAGTGCTGCCGATCAGCTTGATTCTTGTCTTTTGGAGCTAGGTAGCGAGGGAAAAACCACCGCTATGCAGCGCGAGGAGTATCTAGGCGGCATCGACGAGGCTTATAACCTGATGATTCGCGATTACGCTGTAGATTCTTCCGCTGAAGAGGCGCGCGCCATTCGCCGCCGCTTCCACGAGACAGCCAACACTGAGCTACGCTCCGCAGAAAGTGTTGGCCAGATTCTTGGCTACTCCGATGGCCGCGGAGAAGATGCATCCATGGAGCCTCTGGGCCTGCGCACGCTTTCCCGCGTTCACGTGGTCAACGATGAGATTGCGGCCAGAATTGTTGACGCCTACGACAACCTGCAGCAGCTGCTTCACGTTGCAGAAAACGATACGTCAAGCCTCAAATCTCTGGGTGTCGAGAACCCCGGTGCACTTGCTAACAGTCTCCGCAGAATGTGGGGTAAGTCGGAATAATGGCTGCAAGCAGCACCTGCGCAAAGGTCGTGTCAAAGCCACGTCCTTCTCGCCTCACAACACATGGAGCAAAAGCCGATACCGTTGCCGTCATTGTTGCTGGCGGCATTGGCGAGCGCTTTGGGTATCCAGACGGCAAGCAGTTTATTTCTGTTTGCGGTCTTCCGCTGATGAGCTGGTCAATCCTTGCGTTTGATCACGCGCCCAGCGTGGCTCACATTGTGATTGCTTGCTCTGACGAGAAACGCGCTGCAGTTCAAGAGGGTGTTTTGGGCAAGCTTGTACTCCACAAACCCGTTCACTTTGCAACGTCTGGTGCTACCAGACAGGAATCGGTTTACAACGCGCTCCAGGTAGTGCCTGCTGGATATGATTTTGTTTCTGTTCATGATGCGGTTCGTCCGCTCATTGAGGTGGAGACCATTGAGCAGGTCATTGGCACGGTTCGCAAGTCTCCTAAGATTGCGGGAGCAATTTTGGCTCATCGCGCAACTGATACGCTGAAGCGCGTAGATGGCGCAACCATTGTAGATACGCCTGACCGCTCAACGTTCTGGGCTGCTCAGACCCCTCAGGTGTTCAAGACACGTACACTTCTTGAAGCCTACGAGGCAGCTCGCCAGGAAGGCTACCAGGGAACCGATGACTCGTCGTTAGTTGAGCGACTTGGTCTTACCGTGATGTGCGTTGAGTCGCAACGAGAAAACGTGAAGGTCACATACCCGTCTGACCTTGCAATTGTTGAAGCTACGCTCAGTCGACGCCTGGTAGAAGGCGCAACCGGAAATGGGGCTGTAGAGTGAGCATGCC
>JABZHQ010000061.1:0-6942 GCA_015258765.1 Atopobium sp. | reverse complement strand
ATGAGGCAGAACGTATCGGTCAGCTGGCAGCCACGCTCGCGCAGGCTCTTGACCTCGGTGCCAGTAAGCACCAGGCCACACTCAAAGGTCTCGCCAATCTCGTACTCATGTCGAGCAGAGCGATTACGTGCAATCGATTTCTTACCCTGCTGTTTTCCCTGGGTCTCGGCCATACTTACTTGCCTTCCCCGTCTGAAGTTTCAGCTGCATCGGTTTTCTTGCCAGATGCATTGCCTGTCGCGTCAGCAGATACGGGATTGCCACCTGCGGTGAAGCCTTCGGAGATTGCGGCGTCGCGGACAAGCTGCAGAAGCGTAAGAGCCGCCTGCTCGCCCACAAGATCGCGAGCGCGAATGGTCATCTCAGTTGCGGTAGCTCTGTCGCCCATGGCAGCGCAGTCCTGCGCACACATCAGCAGGCAAACCGCAATCTCGGCGTTGGCACCTGTTGGCAGGCCCTCTGCCTCAAGCAGGTCGTTTGCCTCTTCGTCGGTAAGGCCATCAGGGTCTTTAGGGGTGCCTGCAGCCTGGTCAAGAGCGGCCTCAAGCGCACCGTCCTTGACTTCAAAGCGACGAGCAGCTCTCAGACATGCCGCAGTCTGCTCAAGCCTACCCTGAGCGTCAAACCACGCAGCAAAGTTCAAAAACGCCCTGGTCAGATGCCTTGCCTCGCTTGCGCGCTCAAAGACGCCAAATGTCAGAGCAATGTGCTCACGAATATCGCCTGTAATCTTAAACAGGTCAGCCAAATCAAGCCTAAATCCGCAGTTCATTGGGTTCCAACGAATGGCAGTCTTCAGCGCATTCATGGCGTTTTCGTAATCGCCAGTGCGTACGTAAGCCATTGCAAGGTCTCCGTACAGGCGATCAAACGGCTCATGAACGTCCTCAAGCTTACGAGGGTCGTTCTCCACGCGCCTATACGCTAAACGGTCAAACAGCGTTGGGAACGCAAAATACTGCAGCTCATCTGTGGTTTGGCAGTTGCAATCCACATATTCCTCAGCGTCTTCAGCCAAACGAAGCAGCAGTTCAAGAGCCTCATCATTCTGGTCCTGCATCATCATGCCTTCAGCGCGCATCAGCTCATCTGAAAGTGCCGAAAGTGCCATCTTACTCACCTATCATTCAATATCAATCATGCAATCATCTGTGCGGGTGCTTCATAAACCCGCACGTAATCTACGTGCATATTATTCCACAAGTGCCAAATCAATCTGACCACGAGCCACATTTACGCCAGAAATCTTCACGCGCACACGTCCACCAATACGATACGTTTTGCCTGTTGATTCCCCTATCAGTGCCAGCGTCTCCTGATCATACACGTACCATTCGTGACCCAAATCCCTCACGGCGAGAAGCCCGTCAGCGTAGGTATCGTCCAGCGTAATGAACAGGCCAAAGCGCTCGCAGCCGTCAATGGTTCCCCACGTTTCTTCTCCCAGACGACTCTGGTAGTACTCAGCCAGCTTGATCTTTTGCGTCGCACGAGCCGCTGCGTCTGCCTTGCGCTCCTGCTCAGAGCAGGTGCTGCAGATATCTGGGAGTGCGCTCAACTCTGCGCGAGGCGCCGTCTGTCCGCGGAGCAAACGCTTGAGCGTACGATGCACTATCACGTCAGGATAGCGCCTGATTGGCGAAGTAAAGTGGCAGTACGCATCCGCCCCTAGGGCAAAGTGCCCCTGGTTGGTTGGCAGATAGATGGCTCGTTTTTGGGCCCTGAGCAGCTGTGCATTTACCACGCGAGAATAACGCGTGCCGTGAACCGACTCCAGCGCTTCTTGCAATGCCGTCTGATCGCCAATGGCAATACGAGACGCAACATCTGGCTCAAGAGCACCCATCGCCACAAGTGGAGTGACCGCAAGCTTAAGTGACTCTGGAGAAGGCTGCTCATGCACGCGATATGCCGACTCCAGGTCATGCTGGCTGAGCATGTGCGCGACGCTCTCATTGGCTGCAAGCATTGCTTCCTCAATGAGTCCCGTTGCTTGGGTGCGCTCACGTACCGACACGCCAGTAGGCTTGTTATCCTGGTCAAGCACTACGCGCGTCTCTACGCTCTCAAAATCTACTGAGCCGCGTTTCTCGCGAATTTCTTCTCTTAGTGCTCGGATTTGATTGAGCACGTTAATCATTTCTTTGATTGCGCCAGCATCTTCTCTAGGCACAACGGAGTCAAGTGCCGCGGCGTCTCCTTGCAGATAGCTATCTACCTGGTCATAGCTAAGCCTCGCCCGCGAGCGAATAACGGAATTCATGGCGGTTACCCCAAGGATCTTGCCCGAGCTGCTCAGCTTCATCTTTACCGACATAGCCAGCCTATCTTCAGCTGGTCGGAGAGAACACACGTCATTGCAGAGCTTTTCTGGCAACATGGGCAGCACGCGATCCACTAAATATGCCGAGCAGGTACGCATGCGAGCTTCCAGGTCAATGGGAGAATCCCAGTTCACATAGTGAGCCACGTCTGCAATGTGAACCCACAGCTCAAAGTCACCGTCTTCAAGCTTGCGCGCGCCAACGGCGTCATCAAAATCTTTAGCATCTGCGGGGTCTACGGTGATGCACAGCTCTTCTCGCAAATCGTGTCTTGAAGCGTCTTCTGCAAGGGCTTTATCTGCGTCAACGGAGATTTTCTCGGCTTGTCTCAATGCCTTGATAGGAAATTCCGTTGCCAAACCATACGAAGCAATAGTTGCCTCAACGTTCATGTCCAGATCTTCGGCTGATCCCACGCGGCGCTCGATAGTTACTACAGCAGCGCTTTTACGTGTTGGATACTCTGTAATGCGCGCGACAACCACGTCGCCCTCAAAAACGTAATGACGTCCAACAGAAGAGTCTTCTGGAAGCACAAAGAAATCTCGCTGGATGCGACTATCCAGCGGCACCACAGCGCCAAGTGGACCGGCGTCGTGATAGATGCCCAAAAACGTCTGAGTAGCTCGCGTAAGCACAAAGCGCACGTTTGCCAGAGGAGTCTTTCCCTTGGCCGAGACAAGCGAAACCTGGACCTCGTCTCCGTGCATTGCCTCATGAATCCCGTGCTTTGCCAGCGCATACGTACCCTCAGGGGTGCTTACGGTAGCAACTCCTGGGCGAGAAAGACTCAGCGTGCCTGTAAGCAGCGCTGATGGTCGCTTTGAGACTTTTGCACGTCCCTGACGACGGTTTCCTTTATGTATGCGTTTTCTAGCCAAAAATCCTCCTGTAGGTAGAAGCCAGCGCCTTTTGCGCTGACCCCAATGGATCTTCTGATATGTACCCTAAAGTGCCTTGTAATAGACGACGTCCAGATAAGGCGAGAAGTTCCAAGGACCCCGCTGAGCATATCGACGGGTTGTCGCGGCCCTCAACGGGTTTCTCGCCATCCCTGCACACACAAAAAGAGCCCCTATGCAGAGACTGCATAGGGGCTCCAGAAGGGATTGGTTTACCTCTTAGAAGGTGCCGCGAATAACCTCGCTGCCTTCCTTCATGATAACTTCCATGTTATCTGGGGTAAGGTCGCGGATGTTAGCAGCAACGTCGCCCTTGACAACCAGGAGGTCAGCAAGCTTGCCAGCCTCGAGGGAGCCAAACTCATCCTCGTGGTGAACCATCTTAGCGCCGTTAAGGGTAGCAGCCTTGATGGTCTCAAGAATGGTGACGCCAGCCTTCTCAACGAAGTCATACATCTCATCGATGGTGACATAGCCGTAAGGAGTTACGAAGCTGAAGGAGTCGGAGCCGATGGTGAGAGTGACGCCGCGCTCGTTAGCAGCACGGAGGTTCTCGTATGTACGGTTGAGGCCCTTCTCAACGACGGTATCGCCTGGGAATGCGTCAAGCTCTGGAGTCCACTCTGGTGGATAAGTTCCGTACCAAGTTGGCAGGAAGCCGATGGTAGGAGTAAAGAAGGTGCCCTGCTCGCACATAAGATCCATGGTCTTTGCATCAAGCTCGAAGCCGTGAATCATCTGCTCGCAGCCGCAACGGACGGAGTCATAAGCTGCGGAGAAGCTGTTATAGGAGTGTGACCAAACAGGAATGCCAACCATTGCTGCCTCGTCGCAAACTGCCTTGATCTCCTCGTAGCAGTAGTGCTGATCGCGACCGGAGTCCCAGTGCCAAATGCCGCCACCGGTTGCCCAAATCTTGATTGCGTCTGGGTTCTCACGAAGACGACGACGAACTGCCTTACGAAGATCCCAAGGACCGTCTACCTGGTCGCCCCAAGGGTGACCATTCTTGGAAATCTCCTGTGGGAGCTGGTGGCAGTCACCGTGACCAGCAACGCGGCAGAAGCCAAGGCCGGTAGCGTAGATACGTGGGCCTTCCATGATACCCATGTTGACGAGGTCACGAATTGCGATACCATTGCGGCCAATCTCGCAGACGGTGGTAAGACCATGGGAGAGAGCGTCCCAGGACTGCTTGACTGCGCATGCCTGCTTCTGAGCAACGGACTCGATAACCCAGTCGTTATCGTTGTCGGTCAGGTTGCCGGAGAAGTGCAGGTGGGTATCGATAAGACCTGGCATAATGGTACGGCCCTGGATGTCACGGACCTCATAGCCCTCTGGAACCTCAGTGCGAGGACCAGCATAAGCGATCTTCTTGTCGTCTACGAGGACAAGAGAATCCTCAACAGGAGCGGCGCCAGTGCCGTCAACGAGCTTTCCGCCTACAAAAGCAATCTTACTCATTTCTTTCCCCCTCTAGTAAATGATAAATACTATCTTTTTGCGCCCACCCTTTTTGGGCGCAAAAAATCCAAACTAAAGAAACAAATAACGTGCTTAGTTCAACGTACCGATGAAACCTTTAGAGCTTGCAAGCAACTTATGCTGCTGCCTTCTCGGACTGACGACCAAAGATCATGAAGATGGCCATACCAATGACAATCCAAGAAATGGTGATGATCCACTCAACTGGCTTCAGAGCTGCAGGGCTGAAAGGAACAACCATCAGGCCGATGATGATACTACCAGCAAGAATTGCAGCCATGATACCTGCGATACCACCGGCAACCTTGTAAGGACGAGGCAGGTCTGGCTCAGTCTGACGCAGGCGCAGGCAGGCAACGCCAGCCATGGTGCATGCAAAGATGAAGCCGAGAGAAGCAACGTTGGTCAGAGGAACAAGCATGTTGCGGCCAAGGAATGGACCAACAAGGGTCAGGCCAGCCATGAACATGTTTGCGGTCAGAGGTGCGCCGGACTTAGGGTCGATCTTTGCGAAGGACTCAGGGAGCATCTTCTTACGACCAAGAGCAAGCATCAGACGAGTAGAAGCACCAAAGAAGGAGTTCATTGGGCCCAGAGGTCCAAGCGTTGCAATAATGAGCATTGCAATGTAGAAGAACAGGTTGATGCGCTCGAGAACTGCAAGTGCAGGAACGGAAGACTTAACAAACTCGTGCCAGTCAATCATAGTTCCGAATGCATAGATGCAGATGAGATAGAAGACACCAGAAGCGATAAGTGCAAGTGCAGGAATGATGCCAAACTTCTTCCAGTCAAGGTCAGCAGAAGCCTCTTCTGCCTGCTGTGGAATGGTGTCAAAACCAGCGTAGAAGAATGGAGTCATAACAAGTACTGCAATGATGCCGCCAAAGAAGCTGGTAGCCTTTGTGCCCTCGCCACCTGCAACCTCAGTTGCCTGGGAGAAGAGTGGGAGGCCGTTGCTTGGAGAACCGGTTGCAAAGGAGATGACCATTGCAAGAATCATACCAGTCAGCAAAGCCTTGGTAAGGAAGCTCGAAAGCTTAGCTGCTGCGCCAGCGCCCTTGAAGTTAAGGAAGATGACCAGGATAGCAAAGCAAAGAGCGATGACTGTTGGCCACAGGTAAACATCTGCACCAAGAATGGTGTAGAGCTTAACGGACCTTAGCCAAGAAAGAACAGGGAATGCACCAAAACGGTCGGTGAGAAGCGTGGAAATAGCAATTGCCTCCCAAGGGCACAGTGGAGCGTTACCCAGAAGGAGCATCCAGCCAGTAAAGAAGCCCATTGGGCGACCGAATGTCCTGTCGACGTACTCAATGATGCCACCAGAAATTGGAATAGCAGCAGTGAGCTCGCCAAAAACACATCCAATTGGTACAAGGAAAATTGCGCCAATTGCGAATGCGATCATCGCGGGGAATGGTCCTCCACCAAGAACCATCCAGTCGCCTACCAGGAGCACCCATCCGGTACCAATGATCGCACCAAATCCGATGGTAAAGAAGTTGAATAGACTCAACGACTTTTGCATCTCAGGTGCCTCGGCATTTTCTGCCATGTCCCACTCCTTCCCGTAATTACTCGGACGAAGAACTTGATGAGACTATGTTTGCACCCGAGTCGATTTGAAAAAAGGAGTAGCGCCCTTTGAGCGTCAGATAAACCCGTAAGCGTAAAGGCTACAACCGCGAGCGGTAGTTAAATCTTTTTACATCTTTACCAAAATCTAATAACAGTTATGCAATTTTCAAATAGTTAACGTACACAACTATGCATCAATCTTTAACTCAAATACTTTAAAAACTCTTCTGTAGTACGCGACATCTCGCCTTTTACACGATGTGTAATAAAGACATTACGATGTACGGGAGTCTCCAGATGATGTACATCAATATCAAAATTTGTACCTTTTGTTGCCTCAAGTGGCAACAAACTTACACCAAGACCTGACTCTACCATGGACATAATGGTGAATGAATCCGATGACGCAAACGTCATGCGTGCGTTTTTGAGTTGCTTCTGAAGCAGAGGAGCCGTCTCAATATCAACAATAAAGGGCTCTTCAATAAGACGCTTAACAGGAATTGTCTCAAGGTCCTTCTCGTAGTGTCCCTTTTGAGAAACAACAATAACCTCATCATGATCAAATAAAGTTGAAGTAAATCCCTGCTCAGTTGCGCGGGTCATAGTAAAACTAATATCCACTTTACCCTTGCTAATAAGACGCA
>JABZHQ010000141.1:0-1439 GCA_015258765.1 Atopobium sp. | reverse complement strand
TTTCTCGCCGTCGTGTGGTTGCACTCAAGCGAGCACTGGGACTGTAGAAGCTCAACGGGTTTCTCGCCAGCAGCTTAAAAGCACGTAGGAGTTTGGTATGGCACTGGTAAGGTTTGACGTAATTTCAGATACGCATGGGTATTTGTCATCTGAGTTGCTTGAGGCTCTGCAAGGCGCCAACTACATTGTGCATGCAGGAGACATTACCTCCAACGCCGATTATCAGACACTGCAGAAGATTGCTCCCGTTAAGCTTTGCCTGGGCAATAATGACTTCTGCTACAACTATGGTCCCATGGTAAAGAAAAAGATTATTTTCTTTGCAGCTGGTCTCAAGTGGCAGGTATGTCATTATCGCGAGAGGCTTGACCTAGTCAAATGCAATATTGCTATCTGCGGTCACACGCACAAGCCTTTTGTACAGCGTGACGAGTGGACCAATACGCTTGTAATGAATCCAGGAAGCCCTACCTACCCGCGTGGTCGCGAGGGCGCAACTATGGGACGCATTATTGTTGATGAAGAAACAGCCCAGGTAGTCAGCGCAGAGATTATTAGTCTGTCTTCGCTTGAGGTACTTTCTTCTTGTAAATAAGCGATGGAATCATCAGCTTGGTAAAAAGCACTAGCCATACAAGGGCAAGCGAGAAACCACCAATGACGTCGGTAGCGTAGTGCACACCCAGATAAATTCTACTGACGCCAATCATAATGATGACACCTGAGAACAGGCCACACCAAATCCAACGCTGTAGCTTGTCTTTCTCGTAATGCCAGACAAGCCAAATGAGTAGGCCATAAAAAGCCATCGAGAACATCGAGTGGCCCGACGGGAAGCTGTAGCCAGTTTCAACAACCAGTCTAAAGCCATCTGGGCGTGGACGTTGGACAATTGCCTTAAAGATAAGGTCTACAACAACAACGCCACCCAGATTAATAAAGGCAAGCCTGCCGACACTTGGCCCTGGTGCAAAAGCAGCAACCACAATAAGCATGACAATAACGGTGACGGGGCTTGCAAGTCCAGAGAACCCTTCCATAATCTCTGTGAGAAGAGGAGTCCTGAGGTGGACAACAAAAAGCCTGTAGGCAAAGTGATCAATGCCAATGACGTCGCCTTCAGAAACGTCAATCAACAGAAAAATAAAAATTGCTGATGAGACAAGCAGAATGATGGTAGAAAGGCTAGAACGCAGACGCTGTAAAAAAAGGCGCTTGCGAACTCCTGTTAAAAGTCCTGTCTTTTGAGCATCAAGGCTTTTATCGGCCATTAGTTCTCCTTGTAACAAAAAGGCGGCACGCCGATAGACGTACCGCCGCTTAGTTCAATGATAAGCCAGCGCAGCCGCGTGGCACACAAGAACTTACAGGTTAGCGTTGAGCTCAGAAACGAGGTCAGCCTTAGGAAGGTTGCCAACCATGGTGTGAACAGGCTCACC
>JABZHQ010000060.1:0-6956 GCA_015258765.1 Atopobium sp. | reverse complement strand
TGTAGGTTAGAAGGCAGTAAGGAAATAGCCTTACACCACTTTTTGAGACGTAACTAATGAAAACTTAAAATTAGCCAATTTATCTCCAACTAAGACGATTTTTTACCGCCTCAAAAACTTTTATCTGGGCAAACGCTATATACAGAAACTTGTATTTTCCAACTAAACGGATTTTTTACCACTCCGGGGTCATTCTGGGGTCATTCTGGGGTCATTCTGGGGTCATTCTGGGGTCATTTCGGGTCACTTCGGAGTCATTTCGGGGTCACTTCGGGGTCATTTGCATCATTTTTGTCCGCTTAACTCCCTTAACAGCAAAAGACCCTCACATTCAGCATGAATGTGAGGGCCTTGCTCAATATACCGCTAAATTAGAGCTGCTTGCCAGCCTCGACCAGGTCCTTGACCTGCGCACGAACGGCATCCAGGTCCTCGTCAGAAGGAAGCCAACCGATAGCGTGAACAGGCAGTGGCATAGTGAACTCTGCTGCCTCAAGCTCGGCCTGGACCATCTTTGGTCCAAGTGGAGCCCAGCCGTAAGAGCCAAACGCAAAGCCAATACGGTGGTCGTTCTTTGGAGAAAGACCGCTCATATAGGTCAGGAACGAAGAAACGGTAGGCAGGAACTTAGAGTTCAGCGTAGGCGAGCCAACGCAGACATACTTGGAATTCAGGAAGTGGTACATGACGTTGGAGATGTGAGTCTCCTTGAGGTCGATGAGCTGGGCAGGAATGCCTTCAGCCAAGAAACCGTCCAGGAGAGCGTGGGCCATCTTGTCGGTTGAACCCCACATGGAGTCGTATACAACCAGGGCTTTCTCCTCAAGCTTGCCGGTAGTCCACTCCTCGTACTTGGAGATGATGTCGGCAATGTGGGAGCGCCATGCAACGCCGTGAGCTGGGGCGATAATATCAATGTTCTCCAGGCCAATGCCCTTAACTGCGGTAACAGCAGAGTCAGCCTGACGACCGTAAGGGAGAACGATGTTTGCGTAGTACTTGCGAGCCTGCTTCATAACCTCGCAGTAGTCGGACTCGTCTTCAAAGCGAGTAGTTGAAGCGTAGTGCTGACCAAATGCGTCGTTAGAGAAGAGGATCTTATCGTAGTCGGAATACGTGACCATGTTGTCTGGCCAGTGGACCATTGGGGTCTGCACAAAGGTCAGGGTGCGCTTACCAATGTTGAGCGTATCGCCCGTCTTTACGCCGTTGACGTTGATATTCTCGCCATAGAAAGCCTTGAGCTCCTTAACGCCCTGAGGTGCGCTTGCGTAGACCTCGGCGTTTGGCGCGAGCTCCAGAATGCGAGGAACGCTGCCGGAGTGGTCCATCTCAATGTGGTTGCAGATCAGAACGTCAATCTTTGCTGGATCGATGATGCTCTTGATGCGCTCGACCAGCTCCTCGGAGAATGGGCGCTTGACGGTGTCAATAAGCGTGACCTTCTCGTCTAGGATAAGGTATGCATTGTAGGTAATGCCCTGCTCAGTGGTATAGCCGTGGAACTCGCGAGCGTTCCAATCCAGGGCGCCTACAAAATAGACATCGGGTTTGATTTCGACAGAACTAAGCATGTGTCCTCCAAAGACCACAGTGCGAAAATTTGACACTACAAGGATATCATTTGCCGGCTAGTGAATGTATGTTCACGTAAACTTTCCAGATAACTTTAACCCAATAGATTATGAGAAATTGAGTTATGACTATCTATATTTCCTGTAATGGATAGTAAAAATAAGGGCTATTACCACAAGAGTAATACAGCCTAAACCAACATAAGTTGTTCCAAATCCTGAAAAGTCTAAGGCAATTCCAATTAATGGATCCGAAACTACTGATGCGATTTCTTCAATCTGGTTTGATACAGAAAGTAATGTTGCGCGATTATTCTCTTCAGCGATTAAATTCATTTGATTGTTTATCAAAATACTTAAAGTGGTTGAAAATAAATTAATCGCTACATAAGTAAATATACATACGTATATACTTGGGATTAGCCCAGCGCATAACATCAAGATCGCAATCACAGAAAGAATAGCTAAAATAACGAGAAATTCTACGTTTCCTGAAAACGCAATAATATCTCCAGCGGATTTCTTATAAGAGTCTTTAAGTGTTTTCACTATCTTTGCCGTAAGCCTCGATCCAAAAAACTCGCCTAAACTTGCAGCAGCGGTAACGATTCCTAAGAACTTTATATCAAATCCCATACTGGTTAAATTTGGGGCAATAAACTGGCTGTAATTACTAACTAAAATCAATGAAATTGCTGAGACTATACAAAGGGAAATAAAAGTATTAGTTTTCACAATCTTTATAAGTTCCTGAAAAAACGTCTGTACAGACTCTTTCAGATCCAATTTACTAGTTCTAGTCCTTATAAATACATCTTCTTCTGGTAAGCAATTGTCTCTTCTATTAGGGCTTACATCATTTTCTTTAAATTCCAAAGTAACTAATAGACCAAGAAAATATATAAAGATTGAAATAACAAAAGGAATCAAAGGGTTGATACTAAAAAGAACAGGGGCTATTAAACGAACAGTAATTCTAATGATTGACTGAGTTCCTGTCATTTTTGAAAGAATTAGAGCATATGCTCCATTCTTCCTATCCATACCAGAATTTGCACTCGTTGCCTCGAAAAGAAAAGCACTTCCAGCTCCTGACTGCGACGCACTTGCTAAAGAAAAGAACAATTCAGAAGCAACCATTAATAAAAAGCTATTCGCAAAGGTTAAAGTCACTATTGCCACAAGTCTAGAAAAAGAAGCGATTTTTCAGAACAATATGATGTCCGTGACGATCAGATATCCAACCCGTTGGAATCTCAAGTACTGCTGTAGCTATTGCGCCAACACTCTGGACTAGCGCAATATCAAAATAACTTAAACCACGCCAAAGATAATAGAGAGTTAAGATGGTCCAAATCAGAACACTTGAATTAATATAATTTGACCATTTGTAGAACAGAATGTTTTTTTCTGCTGTTTCTACCTTTCCTTCAAACATTCATTTCCTCTTTAGATCATCCCTATCCCCTATTTTTATTTCTCCCTATTATAAGATTTCTAAATAGAATTTTTTCCAACTGCCACGCTGCTTTAGTGTGCAATACCAGAAAATATTGCTCCCACAGAAATATTTTCCTTGCTGTTATGTTCTTTTGACAGTGCTACCATAAATTACATAGGTCTAAAACGTATCCGGAGAGGGGAACCTATGAAAATGCTACGCGCAATGCGTGAGCCACTGAAGTATGTTCAGGGCAAAAATGCTTGTCTCGAGTTCGAAAAAGAGATGGGCTACATGGGAAAGCGCTTCCTGTTTGTTTGCTCTAACAGCGGCTACAAAGCAACCCATGACATGATCGAGCAGAGCTTTGAGGGCAAGGGCGACTATTACCGTCGCTATGAGGTCTTCGGCGGCATTTCTTCCAACGGCGAGATTAACCGCATGAAGGCTATCGTCGAGGAGGACAACATCGACGTAGTCGTCGCTATCGGCGGCGGCAGCGCTGTTGACACCGCAAAGGCAACCGCATATTACGCTGGTAAGCGCATCGTTATTCTTCCTACCGTTGCAGCTACCGACGCTCCATGCACCGGCCTCTCCGTTATTTACAACGATGACGGTTCCTTTGACAAGTACCTCTTCTACCCACAGAACCCAGATGCAGTTATGGTCGACACCCAGATCATCGCTAACGCACCTGTTTCCTTCCTGGTAGCAGGCATGGGCGACGCACTGGGCACCTACTTTGAGGGCCGCGCATCCATCCGCACCGAGTCTCCTTCCCTTGAGGGAACCGGCATTACCCGCGTTGGTATGGCAATTGCTAAGGAGTGCTACCTCACCCTTCGCGATTACGGTTCACAGGCAATTAAGGCTTGCGAGAACAACGTTGTAACCCCAGCTCTTGAGGCTATCTGCGAGGCAACCGTCTACATGAGTGGCGTCGGCGCTGACAACGTTAACTGCGCAGCAGCTCACTCCTTCTACAACGGCCTTACCTCCCTTGGTGGCCACAGCGCACCTCACGGTAACTGCGTTGCTTTTGGTACCCTGGTCCAGCTTGTTCTTGAGGGCGTTCCTCAGGAGGAGTTCGACGAGGTTCAGGACTTCTGCCTTGAGGTTGGTCTTCCAACTACCCTCGAGGAGGTTGGCATCACCACTGACGAGCAGATCAAGAAGATCGCTGAGGCTGCTTGCGTTCCTGGCGAGACCATCCACAACCTTGCTGGCGACGTCACTCCTGACGAGCTCTATGCAGCTATCGTTCAGGCTGACGCTATGGGCCGTGCTCTTAAGGCTTAGGCTTCTAGCTGCACGCTGCGACGCGACAACGCGGTGCGACGACACGCCTGGCGGCAGGTCGCAACGGCGCCGCAACAGGTTGCAACAGCGCATTCACTTGATACAGAAGAGGGACCGCAGATGCGGCCCCTCTTTTTTGTTGCAGTTTTGATGTGATAGCGAGAAGTGCGGGCGATGCCGCAATGACAAAGCCGCAGCGCTGGCGCGGCTCACGCCGGAGCGGCAGTGCAACAGCGTGGCGGCGCCTACCTACCAGCGGCGACGCACTTACAGACTAAGCGCCTACAGGCCCAATACCTGCTTAACGTCCGCAGCAATCAGCTCGGGATCCAGATGACTTTCTCGCATAAGGTCCGCGATGTTGACGCGGTCGTAGAAAGCCTTTTTGACGCCGTAGTTCAGCACACGTGCGGGAGAAGTTCCCAGGTAGCTGGCTATATTCTGTCCCCAGCCGCCTTCGATGATGCCGTCCTCAATAGTTACGATGACGTCATGGTCTTTTACCAGGTTGTCGAGCAGATCCTGGTCAACGCCCGAGGCAAAGTATGGTTTGACCAGCGTGGCTTCAATTCCCAGGGTGGAGCTGAGGGCCTCAACGGTTTTCTCGCCAAGGTCGTAGAAATCGCCCAGGGCAAGAACAGCCACCTTGGAGCCCTGGCGCGTGACCTCGTAGGTGTTGAGGTCGTCGAAGTTTGTGCGGACGGAGCCCTCGGCATGGATCACAGGACCGGAAGGAATTGCGATGTAGACGGGGTGTTTGTCCTGGTCAAGCGCCCAGTCGAGCATGGCGATGTATTCCTCGGCGTTGGATGGCGCGAGATACACCATGTTAGGGATGTTTGCGATCATGGAAATGCTGCTGAGGCCCTGGTGGGTGGCGGCCATCAAACCCCTGATGGAGCCGGAGCCCACGATAACCGCAGGATTCTGATTGAGCGCCAGGTCCTGAGTTAGCTGGTCGTAGGTGCGCTGGATGAAGGTTGCACTTGAGCCCCAAACTACGTGTGCGCCCGCGTGAGCCGCGCCGGAAGCCATCGCAACTGCAGTTTCTTCGGCAATGCCCACGTCAAGGTAGTGCTTGCCCAGCTCTTCTCGACGTTCCTGCGTAAGGCCAAGCAGACCAGGAACAGCCGACATAAGCACCAAGAACTTTGGGTCAGTCTTTGCGCGCTTGAGGGCATACTCTGCAAAAATGCTGGCATACGATTCGGACGAACCGGATGCAGGGCTCTGGCCAGTCTGGATGTCAAACGGCATGTGCCAGTGCCACTTCTCCTTGTTTGCCTCCGCGGGAGCGTAGCCCTTGCCCTTGAGCGTGTTGATGTGAACCACGACCGGATGGGTCGAGTCTTTTACCTGCTCAAATGCGGCGATAAGAGCCTCGATGTCGTTGCCGTCATTGACATATAGGTAGTCCAGACCCATCGATTTGAAGAGGTTATTCTCGGCAGCTCCGTTAGTGCGGCGCAGCTCAGCGAACTGGTCGTACATGCCGCCGTGGTTCTCGGCGATGGACATCTGGTTGTCGTTGAAGACGATGATAAAGTTGCTGTTCAGCTCGCCGGCAACGTTCAAACCCTCAAGCGCCTCGCCGCCGGACATGGAGCCGTCGCCGATAACTGCGATGATGTTCTCCTTGCCGCCCATGATGTCGCGAGCTTTTGCCAGACCAAGCGCCAAGCTGATGGACGTGGAAGTGTGGCCGATTTTGAAGAGGTCATGCGGGGTCTCGGCGGGATCGGTGTAAGGAGACACCGAGTCGTAAAGCGCGGGATCCATGTATGCCTGCTTGCGGCCGGTGAGCATCTTGTGCGGATACGTTTGGTGCGAGACATCGTAAACGATATGGTCAACGGGCGAATTGAACACGGTATGAAGCGCGATAGTTGCCTCGACAATACCAAAGTTTGGGCCAAAGTGGCCGCCATGCTTTGACTCCATGACCAGCAAGTTGTCGCGAATCTCCTGCGCAAGTACTGCACGAGCCTCCGCGTTCAGCTTCTTTACGTCTTCTGGTCCATTGATATTCTCTAGGTACATGTGCGGCCTTTCTTTAAACGATACAGAAATGAGCAGCTTGTTTGCTGTGTGACGTACGGGTTCCACGGTGTGCGCGGGCTGCGCAGGGCGCGGGGCGCGGCCGTGCAGGGTGTGCGGGGTGCGCGGACTGTGGCTGTGCAGGGCGTACACCTGCGGGCAGCCACACCGTACGAGCGACGCGTTAGACGCGCGAGTCAAACACGCAGGTCAAACGTGCAGGTCAAATGCGCAGGTCAAACGCGCAGGTCAAATGCACGACAATCTAAACATAACTTTAAAGTGCTAAGATACGTTTTTCGTTTACCCAGAACGCGTCCCGGAATTACTTGAAATTTAGTTTTTGCAGCATTACTTAGTTGCTTGTACTGTTTTGCTGATGGCAAAACACACCTAAGTCGGATAATCTGTCAAAAAGACGTATACATGACGCCGAAAATAGCTAAGGCGTGCAGATTATCATCATTAGGTGTGTAATATGCCCGCAATTAAGCAGATTATCCGACATAGGTGTGTTGCTTAGAAGTGAAATTTACCTATAGTTAGATTTTTTATATTTCTCTATTCATTTTCCAGCATATTAGATGAAGTTTATGCATAGA
>JABZHQ010000140.1:0-1444 GCA_015258765.1 Atopobium sp. | reverse complement strand
ATATTTTCGAAAAAGTTTGAGTACGATTTACACAGGAGTATGTTCTTTTCATTGGAGCTGTGGGTGACCACAAGGAGAGAAAAGAGTTCTTATGTCAAACCTTACTCGTCGTAACTTTTTTGGAGTCAGCGCAGTTGTAGCAGGCCTGGGCATCACTGCCTGCAAAAAGTCCGATTCTGATGCTGGCGATAAAAAAGAATCTGACACCAACTCTACAGACGCGGTTGGAGCACCAGAAGAGCTGGTAAAGGCAGCAAAAGAAGAGGGTAAGCTGATTGTTTACGGCTCTTGTGAGGAAGAGTATCTAAACGCAGTTTGCGCTAATTTCAAGAGTCTGTATGGCATTGATGTTCAGGCACAGCGTCTCTCAACTGGAGAAGTTGCTGCAAAGATTGAGGAAGAGAACGGTCATCCATCAGCAGATGTATGGTTTGGCGGAACAACTGATCCTTACAATGTCTCCTCCTCAAAGGGTCTTCTTGAGCAGTACGAGCCAAAGAATGCGTCTCACCTTATTTCCGACAAGTTCAAGAGTACAAATAAGGACTGGTACGGAATTTATAAGGGCATCCTGGGCATTCTGTACGATAAGGAAGAGCTTGGGCGCCTTAAGCTTGATGTTCCTCAGGATTACAAAGATCTTATCGATCCTAAATATAAGGGTCTTATTTGGTCTTCTAACTACAACACTGCCGGTACTGCAAAGCTGATCATCAACACCGTTATTCAGAAGTACGGTCACGATCAGGGCATTCAGTATCTTGTTGACCTTGATAAGAACATTGCTCAGTACACCAAGAGTGGTTCTGGTCCTTCCAAGGCTATCGGAACAGGCGAGTGCACCATCGGAATTGGTATGCTCCACGACGGCATTTATCAGATTGTTGACCAAGAGCATGAGAATGTTGGTCTTCAGATTCCAAGCTCTGGTGCATCATATGAGGTTGGCGCAACTGCAATCTTCAAGGGTGCTGCACATCCAAACGCCGCTAAGCTCTGGATCGAGTATGCACTTTCACCAGCATGCGTTGACCTTGCTCAGAAGAATGGCTCTTATCAGTTCCTGGTACTTGACAACGCAAAGCAGCCTGAAATTGCTACTGAGTACGGCCTTGATCCAAACAATGTCATGGACTACAACTTCGAGGATGCTAAGAAGCATACCGAGCAGTATGTCAAGGACGTTATGGAAGCTCTTGGTGGCGGAGACAGCCGCTTCAAGACGGAGTAAAACCAACGCGAGTAAGCAAACAATGCTGTTGCTCAAGATCTGAGTGGCAGATTATACTGGGTAGGCAGATCTCTGCCTACCCAGTTCCACATAGAGCTTTGCGTATAGGTTTAGTGTTTCAGAGTTAGGACCAGCATGGCAAAATCCCAGAGCGCTCAACTTGAGCGAAAAAAGCTCCTTGGCGATCCAATTTTGATAACGACCATTGTCGTT
>JABZHQ010000139.1:0-1448 GCA_015258765.1 Atopobium sp. | reverse complement strand
AACGACAATGGTCGTTATCAAAATTGGATCGCCAAGGAGCTTTTTTCGCTCAAGTCGAGCGCTCTGGGATTTTGCCATACTGGTCCTAACTCTGAAACACTAAACCTATACGCAAAGCTCTATGTGAAACTGGGTAGGCAGATCTCTGCCTACCCAGTATAATCTGCCACTCAAAGCTTGAGCAACAACATTGTTTGTTTGCTCGACGGCGCTGGTTTTACTCTGTCTTAAAGCGGCTATCTCCGCCACCAAGAGCTTCCATAACGTCCTTGACATACTGCTCGGTGTGCTTCTTGGCATCCTCGAAGTTGTAGTCCATAACGTTGTTTGGATCAAGGCCGTACTCAGTAGCAATCTCAGGCTGCTTTGCGTCGTCAATTACCAGGAACTGGTAAGAGCCATTCTTCTGTGCAAGGTCAACGCATGCTGGTGAAAGTGCATACTCAATCCAGAGCTTAGCTGCGTTTGGATGTGCAGCACCCTTGAAGATTGCGGTTGCGCCAACCTCGTATGATGCGCCAGAGCTTGGAATCTGAAGACCAACATTCTCATGCTCTTGGTCAACAATCTGATAAATGCCGTCGTGGAGCATACCAATTCCGATGGTGCACTCGCCTGTTCCGATAGCCTTGGAAGGACCAGAACCACTCTTGGTGTACTGAGCAATGTTCTTATCAAGGTCAACAAGATACTGAATGCCCTGATCATGACCGTACTTCTGAATAACGGTGTTGATGATCAGCTTTGCAGTACCTGCGGTGTTGTAGTTAGAAGACCAAATAAGGCCCTTATATTTAGGATCGATAAGGTCTTTGTAATCCTGAGGAACATCAAGCTTAAGGCGCTGAAGCTCATCCTTATCGTACAGAATGCCCAGAATGCCCTTATAAATTCCGTACCAGTCTTTGTTGGTACTCTTGAACTTATCGGAAATAAGATGTGATGCATTCTTTGGCTCATACTGCTCAAGAAGACCCTTTGAGGAGCTGACATTGTAAGGATCGGTTGTTCCGCCAAACCAAACATCTGCTGAAGGATGACCGTTCTCTTCCTCAATCTTTGCAGCAACTTCTCCAGTTGAGAGACGCTGTGCCTGAACATCAATGCCGTACAGGCTCTTGAAGTTTGCACAAACTGCGTTTAGGTACTCTTCCTCACAAGAGCCATAAACAATCAGTTTACCCTCTTCTTTTGCTGCCTTTACCAGCTCTTCTGGTGCACCAACAGCATCGGTAGAGTTGGTGTTAGATTCTTTTTTCTCGCTAGTATCAGAATCGGACTTTTTGCAGGCTGTGATACCCAAACCTGCTACAACTGCGCTGACACCAAAAAAGTTTCGACGAGTAAGGTTTGACATAAGAACTCTTTTCTCTCCTTGTGGTCACCCACAGTGCCAATGAAAAGAACATACTCCTGTGTAAATCGTACTCAAACTTTTTCGAAAATAT
>JABZHQ010000138.1:0-1462 GCA_015258765.1 Atopobium sp. | reverse complement strand
GAGCTTTGCACAGGACCTCATTTGTATCACTAATAAAGAGCTCGGTAACAAGTCCCTGATAAAGCAGGGCATTTGCAACGTGAGCGCCGACGTGATTAGCACCAATGATGCCAATCTTACTGATGAGAGCCATAATCCACCCCTTTATCTCGTCCAAAATTACTGTGCCTGATAGCCTAGCGGTTTTTTGCATAAACGGGCAACGATACAGAAAGACGAAACAGATTAGATACAACAGTCACCTCAACGTGCCATTAAAACCTGTAAACGGTATAGTAGTAATCCAAGATTTGGAGAGGAACTATGGGATACAAGACACCAACATGCTCTATTGCGCGTAGCTGCGGAGGCTGTGAATGGCTTTCGGTCCCCTATCCTATCCAACTTAAGCGCAAGCAGTCGCAGGTAGAAGAACTTCTCGCTCCGCTGGCAAGCATCAATAACGTAACTATCGAGCCTATCCGTGGAATGGACGAGCCTCTGGCGTATCGTCACAAGGCGGCGACACCCTTTGCACCAGGTAAAGGGCGCACGGTTCGCTCTGGTTTTTATGCAAGCGGAACGCACAAGATTATTGCTTCAAAGGAATGCCTGGTAGAAGACGGTCGAGCTCGTGCTATCCTCAACGACGTAACCTATCTTGCTGGCCAGTTCAACATTCACGCCTACCAGGAAGATCGCGGTAAAGGGGCGCTTCGCCATGGCGTAGTTCGCTGCGGATATGCCACCGATGATGTCATGCTGGTGCTGGTGGTCAACGGCCAGCACCTGCCTCATGAGCAGGAGTTTATTGCCGCGCTTCGCAAGGCACATCCCGAGCTGACCAGCATCTTCTTGAACGTCAACCAGAAGCGCACCAATGCAATCTTAGGGCGAGAAACCCGTCTGCTTTGGGGCTCAACGTCTATGAGTGACAAGCTTTTGGGCTGCACGTTTGAGATTGGCCCAACCAGTTTCTACCAGACCAACCCTCAGCAAACTGAGGTGCTCTACCAGCTGGCCATCGACGGCGCGCTTGCTGACTGCAAGCAGACCGACGCCTCCACTCAGACAGTCACTTCTGCACAAACCAGCAACCTGCGTGTTCTTGACGCCTACTGCGGTACAGGAACCATTGGACTTTGCTTAGCGCACGCCGCTGAAGCTCAAGGCATCAACCTCTTGCTCACTGGCGTTGACCAGGTTGAAAATAACATTCAGATGGCACGCAGAAACGCTCGAAACAATAAACTTGAAGCCGAATTTATCTGCGACGATGCCACTCGCTACATGCAGGCGCTGGCAAAAGATGGTCAAAACTTTGACGTTATTATTCTTGATCCGCCTCGTGCAGGTTCAACGCCCACCTTCCTTAAGGCAACTGCCCAGCTAGCCCAGAAGAAAATCGTGTACGTGAGCTGCAACGTTGTGACGCAGGCTAGGGACCTCAAAGTTCTTCTCGACAGCGGGTTTGCCATTGAGC
>JABZHQ010000059.1:0-7222 GCA_015258765.1 Atopobium sp. | reverse complement strand
CAGCCAAACTTTGAGCTTCGTGGCGTTTCGTTTGAGACAAAGCTTGGCCTAATTGCCCAGCTTCTGCAGGAGTAAAACGCTTCTACAAAAGCAAACTGCTCGCACAGGCCTTTGCGCCGCAGATAAGTTTTCTTTTTTCTTTGTCGTAGGTGCTCACTCGCGTAGAGTGAGCACCTATTTTTACGCAAGCAATCGCCATTATGCATGAAAATGCATTTTCCTAGTCCTTTATTCGTTTCATTTTTTATCAAACAAACATTGAGCCTCAAAACATAGCGAAAAAGGTAAATAAGCCGTTTAGTTGGGGATCGAAGTAATTAATTAAAGATTTGATATTAGTAAAAGCCCAGTTGGCATTGATCAAGCGACACATTGCTAAATCAAAATCGCTCAAAATCGTCATGCATAAAGATTAAAACCTCCAACTAAACGGCTTTTTTACCTTTTTGGGACCAAAATCGTCTTGGAAACATCGATTTCATGACTTTCAGTCAAATTAACGTGCAAATTATTCGCCATGCCACCATTTTGAGGCGTGCCGACCTCCCGATAAGTCACTTCCAGCAGCACAAGCAAAAGAGCCGCTGATGTCAGCGGCTCTTTTGCCCTTTTTCGCAGGTGAGACGTGCTACTTAGTGCCTGAAGAACTGTCGCTTGTACCTGTGGTGTTAGTGGTACCAGTGGTTCCTGTTGTTCCAGTTGTGGTGTTCTTCTTTGTTGAAGAGTCTCCACCAACGATGCCGCCAAGCACGCGAACTGGCGTAAATGACGTTGCAATCTGGTCACGCAATTCTTTTTGAATGGTGTCGTTTGCACCAGTAATGACCATGGTGATGTTTACGCCATCAGAGGATTGCGTCTTTGAGAACGTAAAGGTAAAGATAGGTGTTGCGTCTCCACCAGGCTTAAGGAATCCAAAGAGCTGAGATTTCTGCAACTCACCCTGGTCGTTTCTATGAACGCTAACATGATAGACAACGGTATTGATTCGTGGGTTGAGCAGTGCGTTAATAGCAAACGCCTGAGCCTGAACACTTGATCCGGCGTAGCATTCAAGCACGTCTTTTGAGGTGGTGTCGGTAACCGTTACCTCAACGCGACCAGTGTTCTCGTCAGCTTCCTGAACCGAGAAATCTTCGGGGAACTGCGTGAATCCATTACCCCACTCAACGCCTCCACGCAATGCGGATGCAACAGATCGTACCGTAACAGATTCAGTTAGATTTGCTGTGTTGGCTCGGCGAATAACACCGCAAGAAACCTGCATGAGAACAACAATTACCAGGAAAATCAGAACAAAAAGGACTGCTGTCTTTGTAATGACCTTCTCGATATTTGATCCCGAAGGATCAGATCCCGAGAGCGGGTCAACGTCTACCGCCGCAGCTCCGCCCTGCCTGCGAGCACGCTCTTGAGCTGCGCGCTCCTCGTTAGGATGACCTGTCTCGTCTACCTTGGTAAACAACTCTTCAGCTGCGTCAGCGTCAAGCGCGCCCTTCTGGCGACGCGCGAAGCGTGAACGTTCTGCATCATCTTTAGCCATGTAGCTCTCTCATTCAACCTGCATAAACACGCTTTCAAAGCATGCAATGCGTTGACTTTTGATCTTTGGTTACGAGCCGTCGGTTTGCAAACTGCAAACTGCAAACCGCGTTTCGCAAAGCACCTAATGCTCTATTTTACCGCCTTGCGAGATTTGGCGCACCACCAAACTGCATTTGATAGTAATGAGCGTAGATTCCGCCCTTTTCTAGCAACTCATCGTGGGTTCCACGCTCAACTGCACGGCCGTGGTCGATGGTAATAATCTCATCAGCGCCCATAATTGTCGAAAGTCGATGAGCAATGACCAGCGTGGTTCTATTCTTTGCCAGCTCAGAAAGGGATTCCTGAACCGCACGTTCGGACTCGTTGTCCAAAGCAGAAGTAGCCTCGTCTAGGATGAGCAGTGGAGGGTTCTTGAGGAACACGCGCGCAATGGAAATGCGCTGCTTTTGTCCGCCAGAAAGCCTTGTTCCGCGCTGTCCTACCTGCGTGTCATATCCGTCAGGCAACGACTCGATAAACTCAGCGATGTTCGCACGCTTTGCGGCAAGCGCAATGTCGGCTGCGGAAGCCTCAGGGCAACCGTATGCAATGTTCTCCGCAATGGTGCCGTCAAAAAGGTACACGTCCTGTTGGACCATACCAATTGCCGAGCGCAAACTGTGCTGCGTAACGGAGCGAATGTCCTGCCCGTCAATGGTGATGCTTCCGCTTGTAACATCATAGAAGCGTGGCAATAAAGCGCAGGTAGTTGACTTACCTCCGCCTGAAGGTCCAACCAGCGCAACGGTTTTTCCGCTCTCAATATGAAGGTTCAAGCCATCAATAACCTCTTCAGCATTGTTGTAAGAAAAATGAACGTCCTGGTAGATGATATCGCCAGCAGTAATCTGAATATCGTGAGCATCAGGCGCATCTTGAATATCTGGCTGAGTCTCAAGAATTTCCGAGAAACGCTTAAAGCCCGCAAGGCCTTTCTGGAACGTCTCAGTAAAGTTCAGAATGTTCATGATTGGCGTGGTGAACAGCGAGATGTAGAGCGCATAAGTTGCCAGGTCAATGGCCTGCATCTGACCCTGAGCAATCATCCAACCACCCAAAACCAACACGACAGTGTTCAAAACGCCCATCATGCCAGAAATAGCAGCCTGATATCTGCCCATTGCGTGGTACATGTTGGCTTTGGAGTCCAAATATGCGGAGTTGCTTGCCCTAAATTTCTTACGTTCGTGATCTTCTGCCGCAAAGCCCTTAACCACGCGAATACCAGAAAGTGAGTCTTCTAGCTGGGTATTTACGTCGGAAATACGCATACGATTCTCTTTAAAAATACCGCGCATGTGCATGTTGGCAAAGAAATTGAACACTACCAACATTGCAGCGATTCCAGCAAGCACCAGCGTAAGGGGCACGTTAATAAAAGCCAGAATGACAAAAGAGCCGGCGATCTCAAGCAAACCAATAATCAGGTACTCAGGGCCATGATGCGCCGTCTCAGAAATGTCAAACAAGTCGGATACCAGGCGACTCATCAGATCGCCCGTCTTGTGACGGTCGTAATACGAGAAACTCATGCGCTCGTAGGCGTCAAACAGATCTTCTCGCATCTTGCTTTCCATACGCGCGCCCATGATGTGTCCCCAGCTAATGACAAAGTAGCGACACAGAAAGTGGACAAAGTACATAACCACAAGGCCAATAGCAATGAATATCAAGCTGCCGAGAATGGCATCTTTGCCCTGCACAAATAGCCCCTTGGTGAGCGAGCGCAAAATCTGGGGGAACGCGAGCTCGATACAAGCCAAAATGATGGCGCAGATAGTGTCCAGAATAAACAGATGCTTTTGCGGGGCGTAATAAGAAAGAAAACTGGCAAACAGCGATTTGCGGTGTTTGCCAGAAACGTTTTTGCCAGAGGTGTTGTTACCAAAAGCATTTCTACGAGAGGTCTGGTTCAAAGAACTGCCAGGTACAGGGCGAGAAGAACGATCAAGCATGCGTAATTACTCCATAGGCAATCGGTGTGAAATTGAATCGCAGATAAGAGCTCCAATGATAGTCTTTGCGTCCTCGATTTTGCCATCGAGAACAGCATCTACCAGATCAGATAGTGGAACAAGATCAACGTTAATAAATTCGTCGGCATCTGGGTCTGATCCCTCAAAGGTCAGCTCAGTTGCCATATAAAGGTGAATGAGCTCGTCAGTAAATCCATCAGAAGTGGCGGTAGTGGTGAGAAAAGCCATCTTTCCCGCCTTCATTCCAGTCTCTTCCAACAGCTCACGGTGAGCGCAATCCAGAGGATCCTCACCTGGGTCAAGCTTTCCTGCAGGTAGTTCAACTGTTACACGACCAAGCGCAGTTCGGTACTGACGGACCAGACAAATTCTTCCTTCATCAGTCAATGCAACAATAGCCACAGCACCGGGATGACGCACAACATCGCGAAGAGCAGTACGTCCATCAGGAAGAGAAACACGAAGACGATTCACGTCAAAAATGCGGCCAACCCAAACGGTGTCCTCAGAGAGTGGCTTCTCTTCTAGAGAAGCATCACGTGCATCCTCTGTACCTGCAACAAAACTGCGCTTTTGTGGCTCCCCAGAATGGTGGTAGGCAGCATCGCCCACAGCAACACGCTCACCGTCATAGGTAAGCGAATCAACTGCCGAGTGCAAATCATTGCGAGCAGAATCAAATACCTCTGGAGTTACCTGCATGTCAGCATCAAGAATCTCTGGCTCAGCAGACTGCATATCATCAAACACATCACTGAACTGAGAGCTGCCTTGATTGCTGGTCCAAGCACCATCCTGTACGTTGGTTTTCTCGTCATTTTGATTTGCCATAAGCGCTAACCTAACTATTTTTCTGGACGTCCTTGAAGAGCCTTAAGTCCAATATCGTGCCTGAGCTGCTTGCCTTCAAAGTTGATAAGGTCGCAAGCCTCATATGCACGAGCGCGAGCTTCCTCAAAGGTTGGTGCAAGCGCAGTGACGTTGAGCACGCGGCCGCCTGCTGTGACAATCTTTCCGTCCTCGGTCTGAGCAGTTCCGGCGTGATAAACAGAAACGCCCTCAAGCTGCTGAGCAGCCTCAATACCGATAATCTCCTTGCCCTTCTCGTAAGAACCAGGATATCCGGCGCTTGCCAGAACAACAGAAACAGCAACTGTATCGGACCAGGAAACCTGCTGATGACGGAGGGTACCGTTGTCGCAAGCCATCAAAATTGAAACCAAATCGCCCTGGAGGCGAGGCAGCACAACCTGAGTTTCTGGATCGCCAAAGCGAGCGTTAAATTCAAGAACCTTAGGACCATCTTTGGTCAGCATAAATCCACCATAAAGGCAGCCAGAATAGTTGATACCCTCTTTTTTGAGCTGGTCAACAACGCGCTGCTCAATGGCAATCATCTGGGAAAGTTCTTCATTGGTCACAAACGGAACGGGAGAATAGACGCCCATGCCGCCGGTGTTAGGTCCCTTATCGTCATCATATGCGCGCTTATGATCTTGGGCTGTTGCCAACGGAACAACGTAGGTTCCGTCAGTTAGCGCAAGCAGCGAACACTCTGGTCCCTCAAGGAACTCCTCAACAACAACGGTTGCTCCTGCATCGCCAAAGTGACCGGAGAAACATTCGCGAACACCTTCGAGGGCCTGCTCAAGCTCAGTTGCAACAATAACGCCCTTACCTGCGGCAAGGCCGTCCGCCTTAACAACAACAGGTGCGCCGATATGGCGAACATATGCCTCGCAAGCCGCCTGGTCTGTGAAGGACTTCCATGCAGCAGTTGGAACGTTTGCTCGCTCCATAACGCCCTTGGCAAACGCCTTTGAACCCTCCATCTGAGCTGCATTCTGGTTAGGACCAAAGCATGCAATACCAGCCTGGCGAACAGCGTCTGCGACACCCACAACAAGAGGTGCTTCTGGGCCAATAACTACCAGGTTAATGCCTTTTTCCTTGGCAAAAGCAACAACCTCGTCAGGGTTATTTTGATCAATAGGAGCAATCTCTGCCTGGGCAGCCATGCCGCCATTACCTGGAGCAACGTAAATTTTTCCTGCACGAGGCGATTCTTGCAGCTTAGTTAAGAGCGCGTGCTCACGACCGCCTGCGCCGAGCAACAAAATATCAACGGTGTCATTCATAAGTACTCCAGCCTTCTGATACAACGCCTTTGGGATACAAGCAACGCCAACAGCACCTTCTCCAAGATGTTTTTTAAACTCAGGAGAAGCAAGTCTTTCTGCAATACATTCTGCATCATATTCGTTGGTTTTAAGCGGCTTTTTGAGATGCTTTTCTATGCGTTTCTCGCCACTTGAAATCACTACATACTTGAGTTCGCCGCGCTTTACAAAACAAGCGCTCATAAGGCGAGAAATTCTTGCTGCTAGATCGGTAAAATCTGATGAGCGAGCCACCTCGGTACATTTTCCGCCAACCAAACGATACAAATACATACCGTTTGAGATGCGCCTATGCAAACGCTCAAGTCGAAGTCGCAACGAAAGCCTGGGGCGTTTGTCCTTGCTTTTATGAAGGACAACCTTGTTCATTGCAATGTACATTGTGGCAACTACCTCAGCAAGCTCTTGTGCATACGCGCAAGCAGCTTCAAATGAAGCTCCAGACTTTCTTGCCACACTTAAGCGCTCAAGCATGATTCCCATAGCAGTGGGCATATTTCCGCTATCTACCAGGCAAATTGAGCTTGAAATATCAGGATTGTTCTGACAAGCCTTTTTTGCCGTAAGAAGCGAGTCAGAAAAATCTGCATACACATGGAGCGAGAGGATCTTTTGAACTCCTGACTCAAAAATGCCTCGGTAAAACTCGCCTACCTGGTCAGCATCTGAACTTAGAGCTCCAGGTATTACAGAAACCCCCAGGGCTTCAAGCTGGGAAGCTTCAAGCCCACAGGGGTTATCGCAAACTATTGCAAAAGTTGAGCAGTCCGAAGACGCCACGGGTTACCTCCAGTAGCGGTCGATTGTCTGCTCGCGATCTGGACCAACGGTGATGATAGAAACGCGTACACCAGCAAGTTGCTCCAGGAAGTCAATGTAGTCCTTAGCCTCACGAGGTAGCTGGTAGAAGTTGCGAACGTTAGAGATGTCGCACTTCCAACCAGGAAGAGTCTCGTACACAGGCTTTGCGTGATAGAAGACGCTCTGGTGCTCTGGGACGGTCTTGTAAATCTTGCCGTCGCACTCATAAGCAACGCATACCTTAATCTCGTCCAGGCAGCCAAGAACGTCAAGCTTGGTAATTGCCAGGTCAGTGAGGCCATTGATACGAGCCGCGTAGTTAACAACTACTGCGTCATACCAACCGCAACGGCGCTTACGGCCAGTAGTAACGCCGTACTCATGGCCAACTTCGCCGAGAAGATCGCCCGTCTCGTCAAAGAGCTCTGTTGGGAATGGACCAGAGCCAACGCGTGTGAGGTATGCCTTTGCAATGCCCAGGACGCGGTCAATGTTGGTTGGACCAACGCCAGAACCAGTTACTGCGCCACCAGCGGTGCAGCTAGAAGAGGTAACAAATGGATAGGTGCCGTGGTCAATATCAAGCATGGTTGCCTGAGCACCCTCGAAGAGAATGTTCTTACCAGCCTCAAGCTCTTCGTTGAGGAAGAGAGAAGACTCAACAATGTAAGGACGAAT
>JABZHQ010000137.1:0-1505 GCA_015258765.1 Atopobium sp. | reverse complement strand
AGCATTTATGTGGTATGATGCTTGGTCGAACTTTCCTGCTTCGGGTGCACCTTCACTTCCCGAAGCCATTAGCCCAGAGGAGGTGACAATATGAAGGCCTATGAACTGCTGTTTTTTGTTGACCCAGCTTCCACCGAGGAAGTCCGCGCTGGTGTAATGAAGCGTATTGACGTTGCTATCACCACTGACGGCGGAGTAGTCGACAGCGTCGAGGATTGGGGTAAGCGTAAGCTTGCTTTTGAGATCGACGATCTTACCGAGGGTGACTATACCCTCATCAATTTCCATGCAGATCCAACGCAGATTGCAGAGCTCGATCGAGTCCTGCGAATCAATGATGCTGTTAAGCGTCACATGATCGTGCGTCGAGTCGATAAGGACTAAGTCCTTGTAATGGAAAAGTGGAATTATTCCACGATGAGAGGTAGTGAGATTTATGAGTATTAACAGGGTTAACATTTCGGGCAACCTGACCCGTGACCCGGAGCTTCGCTCCACAGCAGGCGGTACCCAGATTCTATCCTTCGGCGTTGCGGTTAATGATCGCCGCAGGAACCAGCAGACTGGTGAGTGGGAAGATGTTCCTAACTTCGTAGACTGCGTAGTATTTGGTCAGCGTGCTGAAGCACTTTCCCGCTTCCTCTCCAAGGGTTCGAAGGTTGCTATTGAAGGCAAGCTTCGTTTCAGCTCCTGGGAGACGAAGGAAGGACAGCGTCGCAGCAAGCTTGAGGTTGTTGTCGATGAGGTCGAGTTCCTTTCTAGGAATCAGCAGGGTGGAGCCCCTATGTCACAGGGCGCACCATCTTATGCAGCTCCAACTCCACAGGCACCCGCTCCCGTTCCGGCTCCGCCAGACGAGGAGTTCTACGATGCTGATATTCCGTTTTAAACGTCAGACAGCAACACAGACGTTACTGTCATCTGAAAGGTAAAAGACATGGCTCAGCAGAAACAAGATTTCCAGCGCCAGCCGCGTCGCAAGTATTGCCAGTTCTGCAAGGAGGAGACTGAGTTCATCGATTACAAAGATACTCAGCTTCTTCGTAAGTACATGACCGACCGTGGCAAGATTAAGCCTCGTCGCGTCACTGGCACCTGCACGCAGCACCAGCACGACATTGCACTTGCTATCAAGCGCGCACGCGAGATGGCACTTCTGCCCTACACTGTCCCTGTGGTTTCCAGCCGCGGTGGCCGTAGTCGCGGATAACCTATCTGTTCTTTAGGTAGAGTTGGTTAGCAATGGATAGACCGGATTCAAATATTCCTCAGGCACCTGAAGGGTATTCTCGCCCAGAGAGTAGCTCGCAGAATGTTGCCGGTCCAAGCAACCAAAACGGAGGCAAACCGCGTCCGTTTGAGGCTCCAACATACAAGCAAGGATTTGTGCTTTGCGTTGTTGGTGGAGTAATTACCGGGCTTCTTTCTTTTATTGGAGCCGCTTTGGTTGCGTATGGCATGGTAATTGCTGTCTATTGCAAAAAAGGGCACGGATGGTTTGGTCC
>JABZHQ010000007.1:0-32155 GCA_015258765.1 Atopobium sp. | reverse complement strand
TTTTAACAGATTATCCGACTTAGGTGTGTTTTGAACTGCCTCCTATTTCTCGTGTTCAAGAAATGGGAGGCAGTTCACAGAAGAGGGTTTTATTCACCGGTTAAAGAAAGTAAATAACATGGCTAATCTCAAATACGAGAGCAAAGGCAAGAAAAACTAAAAGTGAAATCTTTACCCATTTTTTATTTTCGCTTCTAAAAACGAGATAGCAATTAATAATCTCGAGCAGAATTGATACTAGAAAAAATAGTAATGGCGGAATAAGTCCCTGTTTCCACAGTAGTCGCGCGCCCTGATAGACAAGAAAACTAATAAGTAATACCGTGCGAAATGTTTTTCTAGAAATCGGTTCTGAAAAATTAAATATCTTCTCGCCAAACATATCTGTTGCCTCCCTATGGACAACAAGAACAGTTTATTTGTTGCTAAAGATTGTAATACTGTCTATTAACCTCGTAGTATATAACTATAGTAATTTAACTTGTGATTGGAGGTGCCTATGGAAGTGGGAGAGTGGAGCATTAGTTCTCCAGCATCTAAGTTTTTACTTGGTGCGCCGTGGTCTGAAAAGCTTGCTCACGGATGGGTCCATCCGCTGCGTTTCTCTTCCAATCAACTTAGAGTCATTGGCTCCTGCTCTTCTTGGCACCCCGGTCTTTTTAAACAGATGGCAACGTGCACTTCAGATATTCAAGTTGCTTTTACCACGGACAGCTCAGAAGTGGTTCTTGATCTAAAAATTGATGAACTTCCTAAGGGAGCCTCTTCAGTTTTACAGTTACTTAAAGCTGCGTATCTTAAAAAGCTCAGCTCTGTCTTTGTGACGGTTGATGGTAAACCTTACAAGAGCTTTTCACTGGATGATGCAGGTGAACATACGCTTTCTATTCGTCTAGAAACAGAAACCTCTGAAGATGACCTTACTAGACTTCCAGGTTTTAATGACACGCATCACGTGAGTGTTTACTTGTCCTGTTTACAGAGCGCTTCCGTTAAAAATCTCCGTGGCAACGGCACGTTTTTCTCGCCCGATGAGCCTAAGAAAAAATTGGTGGTGTTTGGCGATTCTATTGCGCAGGGTTTTGTTGTGGAACGCCCAGACAAAACTTGGCCACGCTGTCTTGCTAAACGCATGAAGCTTGAGGTGGTTAACCAGGGAATTGGTGGACAAGTTTATCAGCCTGGCTCGTATACGTTCATTGATGATGCTTCTTTAGTTATTGTTGCACTTGGAGCAAATTATCGATACGAAAAATGCTCAAAGTCGCAGGTAACGTACGATATTCAAAATTCGCTCTGGCAGATTTCTCAGATGTATGCAGATACACGCGTGGTGGTTCTGACACCTACGCCTTATTTTGAGGATGCGTATCCCACACACCCTTATTCTTGTTTCGCCGAGATTCCTCAAATTATTGAAGAAGTTGCTGGTAAGTTTGGTTTGCAGTGTATTTCTGGAGAAAAACTATTGCCGCAGGAGAAGAAATATTTTGCTGACGATGTACATCCAAATTCTAAGGGTGCGGCACTTTTGGCAAAGAATCTATTTGAAGCCTTAAAACAGCCAGGTCAGGATAGTCTTTTTTAGACGTCAAGCCTCCCTAGAAGCTCTCTCAAAATTCAACATGAGTTTTTGTCCGGTGAAACTTCTACACTAGAGGTGAAAAACATCTAGAGAGGATACACATGAATACTATTAATCCTTTTGCACCTCATTTGACCGGGCAACTTACAGAAGAAACTCAAGCCCTTGTGGCTGAGCAAATTGCTAAGGGCACCTTAAGTCCTTACGCGTGCAAAAATGAAGATATCATTCGCCGAGATTCTACCCATGATCAGGCATCACTTTTGCGTCCGGCTTTCATGCGAGATGTCGAGAAGATCATGCATACTCCTGCGTATAACAGGCTAAACGGCAAAACACAGGTCTTCTCGTTCCGCGCGCATGATGACATTACGCGCCGCGGCCTTCATGAGCAGCTTGTTTGTAGGGTTGCTAAAGATATTGGACGTGCCCTTGGCCTTAACCTTGATTTGATCGAGGCAATTGCTCTTGGTCATGACGTGGGACATACTCCTTTTGGTCATGCAGGGGAGTATTTCCTCAATGATATTTATCACGAGCAAACGGGACGTTGGTTTTTCCACAACGTACAGAGCGTACGCGTGCTTGACGGCCTCTATGCAAGAAACCTCTCTTTACAGACGCTTGATGGAGTAATCTGCCACAACGGCGAGTTTGAGCAGCAGATACTTCAAATGAGTGATCTTTCAACTTTTGATGAGTTTGATAAGGTGGTAGAAGATTGCTGGGAGAGAGGTCCTCAGGCTATTGCACACCTGCGTCCTATGACGCTTGAAGGTTGCGTCATGCGCATCTCTGACATTATTGCGTATGTTGGAAAAGACAGACAGGATGCGCTTCGTGCAGGCGCTGCTTCAGAAGAAACATTTGACGACGGTCTTGGTGGTGCTTATAACGCATGGGCTACTTCTGCTTTTGTTGCAAACATTGTTCAGAATAGCTTTGGTAAGCCTCAGATTTCTCTCTCAGAAGAGGCGTTTAAAGAGATGAAACGAGCAAAGCGCGAGAATTACCAGAAGATTTATGGTGCATCAGAAGCCAATGGTGATTTCTCTGAAGACATTAAGCACCTGTTTGAGAAGTTGTACGAATACGAGTTGTCCTCGCTTAAATCTGGTGATCAGAGTCTTGCAATCTTTAAGCATCATATTGAGCCAGTAAGCAGGCACCTTTCTAGGTACGGCCATACCTATGACTGGAAGAGTGACGTGCATCGTACTGTTGTTGATTTTATTTCCGCAATGACTGATGACTACTTTGTGGCTACCTGTGAAGCACTTTTCCCAGAAGCTCAGGAGCTCTTTCCAAAGAGGAGCTACTTTGCAGAAGGAGTACGCGCGTAAGGTTTACCGCTCAGTCACGGTGTGGCAAACGGGCACGTAAAGAGCATTTATGTTGAGCGGGCTTCTCGCCAAGCTTTTATGTTTGAGACGGGGTAAAATATCTGCATGGATACTTTATTTTCTGGCATGGAACGTGCCGCTAAAAAAGCTAATGCACCACTTGCTGCCCGCATGCGTCCTACCACGCTTGATGGATACGTGGGTCAGGAAGATGCGGTTGGCCAAGGCTCCTGGCTGCGCAAGGCAATTGAGCACGATACTCTCTCGTCCGTCCTGCTGTATGGTCCAGCTGGCACTGGTAAGACCACGCTTGCACGCATCATCGCTCATACAACGCACGCAGAATTTGTAGAAGTATCTGCAATTACGGGAACTGTTAAAGATCTTCGCAGAGAGATTGAGGCCGCAGAATCAAGGCTTTTAACTGCAGGTAGAAGAACTATTTTGTTCATTGATGAGATTCATCGTTTTACGCGCTCTCAGCAAGATGCCTTGCTTCATGCAGTAGAAGACAGAATAGTTGTACTTATTGGGGCTACTACAGAAAACCCCTACTTTGAGGTTAACAGCGCTCTGATTTCTCGTTCACGTGTAGTGGAGCTGCATGCATTGTCAGATGAGGCAATCGATGAGCTCATTCAGCGAGCACTTGAGTCAGAAGATGGTCTAGCAGGCGCATTTGTTCTGGATGAAGATGCTCGTAAAGAGATTGTGACGCTTGCAGGCGGAGATGGTCGCGCAGCGCTAACTTCTCTTGAGCTCGCTTCTCAGATGGTTGACGTTCCAGAATCTGCTGATAGTAAGGCATCTGAGCCGCTTGTTATTACCAAGCAAAACGTTCTTGAGGCAAATCCTCGCCGCGGACTTCCCTACGATAAAGCAGGAGATATGCACTATGACATTATCTCTGCGTTTATTAAGTCTATGCGAGGCTCAGACCCAGATGCCGCGCTCTATTGGCTTGCGCGCATGATCGATGCAGGTGAGGACCCTAAATTTATTGCTCGACGCATTATGATTTTGGCCTCAGAAGATATTGGCAATGCCGATCCTCAGGCGCTGCTCATTGCACATGCAGCATTTAGGTCAGCCGAGGTCATTGGATACCCTGAGTGCAGAATTAACCTTGCGCAAGCAGTTATTTATATGGCACTAGCACCAAAATCTAATGCTGCAGAAGCAGGTATTGATGCCGCCCTCCATGAGGTAAGAACAGGTCCAAGGCGAGAAGTTCCAAGTTACTTAAGGGATCGCACACGCCCTGGTTCTGAAGAGTATGGCAATTACCTCTATCCTCACAATTATCCTGGGGGATGGATTGAACAGCGTTATCTTCCAGAAGGACTTGAACGTGGTGCGTTCTTCTCGCCATCTCCAAGAGGTTGGGAAGCGTGGAGAATTGCAGCTACAGAGCGTGATCGTCACGAGGAAGTCTAGGATTTTGAATTACCTAAGTGGGAGCATTAAGAGGACGCTCCTCGGGTAGAATAGAAAGAACTGTAACCGTTAGCTTTGAGGGATGGCATAGATGGATTACCTACAGATTGCTCTTGTAGTCTTAGCCGTAGTTGGTGTTTGGGCCATTGTCGAGGTTGCTCTGACCCTAAGAACAACAAGAAGGTCAATTACTGAGATTACACTCTCAGCTAACAATACCATTGAACAGATTCAGCCTGTTATTTCAAAGATTGATGGCATGGTTGATGAACTTGATCCAACTATCAAGCAGCTACCTGCACTCATGCAGAAGGTTGATGAGGCTGCAGAGAATGCTAACACTTCTCTTGAGAGCCTAAACGTAGTTCTTGGTGATGTAGCAACTGTTTCAGGTGCTGCATCAGCCGTAACTGCAACAGTCAGCAAAGCTGCAAGCGATGCGGTAACAGGCGTTGTTGAGTCTGTTTCAAAGCTAGGAACTGGTCTTGGCGGATCTTTGAATCCTTCCAAGCTTGCTGAGGTGGCTCAGGCTCGCCTGAGCGGCGCGACTGCTTCCGCACAACAGAGTGCACAGCGTGCTCAAGAGTATCTTGAGGAGCTTCCTCTGCTTTCTCAGGACAAGACAAAGCATTCTAAACCAGCTCGCACTGAGCAGTTCTATATTGAGTACGGTTCTGAGTCTTCTCAGAAGTCTGAGGAGTAGATTGTAATGACACAAAAAATTGTTGAGCTTTCCGCTCCTGCAGATCCAACATTTGCTCGCTCCGTCAGAATGATGGCTGCTAATCTTGCTGTTTTGTGCAAGATGAACGTTGATGAGCTTGAAGATGTCAAAATGGCCGCAGAAGAGGGTTTTGTCTTTGCTTGCGGCACTCAAAAAGACTCTGTAGATATTACGTTTACCCTTGAAGCCAATACTATGGCTATTGATTTTGATTTGGGTGATGAGGATCCAGTTGAGTCTGAGACAGATAATTCTCAGCCACTTGAGCTTGTAGAACTATTGCTTTCCGCTATTTGTGATGAGTTTGCACTTACCGATGACGGTTATACGCTTCATCTTGTAAAGATTTCTGGCGGTGCACATGCCTAAACCTGAAGCAAACGAGGCAGTGCAGGCATCTGCAGAAGAGCAGAAAGCCGCAAGAAGAGCTGCTCGTCGTGCTTCTAAAGGTACCCCAGCCTGGGATAAAGATAGAACACGCAAGCTCTTTGCCCAATATAAAGAAACAAAAGACCCTGAGGTAAGAGACCAGCTTATTGTGAGTCACTTAAACCTCGTGCGCTTTTTGGCCTCCAAGTTTAAAAACCGTGGAGAACCCCTTGATGATTTGATTCAGGTGGGAACCATTGGACTTATCAAGGCAATTGATAGGTTTGAGCCTGATCGTGGTCTTGAATTTACAACATATGCAACGCCAACCATCATGGGAGAAATCAAGCGTCACTTCCGCGATAAAGGCTGGTCAGTACGTGTTCCTCGTCGTTTGCAGGAACTTTCTTCCAAGATTAATCAGGTCACTGATGATTTGACTAAAGAGCTGCAAAGAAGCCCTTCAATTGAAGAGATCGCCCAGCGCCTTGATACTAACGTTGAAGAAGTTCTTGAGGCTATGGAGTCTTCTAGCGCTTATAGCTCTGTTCCTCTTGAGGGAGGCGGCTCTGGCGCTGATGGCGACGAGACTCCTTCAATCATTGATCAATATGTGACCGAAGATGAGGATCTTGCTGGTTCTGATGACCGCATTGTGCTTGAAGAGGCCATTAGAGACTTCTCGCCACGAGAGCAAGAGATTATTCGTATGCGTTTTGTTGAAGGTCTTACCCAGGTAGAGATTGCGGAGAAACTTAATATCTCTCAGGTACAGGTTTCAAGGCTGCTTCGTCGCACCTTAAAGCGTATCCAAGAAAAGATTGACCCAGAAAGCGTGAACCGTTAATGGATCAAAAGCATCAAAACTTCTCCGATTCAGCTCAAAAATGGAAACAACGTGGCTTAATGGTGTGGACAGTCATTGGTCTGGCTGCATTGTTTGCACTTGCACTGTATGTTCTTGGCATCCTGGGACAGGCTGTTGAGCTGCTCGCCATTGGCGCAATTGTTGCGTTTGTCTGTAGCCCTGTTACCAATTGGCTTGAAGACAGGGGAGTGCCTCGTGGCATTTCCGCTCTTATCGCGCTTGTTCTTACGCTCATTGTGTTGGTAGGATTTTTGATTTTGATTGCGCAGCCATTGGTATTTGAGCTTACTACGCTACTCAGAAACGCTCCTTCGTATGCAAGTCAGATAGGAGCAATGGCAAGGGAATTTTGGCAGAACTTTGACACTCAAAGTAACCCTGCTGTTAGACAGACAGTAGAACTTGCAATTGAACAGGCATCAAGTATTGGAATATCAGTTGCTTCTGGTATTTTGAGTTGGCTTTCCACATCTGCTTTAGGCAACATCTCTTCTATGGCAAACCAACTCATGGTCTTCTTCTTAGGCCTAGTGCTTGCCTATTGGTTGGCTAAAGATTATCCAGTTATTGTCCGTGAGATGGCTATTATTGCTGGTCCTCAAAAAGAGAATGAGTTCAGACTTATTCTTGCAATCTTAAGTAGATCTACCAGTGGATATATGCGAGGCACTATCATTACCTCTGCGATTAATGGCATTCTTGTGTACTTTGGGTGTCTGATTTTAGGCAACCCTTATGCCGCTCTTATTGGCATGGTTACAGGAATCTTCCATATTATTCCTGTAGTTGGACCGGTTTTCTCGGCAGGTATTGCTCTTATTTTGAGCATCTTGGTAGACCCTGTCATGACCGTATGGACTATCGTTATCTTGATGGTTGCACAAAACGTTGTTGATAACGTGCTTTCACCTTTGGTTATGGCAACGAGCGTTAAAGTTCACCCGGGTCTTTCGCTCGTTGGTATTGTCATTGGCAGCGCTCTTGGCGGAGTAGTTGGAACTATTCTTGCCATACCTTTGACAGCAGCACTGAGGGGCATCTTTGTGTACTTCTTTGAGAAGTATTCGGGCAGACAGATTGTCTCGCCAAATGGCGCGCTTTTTAACTCGACGCAGTATGTGGATGAGTCTGGCGCTATTCTGCCAGAGTATGATGCCCTCGATGACCCAAAGTTCTTTGAGGAGTCGCGTCTTGTTGATCAAGACACTACGGCTCATGTGCGCAGTAAGTCGTCAATTCCCGCACCAAAGATTCTTGGTCATGATTTTTCTCAGTTACTTTTTAGGAATACTCAAGAAGTTACTAAGGAACCAGATAAACCGTCGTCAGATGCGGTAGACTCAGACAGTACAAAAGAGTAGTTATTTGAATACGGAGAAGTACTTTATGGCTGACTATAAAACAATGACAACAGCAGAGATTCGTGAGGACTTCCTAAGCTTCTTTGAGAGCAAGGGTTGCAAGCGCTATCCTTCTTCATCTCTGGTGCCTTCTGACCCTTCACTGCTTCTTGCTAATGCTGGCATGAACCAGTTCAAGGAGTATTACCAGGGCATCAAGACTATGAAGGAGATTGGTGCTACATCTTGCCAGAAGTGCCTTCGTACTAACGATATTGACAACATTGGTGACTCTCGCCACCTCTCATTCTTTGAGATGCTGGGCAACTTCTCCTTTGGTGGTTATACCAAGCGCGACGCATGTACCTGGGCAATGGAGTTTATTTCTTCTCCAGAACACCTGGGTCTACCTCTTGATCGTCTGTACTTTACTGTCTTTACTGACGACGATGAGGCAATTGAGATCTGGAAGTCTCTTGGCGTAGCAGAAGACCACATCACCCGTCTGGGCGAGGATGACAACTTCTGGGCAGCTGGCCCAACTGGTCCTTGCGGTCCTTGCTCTGAGATTTACTTTGACCAGGGTCCTGAGTTTGAGGGAGAAGCTCCTGGAGATGACGGTGACCGTTACCTTGAGTTCTGGAACCTCGTCTTTACTCAGTTTGATCGCCAGGAAGATGGTTCTCTACCTGAGCTTCCTCACCGCAACATCGATACCGGCATGGGCCTTGAGCGTATCGCAGCTATCATGCAGCATGAGGGCACCAATTACGAGGGTGACATCATGCGTACCCTCATCTCTTTGGGCGAGAAACTCTCTGGTAAGAAGTATCACTCAACTGATGAGATTGACCGCAGCCTGCGTATCCTTGCAGACCACTCTCGTGCAGTTACCTTTATGATTGGTGATGGCATTCTCCCTGGTAACGAGGGCAGAAGCTACATTCTTCGCCGCCTGCTCCGTCGCGCTGTCTACCACGGCCGCTTACTGGGCATTCAGGGCACCTTCATGGCAGAGTACGCTCACGAGGTTGCCGTTCTGCTTGGCGCAGAGTATCCAGAGCTTGTCGAGAAGAGCGCTCTTATCGACGGCATTCTGACCGCAGAAGAGGAGCGCTTTGGCGCTACGCTTGACGCAGGCGAGTCTAAACTCACTGCAGAGCTTGAGCAGCTAGAGGATGGTGCACAGCTTTCCGGTGAGGTTGCATTCCTTCTGCACGATACTTACGGATTCCCTATTGATCTTACTCGTGAGATTGCTGCAAATGCAGGTCACGTTGTTGACATGGACGCCTTTGATGCTGCAATGACTGAGCAGCGTGAGCGCGCTCGTGCGTCTGCTAACCGCGATGCCTGGGGTAACGCTCAGAGCATTTGGGTTGCACTCTCTGACCGCCTTGATGAGACCGTCTTTGACGGCTACGACAACAATGAGCTCTCCGGCGTTCGTGTTGTTGCTCTTGTTCAGGATGGACAGGAGGTTGAGTCCGCCGCTGCTGGCTCTGAGGTTGAGGTTGTCCTTGACCGCACGCCTTTCTACGCAGAGATGGGCGGCCAGGTTGGTGATACCGGCAAGCTGACAGCTCCTGGTCTCTACGTTCACGTCACTGATACCAAGCACCGTGACGGCGGCCTTGAGTCCCACGTTGGCGTGGTAGAGGAGGGCACCATCTCTGTTGGTGATTCAGTCACCGCAACCATTGATGCCGGTCGTCGTGAGCTCATTCGCCGCAACCACACCGCAACTCACCTGCTTGACGCAGCCCTCAAAAAGGTTCTGGGCGACCACGTTAACCAGGCTGGTTCTCTTGTTGCTCCAGATCGTATGCGCTTTGACTTTACGCACTTTGAGGCTCTTACCAAAGATGAGCTTGATCGCATTGAGGGCATGGTAAACGCAGAGATTTTTGCTGCTAAGCCTGTTGTTACTCAGATTATGAGCATTGAGGATGCAAAGGCCGCTGGTGCTGTTGCACTCTTTGGCGAGAAGTACGGTGATGTCGTACGCGTTGTCTCTGCTGGTGCAGAAGACGCTCCATTCTCTCGTGAGCTCTGTGGTGGTACTCACGCACGCAACACAGCAGACCTTGGCCTCTTTAAGATTATTTCTGAGAGCTCCGTTGGTTCTAACTCAAGGCGTATTGAGGCGGTAACTTCTATGGGCGCTATCGAGTACGTTGATGAGCGCCTGGCTCAACTTGATGAGGTTGCCGCAGCTTTGAAGGTTCGTCCTTCTGCTGTTGCAGACCGCGTTGAGCAGCTGCAGCAAGATCTTCGCACTGCAAACCATAAGCTTGAGGCTGCTCTAACTGGAGCAGGTAGCAATCAGGTAGCAGAAGCACTTAAGTCTGCTGTTCAGCTTAATGGCTATAGCTGTGTAATTGCTAAGCTCGAGGGTCTTTCTGGTAAAGAGCTCCGCTCCGCATGGGATGGCATCCGCGATGCATCTGACGGCCAGCCTGTTGCTTGCGTCATCGCATCCGCAACCGCTGACGGAAAGGTTTCCCTGCTTGCAGGTGCCACTGATTCAGCAGTTGCAGCGGGCTTCTCGGCAGGAGACATTGTAAAAGAGATCGCAGAGCTTGTTGGTGGCCGTGGTGGCGGTAAGCCAGCAATGGCACAAGCAGGTGGCTCAAATGCTGCAGGAATTGATGCTGCGCTTGAGGCTGCAAAAACAAAGCTTGGTGCGTAACGTTTGCGCGTTTTAGCTTTAGATATTGGTGAAGTTCGCATCGGGGTTGCTGTAAGTGACCCCGATGGTGCTATTGCGTCACCTGCTTGCGTGTTACCTGCGCAAGAGGTGCTCTCACATGCACGAACGTTTAAGGCTGTGCTTGAAGATTGGGAGCCAGAACTGCTTTTGTGCGGTCGTCCTAAAACGCTCGCCGGCGAAGATGGACCACAGGCCCAAAAAATTACCGCTCAAGCTGAGCAAATTGCGAAGAACTGCCAACTTCCATTAGAATTTACTGACGAAAGACTTTCTTCTGCGGAAGCAAAGAAGATTCTTCGAGCGCAAGGTTTATCTGAAAAAGCCATGCGTGGAAAAGTTGACATGGTTGCTGCTTCGCTCTTTTTGCAATCATGGCTTGATGCACAGATGAATAAGGGAGACTAAATGCCCACCCTATCCAATGGTTCTTCTCCGCGTCGTCAGGGCGCACATTTTTCTTCTCCTGTACCAAAAGGACAGGCTCAGGAAGAGCAGGCTCAGCAGGAACAGATCACGCAGCCATCTGTTGAGGCTACAGGATCGCTACCTGCACTTATCGGTGGCAAGCTTTCTTCAAGAAGCGCTCAAGTCACTCATATGGCAAAGAACAAGCAGGTAAAGCATAGAGATAAGAAGGCTTCAAAGCGTTCTCGTATTTTTGCGGCACTTATCGCTTTTATTATGGTTGCGGCCCTTGGCATCTTTGTATGGAAAGTAGCGCTTCCAGAGCTTTCTCGCGCTAATTCCGATACACAAGAAATTACCGCCGGTCAGCAAGTTACCGTTACTATTCCAGATGGCGCTGGCGCGCAGGAAGTCGCAAAGATTCTTTTTGAGAACAAGATTATTGCAACTAAGAGCGAGTTTTTAAATCAGGTAAAGCGTCAGGATGCTGAGCAGAAAATCAAGAGCGGTATCTATGTTATTACCACTGGCACCAAGCCAGCAGACATTGTTCATCTGCTTATTTCTGGCCCTAATGCTCCTGGTAGTGGCTTTGTCGTACCAGAAGGTTATACCGTTTCTCAGGTTGCTGATTTGGTTCAGGACTACTTTGGTATTTCTCGCGATGATTTCTTGAATCAGGCAAAAGCATCCAATTATGTTGCTGACTATCCGTTCCTTGCTGGTGCGGTAGATGCTAATGATTCCCTTGAGGGCTACTTGTTCCCCAAGACCTATACCTTTACAGAAAGCAATGTAACTGCCGATACGGTCATCCGTGCCATGCTTGATCAGTTTGAGACGGAGACAGCTGATCTTAACCTGGATGCCGCTCGCATTACGCTCAATAAGCGTTACAACTTGAATCTTACTAACGAGCAAATCATTATCATGGCATCTATTATTGAGCGAGAAGCCCTGACTGATGATGACCGTCCTAAGGTTGCATCTGTCTTCTACAACCGCCTGTATGATGATATGTATCTGCAAAGTGACGCTACCCTTGCTTATTCCCTGGGTAGGGAAGCTACTGCAGAAGACCTCAGCTCGATGACAAGCGACCCCTATAACACATATGCGTTTAAGGGCTTGACACCTACGCCTATTTGCTCCCCAGGTTATGCCTCTATTAAGGCAGCTATGGATCCAGCAGCAACCAATTATTACTACTTCTGGATTACCTCGGATGAGCACGTCTTCTCAGAGACGTACGACGAACATCAGCAGGCTATTGAAAACGCACGCGAGCGTGAAGCCGCAAGTAAGCAATAGCTGGTGTGGCATGAGTTTAATCAAAGCAACACAATACGTTTCTGCTGTTGAATACATCTCAATAGAGGATTTGGTTCAGCAGGGGATTAAACTTGTGCTCCTAGATCGCGATAATACCTGTGTGCCCCGAGACACCAAGATGGTGCCGCCAGAGGTTTCTGCCTGGTTTGAGAAGGCTCATGCGGCTGGACTAACGCTCTGTCTCATCTCCAATAACATTCACCTCAATGAGGTCCAGCGTAGCGCTCACGAGCTGGGAATTGAAGGAGAGGGCTTTGCGTGTAAGCCGCTTCCTCGCGCGCTAACTGCTGCTATGAAGCGTTTCTCGGCAACTAAAGAGCAAACCGTGATGGTGGGAGACCAGATTTTTACTGATGTAATTGCAGGTAATTTGGCTGGTGTTTCAACTATTTTGGTAAAGCCGCAGTCCAATGAGGATCTTTGGTACACCAATATCATTCGTCACGTCGAGCGCCGCATTTTAAAAAATGTAACTTTTACGTCATAACAAGACGGCTTTAGTTTACTTGCTCCAACTCGATGATAGAATCATCTTGAAAGGCTGGAGGAGTATGGAGCTTCGCGATTCAAGATACGTTGTACATGAGGGCTGTGATCATATCTTTTTTGTAGGCTTTCTGGGTGCCGGAAAGTCCACACTCGCACGTAATTTGGGCGAGCTGTTTCACCGTCGTTATGTTGACACCGATCGCCTAGCAGAGCGTATAGCAGGAAAATCACTGGCAGAAATCTACGAAGATGACGGTGAAGAGCTTTTTAGGCAGGCAGAAACTGAGGTTTTGCACACGCTTAAGTCTAAGAAGTCACTGCTGGTAAGCTGCGGCGGTGGAATTGTCGAGAAGGACGTCAATCTTGCGCTTATGCGTGAGATGGGAGTCATTGTGTTTCTCGACGGCGATCTTTCTGACTCGCTTCGCCAAATTCAGCGCACAGATAGGCGTCCCGATCTGGGAAGCTTTGAAAACGCTACTCAGCTCTATAGACGCCTGCGCCCGCGTTATGAGGCTGCTGCTGATATTACTATTGATATTCGTGAGAAAACGTTTGAGCAGGTAGCCATTGATTCTGGCAAGCTGCTTTGGGAAAGAGGTCTTCTATGAGTGACAATGTCCAGGCTGAGCTCGAAGAGGAATTGCCACCTGTTCAGATTAAACAGTGGGTTTCTATTCCTGGTGGCTCTATTGCACTTCGTTCTGGTGCAGGCGTTCTTTCAAACTTTGGTACTGAGCTCAGAACCGCAGTGGGAAGACCTCATCGCTGTGCTTTTCTTGTCAGCAATCAGGCAGACGAAGACCTTGCTGAGCTTCTGCGTAGAGACCTCACTACCATTGGTTTTCTCGTCACACGTGTAGATGTAGAAGATGGCAAGGCAACAACTACCGTGGCAACTGAGGCACAGGTATTGTCTGCTTTGGCAGAAATGCACCTGACAGCTGATGATTTAGTAGTTGCCGTGGGTCACGAGGGTGTCATTTCTCTTGCTAACCACGTGGCAAACAAGTGGTGTGGGGGAGTCTCCCTTGCTACTGTTCCACTTGATTTAGCAGCAGTTATTGTCTCGTCTATTACTCCTCGCGCGCTTGATACTGACACTGAACATCAGCGTCTTGTTACCACTAAGCCTTGTGCTCGTTTCTGCTTTGCTGATCTTGAGGTTATGGATCTTTGCGATGACAGCGCTAAGGTTGCCCAGGTATGTATGGTTGCAACGGCTATGTCTGATAATGAGGCGGAGTTTGGACGCATTTGGGATAGAGCAGATAACCTCTCCTCTGGAGTTGCCGATATAGTTGCAGAACAGCTGGCAGAGTCTACTAAGACCCGTGGCCGCCTTTCTGATTCTTCCGCTATTGCTATTCAGCAGTCTGTTCCTTACGGTTGGGTTTTTGTGGAGGCACTTCGTCCGCTCATCCCAGCTGATCAGCCTCTTTCTGCACTTTATGCAGACGCGCTGCGTTTCTCGGCAAGAATTGCAGTAGCTAAAGAGTCGCTTTCTTTTGACGATATGCTTGCCCAAGACGAGATTCTTGAGCGCTTGAATATTGGCTTTGTTACCTGTGACATTACTTCTGAGCAGCTTATCGAAGCGCTCAAACAGGAATGTTTCCATTCTACTAATCGTTTTATGTTGCCGATTCCAATGTCTATTGGAAGGGTAAGATTAGCATCGGTCGACGAGGAACTTCTCGCCGAGCATGCCCGCGCTTGGTGTGAGGCTCACGCTTCGCATTAAAGCGCCGCATCTTGCAGTAAGGAGCCTGTTTGCTGAGGCGACTCCACAAGGTGCAACTCTTTGTTGTAAACATCTCGAGAAGGGATTTGAAATGGCAGATTTACAGGCAGCAGCAAAGCGCGTTGCGCGCTTTCGCGAGGTAATGGCTCAGAGGGGTTACGACGCTGTTGTTCTACGTCACAACCCAGATCTTCGTTGGTTGACTGACGCTGAGCGTGTCTTTGACTTTGAGCAGGCACATACTGCATTTATCACGCAGGATGAGCTCTTCATGCACACTGACTCTCGTTACTACAACACATTCCTGGAGCGCCTTGGTGCTGATTCTCCATGGAAGTTTGACCAGGAAGTCACTACTCCTACCGAGTGGGTTGCCGCTCATATTGCTGAGGCTCGTGCTCGCGTAGTTGCTATTGAGGACACCGTTGATCTTGCGTTCTTTGATGGCCTTGAGCAGGCATTACGTGATCGTTCTGTTGCTGCTTTGCTTCCACGCATGCATGGTGATATTGCTGAGCTGCGTATTGTTAAAGACCCAGCTGAGATTGAGCTTATGAAGCACGCTCAGTCAATTACTGACAAGGCGTTCCTCCACATCTGCGAGTACATCAAGCCTGGCCTCACTGAGCAGCAGATCCGTGCAGAGCTTGAGAACTACATGCTCTCCAACGGCGCAGATGCTCTGTCCTTTGATTCCATCATTGCTTCTGGTCCTAATGGTGCTAATCCTCACGCTCAGCCAGGTGAGCGCGTAGTTCAGACAGGCGACATGATTGTTATGGACTACGGTGCGGGCTACTTGGATTACCACTCAGACATGACCCGTACCGTTGTTGTTGGTGCACCTTCCGAGGAGCAGCAACACGTCTTTGACGTTGTTCGCAAAGCAAATGAGACGTGCGCTGCAGCTATCCATGCAGGCGTAACTGGCTCTGACATTCACAACCTTGCAGTTAAGGTTATCTCTGAGGCTGGTTACGGCGAGTACTTTGGTCACGGTCTTGGCCACGGTGTTGGCGTTGAGATTCATGAGCGTCCATTCTTCAATCCTCGTTGGAACAAGGTGATTGCAGCAGGTTCTGTTGTTACCGATGAGCCTGGTATTTACCTGCCTGGCAAGTTTGGTATCCGCCTTGAGGACTTTGGTGTTGTTACTGAGGACGGCTATGACGTCTTTACTCAGTCCACACACGATCTTGTGTCTGTTGGCTGCTAACTAGACGCGATATACAGAATTTTTGCGGTCAGAAGCTCTATGTTTCTGGCCGCATTTTTATGTTTACCTTTAGGACGAGAAGATCTTCTCGTCCTAAAATTGGCTTATACAACCTAAAAAATCTAAAAAGAGTTAGGTTAGTGAAGACACGCTTCAGATATATGTAATAAAATCAGAAAAGTAAATGTTATTTTCATTGTTATGTTTACAGTTTCATTTGTTTTATTAGGTAGAAAAGAAGGAGGTAGAAGTGGTTAGTATCGTTCTAGCCAGCCATGGCAAATTTGCCGAGGGCATCAAAGATTCTGGCGGCATGATTTTTGGACCACAGGAAGGCGTTGTAGCTGTAACGCTTACTCCTGATATGGGCCCAGATGACCTGCATCAGAAGATTCTCGACGCAATTGCCACGCTTGAAGATCAAGAGCATGTCTTGTTCTTGGTTGACCTATGGGGTGGCACCCCCTTTAACCAGATTTCTCGCGTTCTTGAGGAAGAGGGTAAAGAGGATTGGGTTGCTGTTACTGGCCTTAACCTCCCAATGCTTATTGCAGCTTATGGCTCTCGTCTTGGCGTAGATACTGCGGCTGAGGTAGCAAAAGAGATTTACTCTGAAGCTCGTATGGGCGTAAAGATTAAGCCAGAAGAGCTTGAGCCACAAGAGGCAACACCTACTGATGTTCCTGCTGCTCCAGCAGCACCTCAGGGTGCAATTTCTGCGGGTACTGTTATTGGTGATGGCAAGCTTAAGATTGTTCTTGCTCGTATTGATACCCGTCTTCTGCATGGTCAGGTTGCAACTACGTGGACAAAGATGACCAAGCCAGATCGCATTATTGTCTGCTCTGACGGTGTTGCTCAAGATGAGCTTCGCAAGACCATGATTATTCAGGCAGCTCCTCCAGGAGTACATGTCCACGTTGTTCCTATTAAGAAGATTATTGAGATTGCTCACGACACTCGTTTTGGCAATACCAAGGCAATGCTTCTGTTTGAGACTCCTCAAGATATGCTTCGTGCTATTGAGGGTGGCGTAGAAATCAAGGAAGCAAACCTTGGTTCTATGGCTCATTCTGTTGGCAAAGTTGTTGTTACCAACGCAGTTGCTATGGATGAGGACGATGTAAAGACTCTTGAAGCTATCCGCGAGTGCGGTACAACGTTTGATGTTCGTAAGGTTCCTGCAGACAGCGCAGAGAACTTTGAGGCAATGCTTAAAAAAGCTAAGTCTGAGCTTGGCGCCCGTAAGTAACTAGAAGGAGGTAGAAATGACACCTATCACAATACTGCTTGTCGTAATTGTTGCTCTTCTCGCTGGCATGGAAGGTATTCTTGACCAGTGGGAGTTCCACCAGCCCCTGGTTGCTTGCTCACTGATTGGCCTTGTGACTGGTCACCCTGCTGAGGGAATTATCCTCGGCGGTTCTCTTCAGATGATTGCTCTTGGTTGGGCAAACATCGGAGCTGCAGTTGCACCAGACGCAGCTTTGGCATCTGTCGCATCTGCAATCATTATGGTTTTGGCACTTAACGGCGGAGACACTGACACCACCGCTGCTATTAACACCTCTATTGCACTTGCAATTCCTTTGTCCGTAGCAGGCCTGTTCCTCACCATGATTGCTCGTACTATTGCAACTGGTATTGTCCACGCAATGGACGCAGCTGCCGAGAAGGGCGATTTTGCTGCAATCGAGCGTTGGCACATTGTAGCTATCCTCATGCAGGGCGCACGTATTGCTGTTCCTGCAGCTGCTCTTTGCTTCATTGACCCAGCTATTGTCACTGATGCTCTAAACGCAATGCCTAAGTGGCTCACTGGCGGTATGGCAGTTGGCGGCGGCATGGTTGCTGCTGTTGGTTACGCAATGGTCATTAACATGATGGCTACTCGTGAGGTTTGGCCGTTCTTTGCTCTTGGCTTTGTCTTTGCTGCTATTAACCAGCTCACTCTTATTGCTCTTGGTGTTATTGGTGTTTGCCTTGCTATTCTCTACATTGGTCTTAAAGACCTTGCTAAGCAGGGTGGCGGCGCAGGTGGCGGATCTGGTGATCCGCTCGGCGATATTATTGACAACTACTAATTCTGAAGGAGCGTGAAACTAATGGAGAATAAGATTCAGCTTTCTAAGAAAGACCGCATGTCTGTTGCTCTTCGTCATCAGTTCCTTCAGGGTTCTTGGAACTATGAGCGTATGCAGAACGGTGGTTGGGCATTCTCAATGATTCCAGCCATCAAAAAGCTTTATCCAAACAAAGAAGATCAGGTAGCAGCTCTTAAGCGCCACCTTGAGTTCTACAACACTCACCCTTATGTTTCTGCACCAGTCATGGGCGTTACCCTTGCACTGGAAGAGGGACGTGCTAACGGTGAGCCTATTGACGATGTTGCAATTCAGGGCGTTAAGGTAGGCATGATGGGCCCTCTGGCCGGTGTTGGTGACCCAGTCTTCTGGTTTACTGTCCGTCCAATTCTTGGAGCACTCGGCGCATCTATTGCCGCTGGTGGTTCTGCACTTGGCCCTATTCTCTTCTTTGTTCTGTGGAACGTCATCCGCCTTTCCTTCCTGTGGTACACCCAGGAGTTTGGCTACAAGGCAGGTGCCTCAATCTCTTCCGATCTTTCTGGCGGCATGCTGGGCAAGATTACCGAGGGTGCTTCTATTCTTGGTATGTTTATCATTGGCGCCCTGGTACAGCGCTGGGTTTCAATTTCATTTACCCCAGTTGTTTCTACCATTCCTCAGCAGGCAGGTGCCTACATTGATTGGACAAGCATTCCTTCAGGAGTAGAGGGAATGCACCAGGCATTAAAGCTTTACGCTGCACTTGGACCAAACGGTCTTGATCCAGTGAAGGTAACCACACTTCAGTCCAACCTTGATTCCCTTGTTCCTGGACTGGCAGCTGTTGGTCTGACACTGCTCTGCTGCTCACTGCTTAAGAAGAAGGTCTCTCCAATTGCTATCATCCTGGCTCTCTTTGCCGTTGGTATTATTGGTCGACTCCTTGGCTTTATGTAATGAGTAAGCGTACGCTCTAGTACTTAAAGTCGCACGAATATGGGTCGCGCTCTATAATGGGTGCGACCCATTTTTTGAAAGGATTGTATGGCTCAGTCTCAAAACAGTACGGTTGACTTCACCGCAAAGGCAACGTCATTTCATGGGCTAGCTACGTATGGCGATATCCTTATTGGCAACAAGGCCTTTGAGTTCTACAACCAAAAAAATCCCGAAGATTACATTCAGATTCCCTGGGATCAGATAGATCATGTGGCTGCCTCAGTTATGGGACGCACCAAAAGCATTTCTCGCTTTGCCATTTTTACTAAAAGCAATGGTAATTATTCGTTTTCTACGCGAGACAACAAGGCAACACTGAGGGCAATTCGCGCCTATATAGGGGAGGAGAAACTCGTGCGTTCTCCAAACTTCTGGTTTGTTTTTAAACACGGACTTATGGCAATTCCACAGCTTCCTCGCCTTATTAAAGAGAGTTTTATTAAAAAGAAGTAAGCAAATTTTGCATTTTCACAAGAGCCGCCAGCACGGAAGGCGTGAAACTGATAAAATCCAACATGCATATACGTGTCGCGGGTAGTTTGAAAATTCACGTTCTTCTCGCGACTTTATCGAGTGAAAAGAGTTAGACGTGGCAACTATCAGCACCGCAGATTTTAAGAACGGCCTTGGCCTTAAGATTAACGATAAGTACTACACCATCGTTGAGTTCCAGCATGTAAAGCCAGGTAAGGGCGGCGCTTTTGTCCGCTATAAGATTCGTGACCTTCGCTCTGGCCGCGTTATTGATCAAACCTGCAACGCTGGTACCAAGTTTGAGAACGTTCTTCTGCTCACCAAAGAGATGCAGTACCTCTACAACGACGGTGAGTCCTTCTACTTCATGGACAACGAGACTTACGATCAGGTAGCTGTCCCTGCTGATTTCATTGGCGAGAAGAGCGTCTGGTTCAAGGAGAACGATAACGCACAGCTTCTCTATGCAGACACTGAGCTTCTTGGTGTTGAGCCTCCAATGTTCATTGAGGCAGAGATCACTGAGACTGATCCAGGCTTCAAGGGCGACACCGTTCAGGGTGGTACTAAGCCAGCAACTATTGAGACCGGTGCAACTCTTCAGGTTCCAATGTATCTGAACCAGGGTGAGCGCATTAAGGTTGACACTCGCGACGGCAAGTTTGTTTCTCGCGTTTAATGCATTCTCTTTGGGTGCATAAGCATCCAACAGTATTGAGTAATTATTTCAAAGACAGTTTGTCTTTTTTAGGGGGTAGACATGGCTGAAACAGAGCTTCGTATAGCAGGCATCGGCATCTCAAAAGATGTAATTTCAACGGTTGTCTCCGGCGCAGCTGGAAGTGTTGAAGGTGTTGCCTCCGTTGGCGGAAACGATACACTGGCATCCAACCTTATTAACGTCTTTACCAGCAGAAGCCTTGCTCCAGAGAAGGCTGTAGAAGCAGGTGTAGAGAACGGTCAGCTCCATCTTGGAGTTCACCTTACCGTTTTCTATGGCTATCCTTTCACAAAGCTTGCGTCTGAGGTAAGGCTTGCTGTTGCAACTGCTGTAAATGAGCAGATTGGCGTCAGCATTGCTTCCGTTGATGTTTACATTGACAGCCTTGTTTTTCCTAAGGAGTAGGCTTGAGCGTTAAGTTTTTTGGACGTACCCGCGCCCGTAGCCAAGCACTACAGCTTTTATTCCAGGCTGAAGCCACTAATCGCAGCGTTCTTGAGGTCCTCGACGGAGACTATACGCTCTCCGAGGGACCTCTTGATGAGTATGCGCAGTCGCTGGCAGTGGGAGCAGATGGCATTAGAGATGACCTTGATGACATCATTGCTGCTTACTCAAAAGACTGGGCAATTGATCGCATGCCTTCCGTAGACCGAAATCTCTTAAGAATTTCTCTTTACGAGATTCTTGAGGTTCCTGAGGTTGATGTAGCTGTTGCTATTAACGAGGTAGTTGACCTTGCTCGCGCTTACTGCGGCGATGATTCTCCTCGCTTTATTAACGGCGTTCTTGGTCGTATTGTTGATGACATTGAGGCTGGAGAAGACATTTATTCTCTGTGCCATAAGCAGTCTGCTGAGCAAGACGTTTCTGAAGAAGAGCCAGAGAGCTCTGTGGAAGATGCAGAGTAGTCATGGCAAAAATCGATACGTCTGAATATCAGAGCTTTGACCAGATAACCGCAAGACTTGATTCAATTGTTGATCAAGTTCGCGATAAAAACGTCTCACTGGAGCATTCTCTTGACCTCTTTGATGAGGCAATTGCTCTAGGCTCAAAGGCTGTCAACATGGTTGACACCACAGAGTTTACGCCAGAAGAGGAAGAGCGTCTGGTTCAGGCTCAGGCTGCAGGAGAAGCGTCCAACGAAGAAGCTGCTTCTGATGAGCAGACTTCTGATGAGCAGGCTGAGGCTTCAGCCGCAGATGAAACGTCGTCTGATGATGCAGTTTCAGAAAGCGATGAGCACTAGTGGCTCAACGTGTTTCTCGCCAAAGGCTTGATAAAGAGCTGGTTAGGCAAGGATTTTTCAAAGATACTCAGGCTGCGCTGCGCGCAATTCTTGCGGGCGATGTTTCTACGAGCGATAGAAGACTGACCTCAGCGGGAGAGCTTGTTCCTGAGGGATTATTTCTGCACGTAAAAGGCGCTATTCCGTACGTGAGTAGAGGCGGACTTAAGCTCCAACGCGCCTTTGAAGTTTTTGATTTTACAGCACAGCATAAAAAATGCTTAGATATTGGCTGTTCAACTGGTGGTTTTACCGATTGCTTGCTTCAAAATGGAGCTGCTACGGTTACCTCAGTTGATGTTGGCTATGCGCAGTTTGATTGGTCGCTTAGAAACGATAGCAGGGTTGAACTGCTAGAACGAACAAATATTACTTCGCTGCCGGAATTGGGCTACTCTCACGTCTTTGATGTAGCTGTGTGTGACGTGTCGTTTACTTCAATCCTGTCAATTCTTCCCTCTGTCTTAGATGTTTTAGCTCCTGAAGGAGTATTTGTTACGCTGGTCAAACCGCAGTTTGAAGCTAAGAGGGAAGAAGTGGGTGAGGGCGGTATTGTGACTGATGCCTCCGTGCGTCTGCAAACGCTGCAAAAGGTTTCCGATGCGTTTAAGGAAGCTCATATGGGTCCTTTGGGCGCGTGTGAAAGTCCTATTCACGGTGCTAAGGGTAACGTGGAATATTTACTGTTTGGACAGCTTGAGGCAGGTTCGCATGATTTGGATCTTGCTTCAGTGGTATCGAGTCATTCTGTAGAAATAGTGAAATAGAACGAATGTTCTATTTTGTAGTATTGTTTGTATTTTTTTAGGTATACTAAGTACATCGAATCAGACGCTTTAACTGTTTCAGTTGTGCAATCAAGCAAAATCGGGAGAGTGGTTTGCGTGAAGGTACTTCTTGTTCCAAATTATTCAAGAGAAGTTGCTGTTTCTGGTGCACGTGAACTTGAAGAATGGCTCTTTGAGCAGGGCTGTGATGTTCAATGGGCACACGATAAAAAGCTATTCCCGGATAAAGTTGTAGATTGTTCTGATTGCCAGCTTGTTATTTCTCTTGGTGGAGACGGAACGCTTCTGAGGGCCGCCAAAATTGTTGAGTATTCAGAAATTCCAATTTTGGGTATCTCTTATGGTCACCTTGGCTTTTTAACTAGTGCAACTCCTCATCAAATGATTGAGATGGTAGCTGATGCTCTTGCTGGAGAGCTTCACGTATCTAGAAGAGCAACACTTGCAATAGAAACAGAGTATGAGCTTCCATCTGGAGAAACTTACGTCGAGAAGACCTTCTCGCTCAATGATTTTGCAGTTTCCAGAGGTGGAGCAGGCGATATGGTTGAGTTTACGGTTTCTGTATCAGGCAACCATATTGATAAGCTTCGCGGTGATGGTTTTGTTGTTAGTACGGCAACTGGATCCACCGGCTACGCACTAGCCGCTGGTGGTCCCATTGTTACCCCAGAGTTCTCGGGAATGGTTTGCGTGCCAATCGCACCACATACTATTTTGGCTCGTGCATTTCTTACCTCTCCTTCTGATGTGGTTGAAATTACCATGTCAAAAGATAGACCAGCAACATGTCACTTCTTCTCTGATGGGCAAAACATTAAACATCCAGAGGAGGGTGTGGCTACCAAAGCTCGTATTAGCCGTGGGCCAGGAGATATCATTCTGCTTGATAGAAGTGCTGATAGTTTCTATCGTTCAGTTTCTCGCGTATTTTACGGTAAAACTGGTCAGTAAGCAGGTCGTATATGCTTGATGAACTTCGTGTGCAAAATGTCGCACTTATTGAAGATGCTTCTCTTGCTCCCGCCTCAGGTTTAACTGTTTTAACAGGAGAGACAGGTGCTGGTAAAACCGCTCTTTTATCTTCCATAAAGCTCTTAGTAGGAGAGCGCGCTGATGCTTCTGCAGTAAGAGAAGGAACAGACGCTCTTAGGGTTGAGGCACGCTTTTTTACCTCGCCAGAAGATCAAGAGGGCATTGTAGTCTCTAGAAAAGTCTCTGCTGATGGCAGAGGCAGAGTAGAGATTGATGGCCACATGGCATCAGTTAAAGAGCTGGCCGGAGGCATTGGAACATCAATTGATCTGTGTGGTCAACATGAACATCAAAGGCTGCTTGACGTAAAGAACCATGTCAGTATGCTGGATGCATGGATTGGATCAGATATTCAATCTTGCCAGACAGAGTATGTAGACGCTCTGCATGCTTACCATGCTGCAGTCGCTGAACTTCAACGAGTTATTGAAGTAAGCCAGTCTAGCAATGCAAAGATTGATGAAGCGGCATTTCTTGTTCAAAGAATTGATGAGGTCTCTCCTAAAGAAGGAGAGCTAGAAGACCTAGAAGAGCAACTTCCTCGGTTTGAACACGCAGAGGCTCTCCTTCAAGCTGCAGGAGGAACACATGATATGCTCTCAAGTGATGAGGGTGTCATTGATTCTCTCTCTGATGCAGTTCAGATGCTTCAGAGTGCTGCAACATTTGATGCTACGCTAGGTAACTATGCAGAGTCTCTTTCAAGCGCACTTATAGAGATTGAGGATGTTTCTTCAGAGCTTAGAAGCTATGTTGGATCTCTTGATTTTGACGAAGAAGCACTTGAAGAGATGCAAAGTCGTATGGCTCGTCTTCAGGGCCTTATGAGAACGTATGGTCCTGGCATGAAAGATGTATTTAAGAAATACCAGGCAGCTCAAAATCTTCTTGAAGTTACAAGAGACACAGAAAAGCTTGTCCGTGAGGCACAGGCAGAAGTAGATAAAGCAAAAGAAACTCTTACCGTAAAGGCTCAGGCACTTAAAAAGGTTCGTGTTGCTGCAGCTCCAAAACTTTGTGATGCTGTTACTAAGCAAATGAGTCATCTGCAGATGGGTTCAGCTCAGATTGAATTGAACTTTGAAGATCTTCCTTTTGAGCAGTGGAATAAAGTTGGCTCTACAAAGATTGAGCTTATGTATAAGCCTTCAGCTCAGATGACTGCTCGTCCGCTTAGAAAGATTGCCTCTGGTGGTGAGGTTTCTCGCGTCATGCTTGCATGCAAAGTGGTTCTAGGAGAGTCTGACGTCTGCGATACGCTTGTATTTGATGAGGTTGACGCTGGCGTTGGTGGAGCTACTGCCGTTGCTCTTGCAGAGGTTTTAGCGCAGCTTGCTAAAACACATCAGGTGATTGTGGTGACTCACTTGCCACAGGTTGCTGTTATGGCCTCTAAACAGTATGTAGTCTCAAAGACAGAAGAACATAACGCGCTCCCTATAACTTCTCTTACAGAGGTTTCTGGTACTCAGAGAGAAGAAGAGATTGCACGCATGCTTTCAGGCTCTATAACTGAGGCTTCTTTGGCTCACGCGCATGAGCTGCTGTCAGAAGTCCGCTAGATTTTTCAGAACTATATGGACATAACAATGTATTTGTTTGGAGATTAAATTTCTCGGCACTATGGGCCTTAAAGCGGAATAATATAAAGACCCGTAGAAATGTAATTGGCTAATCTTACCTACGGGAGTAATCCATGACCAAGCACATATTTGTAACAGGTGGCGTTGTTTCCTCTCTTGGAAAAGGAATCACTGCTGCATCTCTCGGCCGACTTCTTAAGGCTCGTGGCTATAAGGTCATGATGCAAAAAGCTGACCCATATCTCAATGTTGACCCAGGCACTATGAGTCCTTTCCAGCATGGTGAGGTTTTTGTCACTGAGGACGGTAAAGAGACTGACCTTGACCTTGGTCATTATGAGCGCTTTATTGACGAGAATCTTACCAGGGAGTCTAACTTCACCACTGGCCTCATTTATCAGTCTTTGATTCAGCGAGAGCGCGCTGGAGACTTCCTTGGTGGAACAGTTCAGGTAATTCCTCATGTAACTGATGCAATTAAGGCTCGTTTTGCTCGCATTGAAGAGGTTACTAATGCTGATGTAGTCATCACAGAGCTTGGTGGCACTATTGGTGATATTGAGTCTCAGCCTTTTGTTGAGGCAATTCGCCAGTTTAGAAAAGAGCGTGGCGCAAGCAACGTTGCTATTATTCACGTGAGCCTTGTTCCTTATATTGCTGCTGCTCATGAAGTCAAGACTAAGCCTACGCAGCACTCCGTAAAAGAGCTTCGTTCTCTTGGTATTCAGCCAGACTTTATCGTGTGCCGTTCTAGCCATTCTGTGGATGAATCTATTCGCGAGAAAATCGCTAATTTCTGCGATGTTGATGCAGATTGCGTTTTTGAAAACAACGATTTGCCTTCAATCTACGACGTTCCAGCGCACCTGGCAGCACAGGGGTTTGACAAGAAGGTACTTGAGCGTCTTGGTCTTGAAGTCCGTCCAAGTGATCTTGGCAGCTGGGAAGCATTTACTACCGCTATGCATAAGGCAAATGCGCTTGAAGACACAACAAGAATTTATGTTGTCGGCAAGTATACGCAGCTGCCTGATGCTTACCTTTCTGTTATTGAGGCACTTCACCACTCTGGTATTTTCTATGGCAGGCACGTTGATATCCGCCTGGTAAATGGTGAAGAGCTGACAGAAGAAGACGTAGAGCAGGAGCTTGCTGGTGCGGACGGCATTTTGGTTCCTGGCGGCTTTGGTCTTCGCGGCGTAGAGGGCAAGATGGTTGCTATTCGTCGCGCTCGTGAGCTCAAGATTCCTTACCTTGGCGTTTGCCTTGGTATGCAGATGGCTGTTACTGAGTTTGCTCGTGACGTCTGCGGCATGGAGGGTGCAAATTCAGCAGAGTTTGGTCCAGATACTCCATATCCTGTCATCGATCTTATGCCTGATCAGGAGGATATTACTGACAAGGGCGGTACCATGCGCCTTGGTTCTTATCCTTGTAAGGTTGTTGAGGGAACTCTTGCACACGAGGCATATGGCAACAACTTGGTTTATGAGCGTCATCGTCACCGCTATGAGGTAAGTAACGTATTCCGTAATCAGCTTGTTGAGGCTGGTTTGGTAGTTTCTGGTGTTTCTCCAGACAATCGACTTGTAGAGATGATTGAGCTTCCAGAGTCTGTTCACCCTTGGTTTGTTGCAAGTCAGGCACACCCAGAGTTCAAGAGCCGTCCAACTCATCCTGCACCTTTGTTCCGTGAGTTTGCACGTGCAGCAATCGCTCATCATGAGGGTGTTGACCGTCATGATGTAAACCAGACTCTCTAAGCAGAATTTTTATTAGGGAAGAATACTTATGGACCTCGCTCAGGCGCGTACAGAATTTTTAGCGTACGTTGCTGTTGAGCGAGGTCTTTCTGTAAATACGCTTGATGCCTATACCAGAGATTTAGAGGGTTATTTGCTTTGGCTGAATGGCAAAAAGATTACTTTGCCCAACCAGGTGACTCGCTCCGATGTCGAAGAGTACATAGGCTCTCTTAGAGATTTAGGAATGGCTCCAGCTTCGGTTGAGCGCCACACTGCGGCACTTAGAAACTTCCACAAGTTTATGGCTGTTGAGCAAATTTGTGAGTCATCTCCAGCTGAAGATTTACCTACCGCAGCAAGAATTCAAAGGCTTCCTGATGTTATTTCTCAAGAGAAGGCAGAAGAGCTGCTTGATCAGCCGTTCCCTAATTCGCCTCTAGGTATTCGCGATAGAGCCATACTTGAGTTGTTGTATGGATGCGGTCTTCGTGTGTCTGAGCTTTGCGATCTTGAGGTACGAGGAGTCTTTTTAGAAGACGAGCTCTTGCGTGTTTTTGGTAAAGGTTCTAAAGAGCGTGTAGTTCCTGTACTGGGCTCTGCGTATCGTGCGCTTAAAACATATCTTTATGAAGCTCGCTCGCTTTTGCTTAAGCACGGTCAGGTGTCTGAGGTGTTTGTAAATGCTCGGGGTGGACGCATTTCTCGCCAGTCGGTACATAAACTAGTGGCAAATTACGGCAGGGTAGTGGGGATTGAAGGTTTGCATCCTCACACACTGCGCCACAGTTTTGCTACACATCTTCTAGAAGGCGGCGCTGATCTTCGTTCAGTGCAGGAGCTTTTGGGACACGTAGATATTTCAACCACGCAGCTCTATACGCACGTAGATAGGTCGCACATTAGAGACGTGTACCTTGAGGCTCACCCAAGAGCCCACGTTCACGCGGACAAATAAACGCGCTTGACGCAAGTGTTGGACAAGCGTGGGACAGGTGTGGGGCAAAGTGGTGACTGTGTAAAAGCAAGGCGGGGGTTTGTTTGAGTAACGTGTGATTTTCGCCACGAGTTCACCACAATTTCCTCAAAAATTTTCACTTCATAAAAAATTTAATAAATTGAGTCCAAGACTAAGAAAATCCGTTCTTTTGTAGTTCGGATTTTTTTAAACACTACATATTGTGGTCAAAATGTCATATCTCATAGCTACGTTAAACCCCAGCTAGACCATAAGAAAAATACTTGGTGTTGGAAAGTGTTTTCTAGTGTGTCTAAGTGTCGGAATGAGTTATATTTATTTCACGTTCAATCGACGGACTATGCCCAAGCATTGCCGCGCACACACAACACAAACACAGCCCGCGCGGCAAGGGGCGCCAACGTGAAAGGGGGAGACATGCTTACTGGTCAGTATCAGCGTTCGCTGGACTCCAAGATTCGCGTGACTCTTCCTGCACCTCAGCGCAAGCAGCTTGGCGATGTTGTCATCTTGCTCCGTCGACGGGACGCGCTTTACGGCTACTCACCTGAGGCGTATGAGGCTTGGATTGCAAGTCTGAACCTCAACCCAAGGAACCGCGACGACGTCACAGCACTTCGCATGCTGAACGCAGCAGCAACAACCGTCGACATTGACTCGGCCGGCCGCGTTGCTCTGGGAAAGATTGACGAGTCCGATCCACAGGCTAGGGAGAAGCTCCAGCTTGACCGCGACGTCACTATTGTCGGTAACGGCGACCACTTTGAGATTTGGAACACCAACAAGTGGAACAGCCTCTTCTCGGCAGATGACCGCGTTGCAACGCTCGAGGACCTCATCTTTGGCGCCTAGTGAGGCGAGAAGATCGTGAAGGTAGAAGACGGTAACTTGAAAGTCGAATATCGGCACCAACCAGTAATGCTTGCAGAAGTGCTGCGCGAGCTGGACCCCAAGCCAGGTGAAGTTGTTTGCGACTGCACCTTGGGAGGAGCGGGCCACACCGTAGAGATGGCAAAGCTGATTACTCCAGACGGTCTTTCCATTGGAATTGACCAGGACGCAATGGCTCATCAAGCAGCAGCTGCTCGCCTGAAGCAAGAAGTACCAAACGCGGAGTTTTTGCCGCTTAAGGGAAACTTTGGCGACCTCGATGAACTTCTCGTTTCTGCAGAAGTCCCCGGAGTTGACTGTTTCCTCTTTGACATTGGTGTTTCTTCTCCTCAGCTTGATATCCCAGAGCGAGGCTTTTCGTACCACGAAGATGCCCCGTTGGATATGCGAATGGACCCGGGCAAACAAACTCCAACTGCACAAGAGGTCATCAACACCTATAACGAAGCCGACCTCGCCCGAATCCTTCGAATTTACGGAGACGAGAAATTTGCCTCACGCATTGCACGACGCATTGTACAAACGCGAGAAAAGCGTCCCATCCAAACGACGCTTGAGCTTGTTGAGGTAATCAAGGCAGCAATTCCTGCAGCAGCGCGTCGTCACGGCGGACATCCCGCCAGAAAGACGTTCCAAGCACTTCGTATTGAAGTAAACCACGAGCTTGAGGTTTTGGAGCGCGGACTACGCAGTGCAATTGCCTGGGCTAATCCAGGAGGCAGGATTTGCGTTATCTCGTACCACTCGCTTGAAGATCGCATTGTCAAGCACGTGTTCTCCGAGCTCAGTCAAGGTTGTATCTGCCCGCCAGACCTTCCGGTTTGTATGTGCGGTCAAGTGCCGATAGTTGACGTGATTACGCGCAAACCTCTTGTGGCAACCCCAGAAGAGATAGAGCGCAACCCAAGGGCGAGAAGCGCCCTGATGAGGGTAGCGGTTAAACGCGACCCAGAGAAATGAAGTACCCCATAGCACTTGTTGCTTGTTGTTAAGAAGTTTTTGAAGGGATTGAAGTTTAATGGCACGTTACGGATCAGAAGCTGTAGCACGCACAACTCAGTTTGAGCATGAGTACGCTCCTGAACAGAGCACTCGCACATCTTTTGAGGTTGTCCCTGGTGGCGGCCTTGATGCTGATGCTCGCCGTGGCGTAAGCAGCCAGTTCATCCAGCGTGTCAAGCTTATTGCTGTTGCTGCAGCACTCTTTCTGACACTTGGTGTTGTCCGTATTGGCATCTCTACCGCTACGGTTTCTACTCTTCAGGCTAATAACGTCATCAGAAATGAAATGCGCGCAACAACTGCAACTAACGATTCCCTGCGCGTTTCTCGCTCCCTGCTTGCAAGCACAACACGCATTGAGCGCATTGCTACTCAGAATTATGGTATGACTCTTGAGACAAATCGTCCTGTTGTAGATGTAAGCAACAACGCTTAGGCGTAAAATATACGTTGTGAGTACGCAGAATCGACATACTCGCGCATCGCGCAGAAAAACTCCTGAGGCCTCGTACGACGAGGCCTCTCGTGTGCATTTTCGTGGTCATCGTGGTAGCAGCGGTGGCTCGGATGGTGTTGGCCCTGAAGGTAGACTCCGTCGCGTAGCAGCTGCTATGGCCATTATGGTGGCAATTGTTGTTCTTAGGCTTGCTTGGCTGCAAATCTTTACGGCAGCAGATCTTGCAAAGGGCGCCGAGAATAACCGCACCAACGATATTGTCTTGCACGCTCGTCGCGGCACCATTTACGACCGCAACGGCAATGTCTTAGCCATGAGCGTTGACTGCAAAGACATCTATGCCAATCCTTCAGAGATTAAAGATGCAAGCTCCGTAGCTCAGGTTTTTGCCTCGCTCTTAGGCGGAAGCCCTTCAGACTACCTTGGAGACCTGCAGCAAGACACCACCTTTGTCTACGTGCGTCGTCGTGTTGACACCGATACCGCTTCTAAGATTGAAAAAGCACTTGACGAGAAAAACCTCAAGGGCGTCTATTTTGTTAACAACACCAAGCGTGTCTATCCCTATGGCAACGTCGGCGTTCAGATTCTGGGCTTTGTAAACGCTGATAACGAGGGCGCTTCCGGTCTTGAGTATTACTACAACGATATCCTTGCAGGTACTAATGGCCACATGATAGTTGAGACCGGCGCTGGTGGTACGCCAATTGCTGGCGGTACCTCAAACATCACTGAGGCACAAAATGGACAGGACATTGTTCTTTCCATTGATATTGAGCTGCAGAAGAAGGCAGAAGAACAGCTTACTGCCGCAGTCAAAGACATTGAAGCCCAGCAGGGTGGCTCAATCATGGCCATGAATCCTCGTACCGGAGAAATCTATGCTGCCGCTTCGTACCCTCTGCCAGATTTTAAGAGCGATAACGGCGTTGACTACGAATCCCTCAACCTCAAGCTCGTCTCAAGTATCTATGAGCCTGGCTCGGTATTTAAGGTAATTACCACCTCAATTGGTATAGACAACAACCTCTTTGGTCCGAATTCAACCTTCAACATTCCAACCGAGCTCAAGGTTGGCGATAACAAGGTTACCGACGATGACTGGCGTACCAGCGCCATGGACATGAGCGTAAGAGAGATGCTCAGACGTTCCTCCAACGTTGGTATGGCCTTCCTCGAGACACAGCTCATAGGTGATGAGCGCTTTGCAGCAGGAATTGATAAGTTTGGCATAGGTCACACCACGGGCATTGACTTCCCTGGTGAAGCTACAGGAATTGTCCGCTCTCTGGATGAATATGAAGGCCCAACCGGTGGAAACATGGCGTTTGGTCAGGGTCTTGCAATCCCATTTATCCAGGTCATTCGCGCATATACCGCTGTTGCTAATAAGGGAACTATGGTGACTCCACACTTTATGGTTTCTAAGGGCGGTCAAGAGGTTACCTGGCCTACTAAAGACGTTATTTCCGCTTCCACAGCTTCGGCCGAGCTTGACATGATGACTACCGTTGTCAAAGAGGGCACCGGTGTTCGTGCAGGTATCTATGGCTATACCGTTGCTGGTAAAACAGGTACGGGCCAGCAGGTTGTGGAAGAAACCGGCTCGTACGGCGAGAATTCCGGTTTTGTTGCTTCCTTCTGCGGTATCGTGAATCCATCAGAATCTGATTTGATGGTTTACGTTGGACTTAACGATACCAACCAGCTTGCATCGCAGTCTGCCGCTGTGGTTTTCTCGCAATTTGCAAAAGACGCAGCCACACGCCTTAATATTCAACCAATCAATAACTAGGAGAGCTCATGGTTAAGCTTTCGGTTGAACAGATAGTCGCAGCTACAAATGCACGACTGCTCCACCGTGGAACCCGCGAGGTTGCGGGCGCGGCCGTCATTGACTCTCGCGAGGTCCAGGAAGGCTCGCTCTTCGTGGCCTTCGCTGGCGAGAAGGTCAATGGAAACTCCTATCTCTTATCTGCTGCTCAGGCGGGCGCTGCTGTTGTAGTGGCATCTGAGCCTGTAGCAGACAATCTGCTCGACAACCTGGCCGCCACAGGAGTCAGCGTTCTTGAAGCCGCTGACGATGACTGTGAGGCGTTTCTGCTGGCTCTTGCCGCTGCTTGGCGAGAAGCCCATCCAAACTGGCTGGTTGTAGGTGTAACCGGATCAGTTGGTAAAACTACTACCAAAGAAATGCTTCGTCGTGGCATTGGCGCTACCCGCCGTGTGCATGCTACTGCTGGCAACCACAATAACCTCATTGGCCTGCCTCTCACAGTACTTTCCACTCCGGAAGACACAGAGGTGCTTGTTCTTGAGCTGGGCATGAATCATGCCGGCGAGATTACCAGGCTCACCTCGGTTGCTCGTCCAACAGTGGCAGTCATTACCAACGTTGGTACCAGCCACATTGGTCTTCTCGGCAGCAGAGAAAACATTGCGCGCGCCAAGGCAGAGATTGTCTCGGGCATGCGCGCATTTGACTCAATTGAACCTACGCTTATTCAGGCTTCGGCGGGGGACTACACCAAGTTCATTGCAGATGAGTTTGCTCGCCCTGCT
>JABZHQ010000136.1:0-1552 GCA_015258765.1 Atopobium sp. | reverse complement strand
CTTTCAACTACCCAAAAATTGGGATTCTCCATCCAAGCTGCCCATATAAAGCCACCTGAAAGCAATGAGGCGCAGACAATTTGTCCAAAAACCGCCCATCCGCGTCGTCTTTTTTGGCTTATCAGCGATCCTAAAAGAGCAGATAGAGCGCATGCTCCCAAACGAATCCAGAACGGAAGGCTCGAGGCCAGCGAGGTGTAGTCATAGGCAAGAGGTGTTGCCGCAAAGCCAAAAGACATGCCTTTGACAAGCAGTGTTCCAAAGAGAAAGCTAAAAGCCCCTGTTAAAGTTGCAGAAAGAGGCCTCATTGTTGCAGAAACTAGAGCTGGAGCTGAAACCGGAGCAGGCAACAAGGCGCCCAAGAGGCAGTTAATGCTGCTGAATTTTGAGACTCTTCCCGCAAACGCCCACCATATAACGCTCACCAAGGTTACAAGCGTTGCAAATGGAAACGAAGTGCTGGTAGGACTAATACTTGCCAAAGCGTACACCGCGCATGCAATGACAAGCGCAGATCCTAAAGGCGTCCAAAGAGCAGCGGCTGCAGCTCCCACAAGAGAGCCAACCACAATAAACGTGAGCGATTCTGGAGCAATAAGCTGGAACAACTGGGCGAGAAGAACGCCGGTGACCAGGGCTGATACGCCACGCACGGCAGCCGAGGGCAGCCAGGGAAAGCGGATTGAGAGCGGAAGATGCTTGACGTCCCACGTCTCGGTTTCCTCTTCTTCAGATTGTTCTACGAGGGCCTTGAGGCTTTTCTCGCCCTGTTTTTCGCTGCCAAGAGGAGCCACAATATCTTGCGCGAACTCTAAGACGCTTCCCTGTCTCATCGATGGTTCAGGAGAAAGTGCCTGCGTCAGAGCGGCATCTACAGCAAACGGAACCTCGGGATCCTCTTTAAGAAGGGGAATCTTTGGACCTTTGTACATGCGATCAAGGGACTCTTTAGCCGTTCTACCTGCAAATACATTGGTGCCCGTTAGCGCCTGCCTCAAAACAACAGCAAGCGAGAAAATATCAGCACGCTCGTCAACAAGCATGCCTTCAACCTGCTCAGGAGGCATGTAGCCAACCGTACCACCTCGAGCACCGCCATAACCAGCAGCTGAGGCAAGTGTTGCCATACCAAAGTCAGCAAGTTTTACCGTGCCTTGGCGGTCAATCATGATGTTTGTTGGCTTAATGTCCAGATGGAGCACGCCATTTTCGTGGGCATACTGAAGCGCTTTTGCAAGTGAAGAAACCATATGAGCAGCTTCAGCGTAGGTGAGATAACCGCCTTCAACACGAGCTAGAAGCTCAGACAGATTGAGGCCGTCAACAAACTCCATGACCAGGTAGGCGTAGTCGCCTTCAATCTCAAAATCGTGAACGGTCACAATGTTGGGATGCGCCAGCAAACAGGCAGTTCTTGCCTCTGAAAGAGCCTCGTCAACAGTAGAAGCAAGCACGCCAGGCGTCTCGGAAGCACCTAAAAGCGGCATACGTTTGATAGCTACGCGCCTCTGCAAACGAGTATCCCAGCAGGTACAAACGGTGCCAAAGCCTC
>JABZHQ010000058.1:0-7651 GCA_015258765.1 Atopobium sp. | reverse complement strand
CGAGCGGCGTTCTCGCGGTCAAGGTCATACAGGTTCTTTGGATCTCCACCAAAGAGCTCGACTGCTTTGAGAAGATCGGATGCATTTGCCTCTTCCTCACCCTGCTCCTTAACGTACCAGTCAAGCAGCTGCATGGTACGGAAATCGTTTGCCTTCTGAGCAACGGCATAGCACTCGTTAATGCTTGCGGTAATGAACTGCTCGTGCTCGTATGCTGCCTTGATTGGCTCAACTACCTTGGAGAAGGTAAGGTCTGGCTTTGCGATTGCCTCCATGGTTGGAGTCCAATCGTTATCAAGCAGGTAGCGACGAAGAATACGTGCGTGAGCAAGCTCTTCCTGAGACTGGATGACATACCAGTTTGCGAAGCCCTTCAGGCCCTGCTCCTCATAGAAATCTGCAAAGGTCAGATAGAGATAAGCGGAATAAAACTCTTTGTTGATCTGCTGAGTAAGGATGTTACCAACGTTTGTGTCAAGTGCCATGTTCTTCTCTTTCCTCGTAACTTTTTCTCAAAAAATGAGAAGCTCTTTGGCTTCTCATTTTTGATACCCAGTTGTTAGCCTCTTAAACAGATTGCACAAAATCTTAATGATAAAAATAGTTACTATTTTTATCTTCTATTTGAATGTGCTACGCTTGCGCCACCTATACGTTAGTCGCGGGTGAGCTTGCGGTGAATGCGATGAGGACGAGCAGCCTCTTGGCCGAGTCTTTCAATACGATTGGCCTGGTAAGCCTCAAAGTTACCCTCAAACCAGAACCACTTGCCTGGGTTCTCGTCGTCGCCCTCCCACGCAAGGATGTGCGTAGCAATGCGGTCCAAGAACCAACGGTCGTGGCTGGTTACCACCGAGCATCCTGGGAAACGCTCAAGTGCATCCTCAAGGCTTTCCAGCGTCTCAATATCGAGGTCGTTGGTAGGCTCGTCCAGAAGCAGGAGGTTTCCACCCTGCTTAAGCGTAAGAGCAAGGTTTAGACGGTTCCTCTCGCCACCAGAAAGAACGCCAGCACGCTTCTGCTGATCAGGTCCTTTGAAGCCAAAGCTGGCTACATAGGCGCGGCTTGGAATCTCCGTGTCCCCCACCTTGATGAAGTCGTTTCCGTCAGAGACAACCTCCCAGATAGTTTTGTCTGGGTCAATTCCTTGCCTGAGCTGGTCAACGTAAGAAATCTGGACTGTCTCGCCGATCTCAAGCGTGCCAGAGGTGAGCTCCTCCTGGCCGACAATAGCCTTGAACAGCGTAGACTTACCGACGCCGTTGGGGCCAATCACGCCAACGATACCGTTTCTTGGCAAGCTAAACGAGAGGTCGTCGATAAGAACGCGGTCGCCGAAGCCCTTGTGGATGTGATCGGCCTCCAGGACCTTCTGGCCCAGACGCGGACCAACAGGAATCTGGATCTCGGTAAAGTCGAGCTTCTTAGACGCGCGAGCCTCTGCTTCCATCTGCTCGTAGCGGTCAAGACGTGCGCGGTTCTTAGCCTGACGAGCCTTAGGAGACGAACGAACCCACTCCAGCTCAGCGCGCATTTTCTTAGCGCGCTTGGCATCCTGTTGGTTCTGAGCCTCAAGGCGCGCTGCCTTGTTCTCCAGGTAGGTTGAGTAGTTGCCCTCGTAAGGATAGAGCTGTCCGCGGTCAACCTCGCAGATCCACTCGGCAACGTCGTCGAGGAAGTAGCGGTCGTGCGTGACGGCCATGACGGCGCCGGGGTAATCGTGCAGGAACTTCTCAAGCCAGAGCACCGACTCCGCGTCAAGGTGGTTGGTGGGCTCGTCAAGAAGCAGCAGGTCAGGTGCCTCGAGAAGCAGACGACATAGGGCTACACGGCGTTTCTCGCCACCAGAGAGATGGGTGACGGGAGAGTCTGGATCAGGGCACTGGAGCGCATCCATTGCCTGAGAGAGCTGGCTGTCCAGGTCCCAGCCGTTAGCTGCGTCGATCTCGGTCTGGAGCTGGCCCATCTCTGCCATGAGCGCGTCAAAATCGGCGTCAGGATTGCCCATCTCAACGCCAATCTCGTTGAAGCGCGCAATCTTGGCAAGCAGGTCACCGAAGGCAAGCTCAATGTTCTCCTTGACCGTTTTGGTCTCATCCAGCGGCGGCTCCTGCTGGAGCAGGCCAACGGTGTAACCTGGGGTAAGCTTTGCCTCGCCGTTAGAGACGTCCTCCATGCCGGCAATAACCTTGAGCAGGGTGGACTTTCCCATTCCGTTTGGACCCACGACGCCGATTTTTGCGCCAGGGTATACGCCGACGGTGACGTCATCAAGGATGACCTTCTCGCCGACAGCTTTGCGGGCTTTGTACATCTGATAGACAAACTCTGCCATGTGCTCCTCCTTAAGGGGCTGTCAGATGAAATATTCACATGGTCCATTCTAATGAAATATTGCGAGGACTCCACAGTAGAGAAGCGGGAAAGAGGATATGCCTGCAAAACACGAGGTCACGTTGCGCTGCACGCATGTGCGATACGGGACGCGAGGGCGCGATGCGGAACGCGAGGGTGCGATGCGAAACGCGAGAACACACCTATGTCAGATAATCTGTCAAAAAGGCGTATACATTACGCTCAAAACCTCTATATCTTGCAGATTATTGGACTTAGGTGTGTTTTTTGCCTCGCATTTAGCAGATTATCCGACATAGGTGTGTAGCTAGAGACTTGAAAATAGCGGTAGTTAAACTATTTATCTATTGTTATTCATCATTACGTATATCGAATCTTATTTATACATGAAAATGAATTGACCCATTAATTGTGATCATAGCTCGCGTTAGATAGCCGCCTTCGGATGGTTTATCGCAAGGGACACCAAATCTCCAAGCTATATAGCACAATCGCCCTGTAAATTGCCATTCAACCGCGTCGTTACGAACGAGTAGGAAGAATGGCAACAAAGTTGTGGGCTAACGTAGGCTTTTTTGACGTGGACTTTTATAGTTTTACGTGGCCCTTTGTGGTTTAAGTGAGCTTATGGTTTTACGTGGCCCTGGTTTGCTTTATCTACGGCGTCTTTGACCATCTGCGCGTAAAGGGTACCGCCTCGATTAATGGAATCTGAATCTGAGCCAAAGTGAACGTAGTCAGTACCTGCCCAAATGTCAGGATTATCCTGAGCAACCTGTGCCCAATCCGCAATGGTAATGAAATCGTACTGTTGAGCGAGCTCAAGCTCGTGTGCGCGAATAGCATTTGCACCAGCATTTGGATCGGAGTTTCTACCGTCATACGGAGTGACAAAAATCAGACGATGTCCGCGCGGCAGCATGTCCACAATCTTATCAACCGCATCGGAGCCGCCAACAGGGTTGGTGCCCAGGGCAACAACAACGTCCTGGTAGAGGGTGTTGTTGTCGATTGCAGACTGCAGCAAATCTACGCCCATCGCCACGTTTCTACTAACCGAAGCGTCAATTTGAGCATCGGGCAGCGCATCCTGCAGGTAAGAACGAGCACGCAGCGAAACAGAATCGCCAATGTAGGTGACTCCCTCAACAACGTTGTAGTTGCTTGCCTGCGAGGTATCCGCATGCTTGCGAGTCATGGTCATGGTACTCTGCTCCTGCAACGAAGCATTGAGCAGCAGATCGTTCTGGAAATCGCTAAGCTGTGGAGCGGTTAGCGCAATAAAGGCAACAGCCGCAGCAAAAGGAATAAGCGCAAGGCCGGTACCTCGCAAAACCTTCTGACCATCAAGCTTGATGCGCGAGAAGATCTCTGGAGACTTCCCTGCCAACGCTGGCTCAAGCACATAGAACGAGCAACTTGCAAATACAAACGAAAGTACCAGGGTTAGGAGTGCAGCCAGGACTGGATCGGTCTTCTCGGCAAAAATAATGTACAAAGGCCAGTGGAACAGATACACGCCGTAGCTGGTATCTGCCACAAAAGAAACGATGCCAGGCTCGTTGATACCCTCGGTTTTTTGATGCAACATGCGAGCAAAGAAAATCATTGCGGCTGCTGCAAGCGAGGCAAAAAGGAAACCAAAGGTGTACGTAAAGAGGTCCTCGAAGTGCATGAAGACGCTCAGGAAGACAAGAACGCTGCAGCTTGCCACAAGGCCCACAAGCGTTAGCTGAGTAGAAAGCTTCTGCTCAAGCTGGTCAAAGAGCTCGCCTGTCTGGGCAATTCCTGCAACACACGATAAAAGCGCGCCGATAAAGAAGGGGAACACGTGCGTTTGCGTCGAGAAATACTGGATAGAAAGATTCGTGGAGCTTTGGGCGCCGGTGGCCATCGCCAAGTAAGTAGCGACCAACAGCACCAGGGAAGCTCCAGCAATCTTTACCTTATAGCTTCTAATTGTTTTGCTCATGCAAGCAAGCAGCCAGGCGCACAGACCCCAGAGCACATAAAAGTGCATTTCAACGGCAAGACTCCAGGTATGCAGATACACGTGAGGAGCAAATTGATTCTCGTAGCTGTTGCCCAGAACTATCTCAAAGTAGTTAGTTACAAAGCCAAGAGCTGCGGCAATCTGATACTTAATGCCGGCAATGAACTCGGTACGCACAAGCAGAAGAAACGGCGTGCACACAAGCACCATAAACACAAGCGGCGGCACAATTCTGTAGAAACGCCTGCGCAGGAATCCAATGACGTCGATGGATCTAAAGCGAGCAAACTCGTCAATCAAAAGAGCCGTGATGAGATAGCCCGAGAACGTAAAGAATACGTCGACACCAATAAAGCCACCTGGAAGCGCGTCCTTAAAAAAGTGATATATGAGGACTAAAACAAGTCCTGTTATACGTACAAGCGAAAACCATTTAATTCGCACTTTGATAAATCCCTTGCTTAAAAGTTCCTTCATACACAATGTTGTCTTGTGTAGTGAGCCTTCCCTGGCCATCTGCCTGGCCTTTTACGAACTGGCCTTCGTACATCCAGCCATCTTTTGAAGTATACGTTCCCGTACCTTGGAAATACCCGTCGACAAATTCTCCCTCGTAGGTATCACCATTCTCAAAAGTCATCTTGCCTTGACCATTCATCTTTCCCTGAATGGTAGTGCCGGTATACGTCACCTGATTGTCGCCGAATACCAGCGTTTTTTGACTTGGTCGGTTAACCAGAACAATCGAGAGCACCGCAAGCACCAAAATTGCAACGACACTTACCAGCTCGAGCTTTCTTCTGCCCGAACTCACCGGGCGAGAATGACGTTGTTCTGGTTCTGGATCTGCTTGATTGCGAGGACGCTTCTCCACACGAATGCTTTTGCGTGCAGATAAAGGCGCTTTCTGCCGCTTCTTTTTTTCTGGAACAACTTTAGACCGCATGTTTTCTGCAGGTTTTTCTGCGGGCTGTGTAGCAGGCTTTTCTGCAGGCTGTGCAGCAGACACTTCTGCAGGCTTACGCTGCGCAAACGACGCAAAAGCAGACGAAAGCTGCTCAGATACAGTCTGCAGAGAGGCCACTGGACTTGCCGAAGTATCAGCCTTCTCTACGGGAGCCTGAGGTGCTTCTACAGGTGCAACTTCCCTTGCCTCAGATGAAGGCTCAGGGACGTGCGCTGCTTTAACCATATGATGAGCGTTTCTTTTTTTAGCAGAAAAACGCGTAGGAGAACTCACTGGGTATTCCAATTCAATCGATTTGTTAACTATTTCATTGTACTAATTTCCTTCAACTTTTGAATTGTCATTTGTCCTATACACATTTACCAGATTCACAGGTACGCCCGCTGTTTTTCTGCGATTTTCTGTTCTAAGTAAAAAGAGAGAGGGGTACACTACAAGGTGGTATTAGAAAAGAAACAAAATGTGCTTACTAAAGTGTGTTCTAATTAGAAAGTTACATCATCGACATTACCAGGGAGGCGAAGATGGCAGAAGCAATTCGTAAAGTAAATATCATTGGCCATTTGAACCCAGATACAGACAGCATTTGTGCTGCAATTTCTTATGCGTATCTCAAAAATCAGATTGATAACCCTATCTATGAAGCTCGTCGCGCTGGCTCACTCAACCGTGAGACTGCGTTTGTCCTAAATCACTTTGGCTTTGAAGAGCCTCAGCTTATTACTACGGTTACTCCTCAGATTAAAGATGCAGAGATTCAGGCTCAGCCAAAAGTTGATGCTGGAATGAGCCTCTATGCTGCTTGGCAGCTCATGCAGGACGTTAAGCTTGATACACTCTGCGTTACTGATGAGGAAGAAGAGCTTACCGGCCTGATTGCCGTTAAAGATATTGCAAATGCAAACATGAGTCTTTCCGAGCCAAACCTGCTCTCTAAGGCTAAGACAAGCTATGAAAATATCGTTTCTACGCTTGGCGGCACCATGGTTCTTGGTGATCCTCAGGGCGTTGTTAAGCAGGGCAATATTCGCGTTGGTACCAGCGCTTCCGCCCTTTCAGAGATTGTTGATGCTGGCGATATCATTGTTGTTGCTGGTAACCATGAGAACCAGACTATCGCAGTTGAGCACGGTGCTTCCTGCCTTATTGTCTCTTGCGATGCTCCAATTGCTCAGGACGTCATTGACCTGGCTAAAAAGCGTGATTGCGCTATTATCAGCACTCCTCGCGATACCTTTGAGGTAGCTCGCCTGCTTATCATGTCTATGCCTGTCCGTGAGAAGATGCTCACTGACGACATCCTTAAGTTCAGCGTCAACACCGCAATTGATGATGCTCGTAAGGAAATGACCAACTCAAGGCACCGCTTCTTCCCTGTTATCAACGAGAACGGCACCTTTGCAGGTCTTATCAGCGGTCCTGGTCTTTTGAACCCTCGCAAGAAGCATGTCATTCTTGTTGACCACAACGAGCGCACTCAGGCAGTTGATGGTCTTGAGCAGGCAGAGATCATGGAGATTGTTGATCACCACCGCATCGGCTCCATTGAGACTTCTAACCCAATTACCTTTAGAAACGTCCCTGTTGGCTGCACCTGCACCATCATCTATGGCCTCTACCACGAGTACGGCATCGAGATTCCAAAGAATATTGCTGGCCTCATGCTCTCTGCAATTCTTTCCGACACCCTTGCATTCCGCTCCCCTACCTGCACCGAGCGCGACATTGTTGCTGGTAAAAAGCTTGCAGAGATTTGCGGAGAAGACATTGACGCTTACTCTGAGCAAATGTTTGACGCTGGCGCAGACCTCACTGGTCGTACTGCAGAAGAAGTCTTCCACGGTGACTACAAAGTATTCAGCCGTGGCGGCGTAAAGTTTGGCGTTGGCCAGGGCTCCTTCATGACCGAGTCCAGTCGCAAGGCTGCAGAGGAACTTGTTGGACCATTCTTGGAGACCGCTGCTAAGTCCGAAGAGCTCCCAATGGTCTTCTACATGTTCACCGACGTAAAGAGCCAGGTCACCGAGATGCTCTTCTACGGCGCAAATGCTGCCAATGTCATCGAGCGCGCCTTTAACGTAAAGGTTGATGGCAACATTGCTGTTCTTCCAGGTGTTGTCAGCCGTAAGAAACAGGTTGTTCCATCTCTCATGGCAACGCTTCAGACGCTCGCCGAGGAAACCGCCAACTAGCGCGGGTTTCTCGCGCGTCGGGTTTCTCGCGCGTCGGGTTTCTCGCTATTGTTTAAATGAGTAACGCCTACCTGCGCACTTGTGAACTACCTCCCATTTCTTGGACATAAGAAATGGGAGGTAGTTCATATGCAGGTGATTATG
>JABZHQ010000057.1:0-7707 GCA_015258765.1 Atopobium sp. | reverse complement strand
TCTGAGCTATTTGCCGGTTTTTCTCGCCAAGTCTGAGCTGTTTTACTCAGACATGGTGGGGGTTTCAGGCTCGCAAAATTTGGAGACAGCACCCTAGTTAGAACGTGCCTGATTTCTGCAAAGAATCTGTAACTTCTGCCTAAATAAGTAAAAGAATCGGTGGATTTGCCTGATTTTGTCAAAGAATCGGTGTCGCAAATACAGATTCTTTGCACTTTTCAGGCGCGCATAATGAAGAGTTAGGCTCGCAATAGCAGAAGGACTTGTGCGACGAGAAACCCGTGCAGCCGCACGCGCACCTGGCGAGAAACCCGTGTGCTCGTACCGCACAACGCTTCGCAGAAAAGCCGTATACTTATGACGATATAAGTCCACGAAAGGATTGATATGTCTGACACTCTGATTCCACAAAATTCCTGCGTACTTGTCACCGGTGGCGCGGGCTTTATTGGCAGCCACACCGTTGTTGAACTGCTCAATTCCGGCTACGAGGCCGTAATTGTTGATGACCTTTCCAATGCTTCGGCAGAGGTTATCGATCGCATCAAAACCATAGTGGGAGAAGAAAACGCTAAGCGCCTTTCGTTCTACGAGGCAGACGTCAACGATGCAGATGCTCTCAACCACATCTTTGATGAGCACGCCATTAACTTTGTCATTCACTTCGCAGGCTTCAAGGCTGTTGGCGAGTCCGTCACCAAGCCTATTGAGTACTACACAAACAACCTGGGCAATACCCTCACCCTTCTTGATGTCATGAGAAACCACGGTTGCAAGTCAATTATTTTCTCGAGCTCAGCAACGGTTTATGGAGACCCAGATAACCTTCCTCTGACCGAGCAAAGCCCCAAGAAGAACGCAACCAACCCTTATGGCTGGACTAAATGGATGATTGAGCAGATCCTCACCGATGTTCACACCGCGGATCCAGAGTGGAACGTTGTCCTGCTTAGATACTTCAATCCTATTGGCGCTCACCAGTCGGGCCTCATCGGAGAAGATCCTGCAGGTATTCCAAACAACCTGGTACCTTATGTGGCTCAAGTTGCTGTGGGTAAGCGCGAAGCTGTTCACGTCTTTGGCGACGACTACAACACCCCAGATGGCACGGGTGTTCGCGACTACATCCACGTTTGCGACCTTGGCTCCGGCCACGTAGCTGCACTTAAATGGATGGCTGGCCGCACGGGAGTTGAAATCTTCAACCTGGGCACTGGCACTGGTAGCTCGGTACTTGACGTTATCAAGGCGTTCTCAAAGGCTTGCGGCAAAGAGATTCCTTACGTTATTGAGCCTCGCCGCGCAGGTGACGTTGCAACTAACTACGCAGACTGCCAGAAAGCTGCTGACTTGCTTGGCTGGAAGGCTCAGTACGACCTCGCCGACATGTGCCGCGACTCCTGGAAGTGGCAGTCGATGAACCCAGACGGCTATCGCGGCTAGGACTTCCGTGAACTTCGCCGACTACCTCACACAAAAGCTTCCTGCCGTTGAGGCAGAGATCATGCGCGGACTCCCCGCGGCACCCACGGTACCCGCGGCGCCCGCGGCAGCGGCGTCCACGGCGGCGCCCTCGGAGCGTACCCGCGCGGACCTGAACACCTACCTCTACCAGCCACTCGCTCACTTCAGCGCGGGCGGCGGCAAGCGCGTGCGACCGGTCCTCTGTTGCCTGGGCGCCGAAGCAGTTGGCGGCTCAGCAGAAGCCGCTCTGCCTGTGGCCTGCGCCATTGAGGACTTCCAGTCGGCAGCCCTTATCCACGATGACATTGCAGACAAATCAGAGCTGCGCCGTGGCGAGAAGTGCCTCTACAAGACACTCGGTACCGGACTTGCCATCAACGTTGGTGATTCTGCGCTGGTCAATGTTGTCAGACGCGTTACCGCAACCGACCACCTCTCTGACCAGCTTAAAGTTCGCGTTATCGACGCCCTTCTCGCCATGCAGGAACACACCCTTGAGGGTCAGGCACTTGACCTTGGCTGGGCTCAAAACGAGCGCTGGGATATTACCTCTGAGCAGTACCTTTTTATGGCGCTCTCCAAGACCGCCTATTACTCTGCTGCATATCCCCTGGTACTAGGCGCGCTCATCGGCGGTGCTGACCAGAAAACGCTTGATGCGCTCAAAGAGTTTGGTCTCAAGGTAGGCCTTGCCTTCCAGCTGCAAGACGATCTTCTTAACCTGGTAGGAAACGCCCAGGTACAGGGCAAAGATTTTAGGTCAGACATCACTGAGGGTAAGCGCACGCTCGCGGTGGTCTACGCGCTCGAGCACCTCACCGAGGCAGAAAAAGCGGAGCTTGTCTCCATACTTTCTGCGCATACTACCGATACTTTGAAGCTTCAGCGCGCTGTGGAGCTTATGGAAAGCGCTAATGCGATAAAATTTGTCCGCACGCACGCTCTTGCCTTAGTTGATGAGGCAAAGCACGTGCTTGAAAACGTGATACTTACTGAAGACGCTCGCGACACACTTTTGTCTATGGCAGACTTCTTTGTGAACCGAGAAAGGTAATTATGGATCCAATTACTCCTGGTAGCACTGGTGCTGCCGTTGAAGACATTCAGGAACGCCTCGTAAAGCTTGGCTACACCATCGAAGACGATGAGCGCCAGAGCCACACGTTTGGCAAGTCAACTGCTCGTGCTGTTGCGCGCTTTAGGCTTGACCATGACCTTTCTCTTGGAGAAGAAGTAGATGCCTCTACCTGGGCAATCATGGTCGATGAGGGCTATGAGCTAGGAGACAGAACCCTCTACCTGCGTCTTCCTAACTTTCACGGCAATGACGTGCGTCAGCTGCAAGAGCGTCTCAACATCTTGGGTTTCTCGTGCGGAAAAGTTGATGGCCATTACGGTGTTCACACCGAGGCTGCCGTTAAGCTCTTCCAGGAAAGCGTCGGCGAACTTGCTGACGGTATGGCATTCCAGGATACCCTCGATGCTATTGAGCGTCTGCGCCACGTTTGGTCCGGCAAGCAGGCAAAAGGCCCCCATCCACAGGGTCCTATGGGCTTTGCGCGTGCAGCAAACGTTCTTGAGACCACCTGCATTGCTATTACGGGAGAAGATCCTATCTCTAGAAACGTAGCTGCTCGCGTCTATAACCTTTCTAAGGCAACTACCGAGGCAAGCGGCATGACCATGATTGATCGCGCCGACTCTCCTACTGATGCAGCTACCATTTTGGTTCTGACCACAGCCTATGCCCCAAGCATGCCCGCCCGCGGACAGGTTGGTATTGGCTCTGTTTCTATGGAAGAAAACGAGACGCTACCAGCAAGACTTCGCACTGCTATTGAATCTGCTGATGCAACGGGCTCCCCTATCAAGATTGTGCTGCCTGAAGGAACAAACGTTGACGGTTCATTTACTACCGCAGACGCGCAGACTTTAGCAGTTCTTGTTCTTGATGCAATTTGTGGAGCATTTGCCTCGCTAAGCTGATACACTTAGTAGAGTTGCGGACAAAACCAACGTAGTGATTACATTGGGGTATCGTCCAACGGTTAGGACACGGGTTTTTGGTGCCTGGAATGTGGGTTCGAATCCTACTACCCCAGCCATTTTTTACGCAACTTTTGTGTAGGGACGCACTCGTATCGAGTAATACGAAGTACTTTGGAGGCTTACGTATGCCACTTACTGCGATTGTCCTCGCTGCAGGCGAGGGAACGCGCATGAAGTCCCACCACCCTAAGATTGTGCACAAATTACTAGATAAACCACTTGTTTGGTGGAGTGTCAACGCTGCAATTACTGCTGGCGCTGACCGCATCATTGTGGTTGTTGGTAACCACGCTGACGAGGTTAAATCTGCACTTTCTTGCTTCCCTAACCTTGAGTATGTTGCCCAGACTGAGCGTCTTGGCACCGGCCACGCCGTCAAGGTTGTAAAGGATGCTCTTGGTGGCTTCAAGGGACCCGTTGTTGTTATCAACGGTGACGCATCTCTGTTGCGCGCACAGTCTATTCTCGACCTTGTCGCAGAAACTAAAGCTCACCACAACGCATGTACGGTACTCACCATGACGCCCCCAGATCCAACCGGATATGGTCGCGTCATTTCTTCTAACGGCCAGGTAGCTGCCATTGTTGAGCACAAAGACGCTACACCTGAGCAGCGCGAACAAGAGCGTGAATGCAACGTTGGCGTGTACTGCTTCTGTGGCGGAAGACTGACCGCAAACATCGATCTTCTCGGCAATGATAACGTTCAGGGCGAGTACTACCTCACTGACATGGTGGGCCTTTACGTCAGCCAGGGCGAGCCTGTTGCTGCCGTCCACGTTGACGACTACAAAGAGGCGCTGGGCGTTAACTCCCGCTCCGAGCTTGCCGTTGCCACCCGCATCATGCAGGAGCGCATCAACGAGCACTGGATGAGCCAGGGCGTCACCATGCTGGACCCAACCTCCGTTTGGATTGGCCCTGAGGTCACGCTTGGCATGGACACCGAGGTTCTCCCACAGACTATGCTCTACGGCAAGACCTCGATTGGCGAGAATTGCGTGGTAGGCCCTAACACTCGTCTGACCGATACGCTTGTTGGTAACGACGCTGTTGTTGACGAGACTGTAGCTATCAACGCACAGGTAGATGACTTTGCTACCTGCGGTCCTCGCGCTTACTTGCGCCCAGGCACTCACCTCATGCCTCACGCCAAGGCAGGCACCCACGTTGAAATCAAAAATTCAACTATCGGCGAGGGCTCCAAGGTTCCTCACCTCTCCTACATTGGTGATACAACCATGGGCTCCGGCGTTAACATTGGCGCAGGTTCAATTACGTGCAATTACGACGGTTACCACAAGTTTAAGACCCACATTGGCAACAACGTCTTTGTTGGATCCGATACCATGATGGTGGCACCCGTCTCAATTGGTGATGGCGCACTTGTGGGGGCAAGTTCGTGCATCACAAAGGATGTACCAGCAGATGCGCTTGCACTCGAGCGCTCTGAGCAGAAAATTGTTGAGGGATACGCCGCCCAGAGGCGTCACAAGCTTGAGAAAGAGGACTAGATGTTCGAGAACCTGAGTGAACCACTGTTAGTTGCTAGAAATATCAAGCTCTACACCGGTACAGGTAACCCTGAACTGGCTCGTAAGGTTGCAGACATTCTTCACCTAGAGCTACAAGGTCTTCTCCTCGAGAAGTTTGCTAACGGAGAAATCTACGCTCGCTTTGACGAGTCTGTCCGCGGCGACGAGGTCTTCTTCATTCAATCTTTGGCTGGTGTCAACGTCAACGACCTGGTTATGGAAACGCTGATTGTTGCTGACGCCGCAAAGCGCGCATCTGCTAACAGCTTTACTGTGGTTATCCCTCACTACGCATATGCTCGTCAGGACCGCAAAGCCGCTGCTCGCGAGCCTATTACCGCTCGTCTGATGGCAAACCTGCTTGAGAACGCTGGCGTTGACCGCGTCATCACCCTTGACCTGCACCAGGGCCAGATCCAGGGCTTCTTTGACATTCCTGTTTCTCACCTGACCGCTCTCTACCTTCTGGGCGATTACTTTAAGAGCAAGCCATTTGACTGGGAGAATACCGTTGTTGTCTCCCCTGATATGGGTCGCGCAAAAGCAGCTAAGAAGCTTTCCGACTACCTTGACTGCGGCCTTGCTATTGCACATAAGAGCCGTCCTCGCCACAACGAGAGTGCTGTTATGGGCATCATTGGTGACATCAAGGGCAAGACCTGCATCGTTAACGACGACATGATTGACACCGCAGGTACCCTCTGCGCTTCCGTTGTTAAGCTGAAGGAAATGGGTGCGGGCGACATCTACGTCTGCGCTACCCACGGCGTCTTCTCTGGTCCTGCAATCGAGCGCCTCAACAACGCTCCTATCGAGGAGTGCGTGGTTACCGACGCAATTCCTTGTGCAGCAGCAAATCAGGAAGGCTCCAAGATCAAGACGATTACCATTGCAAACGAGATTGCCGAGGCAATTTACGCTGTCTACACCGACCGTCCTGTCTCCGACATCTTCGGCGGCGACTTCAACCTGTAATCCCGCAGGTCAACGCCGCGTGCAATGGCGGCAACCCCGCAGGTCAGCGGCGCGTGTGGGTCGCAAGGCGATTTCTACCCGGTATCTACTTCGTGTGGATACCGGGTTTCTTGTGCGGAAACGCTGGGAGTGGATCGGGTTTCTCGCCAAGTGGGCGGTGCGCGCTGGCGCGCGATCAGCGCACGCCTGGAGCGAGCCTGATGCGGACAGGAGTGCGCCTGTTTTTCTCGACATGTCTGAACGATTTGCCGGAAAAGTACGCCATGTCTGAGCGATTTGCCTGTTTTTCTCGCCATGTCTGAGTAAATTTACTCAGACATGATGCAGTTTTCAGGCTCAAAATTTAGAGCCGAAGCGCCTATCTTTGACGCGCCTGATTTCATCAAAGAATCTGTAATTTTTGCCTAAAAGTGTAAAAGAATCGGTGGATTTGCCTGATTTTGTCAAAGAATCTGTGTCTCAAATACAGATTCTTTACACTTTTCAGGCGCGCCTGGCGAGAAACCCGGTGTGCTCGCAGCGCCCCACGAACCCCGCGCACCTCGCGCCTGGCGAGAAACCCCGTGTACTCGTAAACCGCCCTCAGCAGCACGCGTTCTAGCAGGTCGTTCCGCTTTCGGAATCCGCGAGGTCAACGTCGTTTGCAAGCGCCGCTTCCAGCGCAACCTGCAGTCCGCGAGTCATCATTTCCAGCGACATGCTTGGAACCTGGTGGGTCTTCTCGCTAGCGGCAGCCTTCTCGCCAGCGGCAGCTTTCTCGCCCGCAGCGAGGCCCTTCTCGGCAGCTGCAGCGTTTTTCTCGGCAACCTGCTCCGTTGCGAACGGTACGTGCAGAAACGTGCCGCGAGTCTCCGGGAATCGCGTGGCCAGCGCATGAAGGACCTGATACATGACGTCGTTGCAGACGTACGTTCCCGCAGTGTACGAGACCGCCGCGGGGATCTCCGCCTGGTTCATGGCGGCCACCATGGCGTTTACCGGCAGCGACGCAAAATACGCGTCGGGAGCGCCGTCGATGATGCGCTGCGAGAGCGGCTGCTTGCCCGCGTTGTCGGGGATTCGCGCGTGAGCCCAGTTGATGCCCACAAACTCGGGCGTAATCTTGCTTCTTCCACCCGCTTGGCCCACGCAAAGCACAATCTCGGGACGCTCCGCTTCAAGCGCGTCGATAACCTTCTGAGCACCAGCGCCAAACTCAACAGGTACGTGCAGTTTTATCACCTGAGCACCGCCAATAGTCTCGGGTAGCGCCTTCACGGCCTCCCAAGCTGGATTGATTTTCTCGCCACCAAAAGGCTCAAATCCGGTAACCAGAATCTTCTTCATTTTGCCTCCGCACCTCAGTTGAACGCCGCATGCCCCGCACGCTGCTCACCGCACGCTGCATGTCCCGCACGCTGCTCACTGCTCGCCGATCGCTGCACGTCACGCGCACCGCCGCTAGACTGCCAACCGCGAGCTCAGTTCACGCTGGTCGAACCTGTCGTTTTCCCTTACCATCATAAACGTACACATCTCAAACGGAAGGAAATTCGATGCACGGTAACAAAATTGTGCTTGTAGCGGGCCTGGGAAATCCTGGCGAGAAATACGCGCGCACCAGGCACAATGCTGGTTTTGCCGTCGTCGATGCCCTTGCCGAGCGCCACGGCGTTTCGTACTGGAAAAGCGAGGCGGGCTGCCA
>JABZHQ010000135.1:0-1600 GCA_015258765.1 Atopobium sp. | reverse complement strand
CGTCATGTATACGTCTTTTTGACAGATTATCTGACTTAGGTGTGTTTTGAACTGCCTCCCATTTCTCGTGTCCAAGAAATGGGAGGCAGTTCAAAGGTAGCCGCTTTTCTCTTACGTGTTTGAATGCTCAACGCATTTGTATTTTGCCGCGAGTTAGTCCTCGTCATCAACCATTTCTACAACGGGTTTGCCCATGTAATTGATACCGTCGACCAGTTCTTCCAAGGTGATTCTTTGACCTAAGATAGTTGCCTGAACAAGCTCTTTGTAGAACTCACGAGCTTCATCCATAAGATCAAGAATACTTTCAGTCTTAATTTCTCCTGTGTAAGGCTCTTTCCAAGGAAGACGCTTGAGATTAGCGGTAGGGAAGTCCTCAGTCATAACAATACGGTGAGCCATTGCAGCAACGTACGAATTGTTTGAAGGGCGCATGAACTTCTCGGTCTTGTATAAAACGTCAGGAAGCTTGGTAGTGTATTTAGGATCAGTGCGCTCTACCGTGTGGTAAATGCGAGCGTAGTCCTGGAGGGCTTTCTCGTACTCACCAACACCAACATTAAGGTCAAATACCTGAAGCGCTACTTGCGAGAAGAGTGCGCCACCAACATGCTTGGTTGATTCAATTGCTTCAAGCACCTCAGCTGGTGGGAACGTCTCAACGGTGGTGTGACGCATGTGCCAGAGAAGGTATGAGTCTAAGTCTGTCTCGATAATAGGGTGGAGTTCTCTGTAGGCATTTTTGAGAGATGGTTCCGCCTCAATCAGTGCATCTTGCTGGGAATACACAAACGGATGGACAATTCTATCTAGCGCGTAGTGTGCTAAGAGGCCAAGTGCAAACGCGCGGCCAGCTGGCATGTCGCTCTGCGGGAGGCGAGAAACCCCATCGCGAATGGATAAAAATGCGTCAACAATATGGCCTGCGTGCATACGACGATGCAGCCTATTGCAGGCAAGTGAGTGGTTTGGCCAGGCTAGATGACGTGCAAGGAAGGGATCAGGCCCCTGGTTTCCGAGCAAAAATGCATTAACCTCAGCTTCAGTGGCAATGAGCTCTTTGGGCAAATCATTAACCACCTCTGCACCAAACAGATAGTGGGTTATTAAAGCAGGCATAACACTCCTTGTAGTTTTTCAGTATAAGAGTAGCTGAAAAACGCTCATAGGCGTTAAAATTTCATCTTTGTGTTACAAGATTTAATGATACCTAGGAACTCACACATGGGTCTACTGGAAATTTTACTGCTTGGTGTGGCGCTTGCAACAGATGCGTTCTCTGTCACCATCTCTAACACCTTTGCCTTTGATGACCATAGAGTTTCTCGCCTCATGCGCATGCCTCTTTTCTTTGGCCTCTTTCAGTTTGGTATGCCTCTTGCCGGTTATTTTGTTGGCGGCATTGCAGCAGAATTGATTGAGAAGTATGCAGGAATGGTCTCTTTAGTCATCCTTGGCTTCATCGGTTCAAACATGCTGTACAGCGGCTATAAGGCGCTCAAAGAAGACGCTTCTGAGGAAGACGAAGAAGAAGCCCAGCAAGGCGCTACGACGCTCTCTTATGGAAAGCTGCTCTTTCAAGCTGTTGCTACAGCAATCG
>JABZHQ010000134.1:0-1614 GCA_015258765.1 Atopobium sp. | reverse complement strand
ACATGACGGTTGCAACCTCTTTAGGGGTTGCTTCATAAGTATATCTAATACCGCTCGCAAAAGCACAGAAGCGCAGAGGTTTTGTCACACATAAGAAACGATTAATGCGCGGGGTTTGCCATCGCAGCGTACTGTGCGGCTTCACTTTCTGAGTAATTATTTCCCTGGTAGATCTCAACAAACTTGGTGGATGTTGGCATAAACATAACAGGAACATCCCTCAGAGCACCTGCACGGTTCTTTGCAACAATGATGTTGGTAACGTCTTTATCAGGACGGTCATCACGTGCAGCTTCTTCATCGCTCAGTGAGCGGTCAAGCAGCAAAACAATATCTGCATCCTGCTCGATTGCACCGGACTCACGCAGGTCAGAAAGTTGTGGACGCTTGCCGTTTCTGTTCTCAAGCGTACGGTTGAGCTGAGAAAGTGCAATAACAGGCGCTTTAAGGTCTTTAGCCATAATCTTAATGCCACGAGACATCTCAGAAACTTCAGTTGCACGACTGTCTGCACGGCCCTTCTCGGCTGGCGGAGAAAGCAGCTGAAGGTAGTCGATGATAATGACGCCCTTCTCGGCCTTATTAAGCATTCTGCGGGCTTTTGCGCGGATTTCTGTGACTGTTGTGCCCGGAGTATCATCAACGATGATTTTAAGGCGAGAAATGCGCTCTGCTGCCTCCAGAAGGGTGGGCCACTGCTCATTTCTGATGTTGGAAGAACGGATGGTCTGCAAATCAACCTTTGATTCAGAAGCCAACAGCCTCTGCGCAATCTCAATCTTGCTCATCTCAAGCGAGAAGAGCGCAACAGTTGCACCGGAAACTGCGGCGTTATAGGCCATGCTGAGAGCAAAAGAGGTCTTACCAACACCAGGACGAGCACCAATAACAACCATCTGACCAGGACGAAGACCTTGGAAGAGGTTATCTAGGGTTGCAAATCCTGTTTGGACACCCAGCTCTGAAGCATCTTTGCCAGCATTTTGCTGAAGCTCTTCAAAGAGATCAGTCATAATGTCTTCAATGCCCTGCTCAGACTGCTGAACATCTCTGTTGGTCACATCAAAAATAAGCTTTTCTGCCTGGTCAACTACTTCTTTTGTATCTTCTGGAGCGTTGTAGGCAAGCGCAGAAATCTTTGCAGAAGCACTAATCATCTTTCTAAGCGTAGTATCACGGTGCAGCATAACAGCGTGGTTTTCCCAACCAACCATAGCAAGTGGGTTGTTTCCAAGCTCTGCTAAACGGACAGCTCCTCCAGCGCGCTCAAACTTGCCGTTACTCTTAAGGTGGTCTGCAAGCGAAATGACGTCTACCGGCTTGTTATTGTCAAACAGGGACTTAATTGCCTCAAAAATAATTTGATTGGATGGAATATAGAAATCTTCGGAAGAAAGCCTAATGAGGCACTCTCCTCTGATTTCTTCCGAAAGAATCATTGCAGAAAGAATGGAAAACTCGGCATCAGAATCTTGTGGCATAGAGGCGTTCTCTAGGGCCGTCAATTGCGTAGGATTCATCTCAAACGAGTCTTGTGCCATCGTCTTTTCCAATCATGTTTTTTTGGGAATGAATCTGAATAGTAGTGTACTTTTCAAAAAAATAAAGAGTCAT
>JABZHQ010000133.1:0-1615 GCA_015258765.1 Atopobium sp. | reverse complement strand
CGTATTGACTAGCGTGACGCGAGGCTGCGGGCTGCATTGCGCTGCGGGCTCTGCGACGGACGCGAGGCTGCGGGCTGCGAGCAGCGTCGGCTGCGAGCAGGCGATAGTGCACACCGAACACACCTTGGGGACTTCTCCCGAGGTGTGTTTTTGTGCAATCAAGCTATTCTCCACCATCTTTTGATTGCCTCTAGTTATGAGCCTGAAAACCGCATCAAGTCTGAGTAAAACAGCTCAGACTTGGCGAGAAAAACCGGCAAATAGCTCAGACATGACGCGCTTTTCCGGCAAATCGCTCAGACTTGGCGAGAAAATCAGGCTCCATAAGAGTGCTCGTGAAACTAACCTCGGATTCAAAAGTCACGTCCCGAAAGGCCCGCCTGAAAAGTGCAAAGAATCTGTGTTTGGGACACAGATTCTTTGATGAAATCAGGCAGAATCCACCGATTCTTTTATGTTTTCAGGCAAAAGTTACAGATTCTTTGTAGAAATCAGGCGCGCTTAGTCCAAGCCTTACAGATCGGTTACTTTTCTCGAAGAGACGAACTTCTCGCCACGTGCCGCATCAAGCGTTTTTCTCATCGCTCACCTCTCGCCGCGCGCCGAGATCAACAAAACCACCGTCTCACCTGCGATTTTTAAACAACATTTAAATAAAAATTTTCTTGACTTGTAATCAATGTGATATCACAATGATGCCAACAGAAGGCTCATTGTCACAAAGGAGATCTTATGAGCACCGAGAAAATCATTAAGTCCAAGAGTGGTTGGCTGTTCCTGCTGATTACCATTGTTCTTTTTGCAGTTGCAGCCCTGTTTTTGGCTAATTTTGTACTCAGCGCTATCGCTGCAGACAGAAATCCTCGTCTGGATCCATCGTTCCCAAGCATCATTGGTGCACTGGTATTCTTCTTTGCAGGAATGTTTGTTTCAAGTGGTCTGTTCAGCCTTCAGCCTGGTCAGGCAAAGGTTTGCGTGCTGTTTGGTAAGTATATTGGCACCGTTAAGGACGAGGGTCTGCGCTGGGCAAATCCTTACTACGCCAAGACCCTGTCTACAAACGTGGGTGATCTTTCCTCGCTCGCTGCAGGCGTTACTCCAAGTGTAAACGTGCACACCTCCATCATTTCCACCCGTGCTCGCACGCTGAACGGCGACGTCCTCAAGGTCAACGACCGCATGGGTAACCCAATCGAGATCGCCGAGGTTGTTGTTTGGCGCGTCAGCGATACCGCAAAGGCCCTCTTTGACGTCGACGACTACGACAGCTACGTTGCTATGCAGGCAGAGACCGCGCTCAGGCACGTCGCGAGCATCTACAGCTACGACCACATGGAGGACGAGTCCGAGTCCAACACCGCAATTACTCTGCGTTCCAACATCGAGGAGGTCTCCGAGGCGCTTCAGTCCGAGCTGAGTCGCAACCTTTCTGTTGCTGGTATCACCGTTGACGACGCTCGCCTCACGCACCTGTCCTACGCCCCTGAGATTGCGCAGGCAATGCTCCGCCGCCAGCAGGCAGAGGCAATTATCGCCGCTCGTAAGAAGATCGTCGAGGGTGCCGTTTCCATGGTTGACATGGCCCTCACTCAGCTTTCCGAGAATGGCGTCGTTG
>JABZHQ010000132.1:0-1653 GCA_015258765.1 Atopobium sp. | reverse complement strand
TAACGTTCTTATTGGCGCAAACGCCGTGGTTATCGAGGGTATTCGTGTTGGAGAGGGTGCTGTTGTCGCAGCAGGTGCTGTGGTAGTTGAGGACGTTCCAGCAAACGCTGTGGTAGCGGGATGTCCTGCACGTGTGATAAAAATGAAGGACCAGAAAACAGAGGGCAAGACAGCTTTGGTTGATGCTCTCCGCACGTTGTAATCGAGGTTACATGCCAGACGGCTCCAAAAAAGCACAGGGTTTTACCACCAAAATTTCCTGCGTACACACAGAAAATTGGGCAGAGAAAAAAGAAGATTCTTGGTTTACCTACGAACTTCTCGCTGAAGATCCCAAAACGCATGCGCGTGCTGGCATCTTCCACACGCCTCACGGTGATATTCCAACGCCTATTTTTATGCCGGTTGGTACCAAGGCAACCGTTAAAGGTTTGATGACCGATACCGTCCGTGACCTTGGTGCCAAGATTATTCTGGCAAACACGTACCATTTGTCTCAGCGCCCAGGAGATGAGCTGGTGGCGCAGATGGGTGGCCTGCATGATTTTATGCAGTGGCATGGACCTATCCTGACGGATTCCGGCGGATTTCAGGTCTTCAGTCACGAGGAGTTCATGAAGCTCTCTGACGAGGGTGTTAAATTCCGTGCGGTAGACTACGACGGTGCCTGGTCATATTGGACGCCAGAAACTAACATGCAGATTGCCCAGAACCTTGGCGCAGACATTGTTATGCAGCTTGATCAATGCGTAGGCTATCCTGCCGAGCGCAAAAAAGTTGAGCGCGGAGTTGAACTTTCAAGTGCATGGGCCGAGAGATGCTTCAAGGCTCATACACGCCCCGATCAGGCGCTCTTTGGTATTGTCCAGGGTGGCATGCATCTTGATTTGCGCAAGCGCTCAATTGAGCACCTTGAGTCCATTGGTGATTTCCCTGGTTATGGCATTGGTGGCTATTCCGTTGGAGAGCCTCACGAGGTTATGTTTGAGACGCTGGCTCCACTTTGCGCTGATTACATGCCACGCAATAAGCCTCGCTACCTGATGGGCGTTGGCAATCCGTCCACGCTTATTCGCGGTGTTGCTTGTGGCATTGATATGTTTGACTGCGTGCTTCCAACGCGCACCGCGCGTATGGGCACCGCGTTTTCTCACGAGGGTCGTATGAACCTCAAGAACGCTAAGTACTTTGCCGACGCGGGTCCTATTGACGCCAAGTGCACCTGTCCGGTTTGCACGGGCGGTTATTCTCGCGCGTACATTAATCACCTGGTCAAACAGCATGAGATGCTAGGCGGACAGCTGCTTTCTATGCACAATATTTACTTCCTGCTTGAGTTGATGCGTCAGGCACGCGAAGCAATTCTTGCAGGTACGTATAGCGATTTTGTTGAAGAGTGGGAAAACTCTGACGGCGTAGTTGATTTCTAAGTTTATCTGGCGAGAAACCCGTCTTCTTGATAGACCTGCTCAATAGGCCTTCTCAAGTAAGTTTGATTTAAATTTTTTATGACTAGCTCACTAATTTGCGAGCTAGTCATTTTTTGTCCGGTGACACGGGTAGAATGAAAGGGATAAACATTCGCGGGTGCCCAAGGCGCCCCTGGCTGGCTCTGCCGCCACAGAAAAGAGGACATGATGCCCGGCATCGAGA
>JABZHQ010000006.1:0-34259 GCA_015258765.1 Atopobium sp. | reverse complement strand
GTAATACCTTTGGTTTTGTTGAGCTCTGAAAGTGTCTGGAAGATTAACTCAGACGACGTTGGATCTAAAGCTGCTGTTGGCTCATCAAGTACCATAACCTGTGGCTGTAGTGCCAAAAGTGCTGCAATAGCAACCTTTTGCTTCTGACCACCAGAAAGAGAAGCAATCTCTCTAAAGCGAAGGTTGGCAATACCAACTGTTTCTAGCGCATAGGTAATTCGCTCTGGAATTTCTGCGTGAGGAACAGCAAAGTTCTCAAGACCAAAGAGAAGCTCATCCTCAACAATTGAAGCAACCATCTGCGCATTGATATCTTGGGTAATGGATCCCACAATCTTAGAGATATCAGTTAAGGAAACCGTACAGGTATCCATTCCAGAGACAAGAATCTTGCCAAAGAAATTACCTCTAAAGTGGTGAGGAATGGCACCAGAGAGCGCAAGAGCAAGCGTAGACTTACCTGCACCAGAAGGGCCAACAATACCTACAAAGTCGCCCTCTTGAACGCTCAGCGAGAGCTCATTAAGAGCGCGTGCTGAGCTATCAGGATAGCTGTATGACACAGATTGAACTTCAATAATAGACACAGTGTTCTCCAGGAAATATGTGCGTATCTAAGAACTTATCGACCCAAAACCTTCTTAAGAGGAGCCGCAAGAACCTGAACAACAATAGCATTAAAGAATGCAGTTCCCACGATGACAGGAAGCATTACGTAGAAAAGCTCAATAGTTGCACCTTTGGCTGGAATAGCAATGGCAGCAAAGATGAGACCAGAGATGAGAGTTGTTACAAAAGAGCCAATTGCAGGCATTACTGGCTTATCTGCAAGAGCGGACTTTGTGAAAGCAAACATAACAAGTGAAGCAATGCCCTCTGCAACAAAATCAGCGCCAGGAACAGAGGTGGTCAGCTGAATAACGGTAGCTGCAATAAGGCCAATAACCAGACTCTGAACAGCAGTTGGCTTCAGCAGAAGAATAGCCAGGCAGAACGACGCAATAATGAACTCTGGACCAATGCCAATAGCACTAATTGCCTTACCAACGGTTAGGTTAAGAATAAAACCAGCAGCAATAAGAACGGCAACAAGAACAAGAGAAGTAACATCCAAAACGCCTGCAGACTTTGAAACAGCAACAACACGTGGTGCCTGCTCAGCAGATCCTGTCTCTGTGTCTGCGGCGTTGACCTGATTGAGATTTTCTGTAGACATACAAACTCCTTTAAAGCAAAACAAAACGAACAAACAAAACTTTCAACTAAACGGGTTTCTCGCCATCCGGATTTAGCGAGAAACGTACGCACAAAAAAAGCTCTCGGTCACCCGAGAGCCTCTAAATGCGTATGCAGAAGCAACTCATCGCTGACCGGAGAAAGACAAGTTGTTCCACCACCACTGCTGAGTGCATGTAGCGCGCATGATATGTCCTCCTCCCAAGAGCGTAAATTGCAATGTAAGAAGAATACCATTACTTTGCCCGGTTGTGTCAAGAAATACATTAAGAAACAAATTAGAAACTGTGAACGGTACGCGTCAGATACCGCGAGAAATAAAAAGGGGTCCCGAAGGACCCCTTGAATGAACTGCGAATGTTCAAGAAAACTTATGCCTCAGCAGCAACGACGTTAACGACGTGCTTAGCACCCTTCTTGAACTCAACAACGCCATCGCAAAGTGCAAAGAGAGTGTCATCCTTGCCGCGACCAACGTTTACGCCAGGAGTGATGTGAGTACCACGCTGACGGATGATAATCTGGCCAGCCTTGATTGCCTGACCACCGTAAATCTTAACGCCAAGGCGCTGTGCTTGTGAGTCGCGACCATTGCGGGAAGAGCCGAGACCTTTCTTGTGTGCCATAAATGCTACCTGCCTATCTCAATATCAGAAGTGACCAATTACTCTGCAGACTCGTCGGATGCCTTAGCAGCAGCCTTACGAGCGGTAGGGAGCGCGGTAACCTTCAGCTTAGTAAGGTTCTGACGGTGACCGTTGGCGCGGTGATAGCGCTTACGCTTGTGGAACTTGAAGACGAGGACCTTCTTGTCCTTGTACTGCTCAAGAACCTCACAGGTAACCTTCTTAGAGGAAAGAGTGGCAGCGTCAGCAACAACCTTCTTGCCGTCGTTAAGCATAAGAACATCAAGCTTTACCTTATCGCCAGGCTGCGCATCAAGCTTCTCGACGCTGATTACGTCGCCCTTGGCAACCTTATACTGCTTGCCACCAGTTGCTACGATTGCGTACATGTGTGTAACCCTTCATTGCTGATTCTTGCAACGATTAATACTATCTTTGCGTTTCTGAAGATCCGAGCAAAGACCTTCGCCGCCGTGACCTGTGGCATCCGCGGGAAACTGTCGGTGTCCCATGTCCCTCGGCGAGAAACACAACTCGAAATAGTCTACTGCATATTTCAGAAAATTCCAAGACAAAACTACATGTTATAGAGGCTTCACAAGGAGTCCATTTTCTGAAACGTGTGCCTGTGAAACGCGGCACACCTTCAACGAGTCAATACCTTGTAGGCCATCCACTCCAGCTTGAGCTGCAATTCTCTGAGCCTCATAAATCAAAACTGCAGGTCTAAGCGCTGCTCTTGGATCTTGGAGTGTATCAAGCTCAAATGAAATGCACGTTTCAGAGGAGCTCTCAGAAATCTTATAGCCCGCAAACGTTGTCTCCAAGTTGACCACTTTTTGCTTGTCTCCGCGCATGTACGTCAGCTCTTTTTTGGCGAGAAGATCCTCAAACCCCCAACGCAACGCGTCTGACCTAAGACCTTCTCCCAAAATGTCACATCTCCAATGAGCTGCATTCAACCATGCTTCAAGCGCTGGCAGCGACCGATCAACGTAGCTGGCAGCAAACGGAGCAAGCGCGGGAGGCGTAGCCGACGACAACCTCTCTAACGCCTCATCCGGGTCCACGTATTCTGTGAGCTTCAAGTCAAAGTACTCCGCCTCAGACGAAGCGCCAACAGGAAGCGCCTGAGAGAACTGCACGCCCATGCGTTTTGCAAAGCCGTTACCCACCCTAAACGGTAACTGTGCCCTACGAACACAGCGCTCAATAGTACCAATAAGCGCAAGGTGTCCTAGAAACGCAAGGCGGTCATCTTTCTTGTAAGCCACGCGAAGCCTAAAAATCTCTGCTCCACGTTCCGTCATAATCTCTGGCTGAATCTGTGGCCTACCGGCACGCCAGTCTTTCTTCACGGACTCAGCCGTCTCAGGAGCTACGCTCTCTACCTGCTTATCCGTCATGAGCGCACCCCCATCAAAACGTTGTCGACCTTCAAGGTTTGGCATACCGCACATCCCGTACAAGAGGTAAACGTGCAGTCAGGTGTGGTGACCTCGTCCATTGCTCGACGATATTCTCGCTGTAGATAGCCCTTGGAGACGCCAGGAGACGTATGGTCCCAAGGAAGTTTTGCCTGGATATCAAAGGTTTCTGTTGCAATATCAGACAGCGAGAAACCAAGACTTTCTGCAGCTGCATTCCAAGCATCAAGATTAAACTCACTGGTCCACGCATCAAACTTGCAACCATTTTTCCACGCCTGATAAATCAGATCAAAGCCGTCGCGACCCATCTTTGAAAGCGCACCTTCTACCAGGGACGTTCCAGAATCGTGGTAGGCAATCTTGAGTCCCCTATCATGGTTAGAAGACAGCAATAACTGCTGTCTACGCTGGGCTTCCTCACGAGAAATCTGTCCAACCCACTGGAATGGCGTGTAGGACTTGGGCACAAATACGGCAACGGAAGCAGAAACCGTAACACCTTTGCCGCCAATTTCTCGACCGATATCTAAAATACGCTTTGCAACCGCGGGAATAGCTTGAATGTCTTCGTCGGTTTCTGTTGGAAGGCCCATCATAAAGTAGAGCTTCATGCGACGCCAGCCGTTTTCAAACGCATTTCTAGCTGCGGACTCAAGATCATCCTCAGTGACGTTTTTGTTGATGACGTCACGCATGCGCTGAGAGCCTGCTTCTGGTGCAAACGTCAGTCCGCCGCGCCTTGAGGTAGAAACGGCGTCTGCCATCTCCGCACCAAACGCGTCCATACGCTGGGAAGGAATGGAGATTCGCACTCCACGTTTACGCAGGTCAGAGTTCATACGGCGCAGAATATAGCCGCACTGAGAGTGATCCGTTGTAGAGAGCGACGTGAGTGAAACCTCATCGTAGCCGCTCTTCAAAAGGCCTTCCTCGCCTGCTGTGATAATCTGCTGAGCTGGGCGCTCGCGAACAGGACGATACGTCATTCCGGCCTGACAGAACCTGCAGCCGCGAGCACAGCCTCGTTGAATCTCTAAAGCCAGCCTGTCCTGAATAATCTCGGTATACGGAACAATACGCTGAGCAACAGGGTCTGTTACTGAAAGATCTGGCAGACAACGCTTATAAACCACGCTTGGAGCGCTATTTCCCTCTTTAGGAACCGCATAGCCCCAGCGTGTTGAGGTATTGTCATGCACAATCTGATAAAGCGATGGTACGTAAACGCCCTGAATCTGAGACAGCCTGTGCAAAATCTCTTGGCGAGAAACTCCGTCTAGCTTGGAAGTTCTGACGCACTCACACATCTCTACCAGCGCTTCTTCGCCATCACCCAAAAGAATTGCATCAAAGAGCGGGGCCACGGGCTCTGAGTTCCAAACAGAAGGACCGCCACCAAAAATAAGCGGATCTTCTTCATCACGCTCTTCGGAAAGCTTGGGAATACCTGCTAAATCAAGCGTTTCTATAATGTTGGTTGCAATCATTTCATGCGCAAGGGTGAAGCCCACTACATCAAAAGATGCTAAAGGTGCAGCACCCTCCAACGAAAGCAGAGGAACATTGCGCTTACGCATCAAAGCTGCCATATCGACCCAAGGCAGATAGGCGCGCTCACAAGAAATATGAGGAGCCTTATTCAAAGCGTTATAGAGAATGGCAATGCCCAAATTAGGCTGACCCACCTCGTACACGTCAGCGTAAACCATACAAACGTGAAAAGGACCCTCTTGCTCCTCTACTGCTCCCCACTCGTGATTTAAGTATCTTGAGGGTTTCTCGACATGCGGAAGCATGGGCTCAATGAGATGGAAGAGATTTTCTCGTTTAACACGCACGATAGTCTACTTTCTATCTTTTGGCGAGGGACTGTGTGGTTGCTATCTCTACGGTATTTGATTGTGAATTTGTATCTGCTGTTGCGCTTGCGCCTGTGGAAGCGCTCGAAGCTCCGGTTTTGGTAGAAGAATCAGCTGCTACCCCATCGCGTTTCTCGGCAATTTTGCGAGCATACGCGTGAATGACGCGAGCAGTAGTGTGAGTTCCTGCGTACCCCATGCCAGCCTTAAGCGCCCAGCCAAATCCTGGAACTGTGCCTGCGACCGTGCGTGCAACCGTACGGTATCCAAAGCCCGCACCCACAACGCCGAGAAGTTCGGCGATGGTTTCAACACTCATATTGATGTTATAGGCGGCGGTAATATCAAGTGCCAGTCTGATCTGACGTGCAGTCATCAGCGGCATATCAGAGCCAGGGACAATCGCCACAGCTCCAATAGCTGCATTTTCTTTAGCGCAAGCAGCAGTTATCTGTTTGACCACTTGAGTTCTACAAAGAGGATACGCTGCCGCAAAAGAGACTGATTTTTCTGTTGCCGTTGCAATCCATGAAGAGAGTCGATCAAAGAGCACTTCTTCAGTGGTGCCCGCAACAATGCTAATAAGCCCTGTGTTGTAGAGCGTATCAGCAATTTGTTGCGCTTCAACTGCAGACTCTACAACCACCGCACAAGGAATTGAATGACTTACCAACATGGTAAGGGCGTCCTCGTACTGTGATGTTGGCGTAGGAATAATCACCGCAATATCAGGAATAGCAGCATTCTTTCCCGTGCGACCAATGCCTCCAGAAACAAACGAAACACCGTCGGCAAGTTTAGAGACGCGCACCGTTGCATCTGTTCTCTCTGGCATAAAATACGAATGTACAGCCAGGATTACCTCTTCAGAAGCAAGGGAATCAACGTAGATATGCGTATAAGTTGGCTCTAGAGATGAAAGAGACCCGCGGAATTCTTGTAATACAGAGGTAGCAAGTTTGCCCAAGCTGTTTCTTTTTGCCATGGCTTATGCCGCCTTTGTTCTATGTCTGTAAACAGACTGGACGATTCCCACAGAAACAAGCTGGGCAATCATCGATGTTGATCCAAAGCTGATAAAAGGCAATGGAATACCAGTAATAGGCATGATACCAATACACATGCCAACATTCTGTAAAACCTGGAACGACCACATGGCTGCACAACCAACAAGTACCAGCTTAGAGAAGGTATTCTCGGTCTTCATAGCAAACAGAATAGTTGCAAAAATCATCCACGCAAAGAGTGAAAGCATAATGAATGCACCAAGGAAGCCAAACTCTTCCGAGAAGAGTGCAAAAACAAAGTCTGTGTGTGCCTCTGGTAAGAATCGTCCACTTGCCTGCGTAGCGTTACCTGGTCCTTTTCCAATAAAGCCACCAGAACCTACGGCAATCTTTGCCTGTTGCAGGTTATAGCCGTCTCCCGACGGATCAACGGAAGGATCCAAGAAGACGGTAAGACGCTTCATCTGGTACTCCTTAAGAATGTGAGGAATACCAGGAATCATAGAAGTCACAACAACAAGAGCAACAACAGCAATGAGCAAAAGAACGGTCACAAGAATCCAAGAACGTTTTGCACCAGAGCAAATGATGATGGTGGCTCCGATAACCAAAATAATCAGGCCGGTTCCCAGGTCAGGCAAAAGCATGATGGAGCCAAACGGGACCATCAATGTTCCACAAAGCTTTACATAGTCTCTGAGCGTTTCTACCTTACCGTTATACTGAGCACACACCGAGGCCATAAGGAAGATTGTGACAATCTTTCCCAGCTCAGACGGCTGAAATCTAAATCCAACAAGTGGGATATTAACCCAACCGGTCATACCCTTAACCGAGACGCCAAAGCCGGGGATCTTAGGCAAAATCATCAACACAAATACGCCAACAAGCAGCACATTTGTCATATTTGAAAGTGCTCTGTAATCATAGCGCCACATAAGCGTGGCAAAAACAAGGCCCAAACCAATACCTAGAAGGTGCCTAGGAAAACTAGCTTCGGCAATGTTCATCGATGCGGTCCAGATAACCACAATGCCGATAAGGACGAGAAGTGCCGCGGGAACAAGCTGTGCTAGATAGAGATTACTCAAGATATTCTTACCAGTAAGCTTCTCTTTCTTGGCAAGGCCGCCTGAAGGAATACCTCCACGCCTCCTAAAAGGTGAGTTCATTCTCTGTTTTGTAACTGCAGATGAATCAAGTGCCATGGGTTTCTCGCCTCCTTACCTACCAACGTTGTCTGGCTGATTATAAATTGCACCAAAGACGTCTCGAACAATATACATACCAGAACCTGCGCCAGAAGGTGCGCAATCAAGATTTGCGGCAACAACATACTGAGGCTTGTCAGCAGGTGCATAGCCAACAAACCAACCCACGGGCTCGCCAATAGACTGCTGCTCAGCAGTACCCGTCTTGCCATTAACCGTGACATCAAGATTGGTCCAGTGGATAGTCTGAGAAGCAGATTCCTCATAGACAACACCATAAAGACCGCGAGCAACAATGTCTCGGTGCTCATCTTTTTCTTCTGGGCTCAGAATGACCTCGTTTTTGTACTCAATAACAGAGCCATTGCCATTTCTGGCGTTAATGCTCTTCAAAACATGTGGTTTGTAAATTGGACCTCGGTTTGCAATGCCACAATACGCATTTGCCATCTGGAGGCAGGTTACCAAAAGATCACCCTGTCCAATTGCAAGGTTACAGTTGTCGCCACCCTGCCACTTACGAGCATCATCAGGTGAGCTGGTAAAGTAATTCCACTTCCACTCTGCATCAGGAACGCGGCCAGACGCCTCTTCTGGAAGGTCAATACCAGAAAGCGCACCAAGTCCAAAGGCACGGAATGTCTCTTGCATGCCCTCTGGATGATCGTTGTTATAGAAGAAGCCCTTACCAATCTCATAAAAGACAATATCGCAAGAGTTGGTAATACCGGTAATGAGGTTAACGGTGCCGTGACCAGAAAGAAGCCAACAGTGCATGCCGTACTGCTCGCCAAAACCAGTCCAGAAACCCGTGCAATACCAGCTTGAATTTCCGTCACAAATGCCGTATTTGAGTCCGGCAAAGGTAGTAAGTGCTTTGATGGTAGATCCAGATGGATACTGTCCAGCAATTGCGCGATTCATCAGCGGATAGTTTGCCTCTTCAGAAGAAAGCGTATCCCAGTCAGAACTGGAAATACCTCCAACAAACATTGAAGGTGAATACGTTGGATAGCTTGCCATAGCAATAACTTCACCGTTGGTGCAATCAAGCGCAACCACGCTTGCACTACGACCCTGGAAGTCTTGTGATCTAACTGTGTTGATAACACTGACAAGAGATGCTTCTGCTGCTTTTTGGATGTTTGCATCAATGGTCAAAACAACATCTGAGCCGCTCTGAGGAGCAATAGACGTTGAGTGAGATAAAACATTACCAGCAGCATCAACATACACCGTTTGTTCACCACGAACACCCTGAAGAGCGGACTCGTACTGATACTCAACACCCGTTTGTCCCACGATATCGCCGTGGGCATACACAAAGCCGCCATCCGCAGTTTTACTGCTTTCAAGCTGCTCTTGTGTAACGGTTCCGGTGTAGCCAACAACATGAGCTGCAAGAGAACCGTTTGGATAGGCGCGCTGGGTACGCTCCTCAATTGAAACGCCATCAAGCAAAGCGCCATGAGCGTAAATGTAGGCAACTACGCGCCTAGAAACATCTACAGAAACCGTGCGAAGCGCTTGGGCACCATCAGAGGTATCCATGATTTTTCTGCGCACCGCCAACATAGGCATGCCCAAAAGGTTAGCAAGAATCTGCAGCTTAATGTAGTCTTCTGCAACGTCTGCGCGAGCTACTACCGTTGGACTTGGCCTGTTAGTAACAATCTCCACGCCATTTCTGTCCAGAATGCGACCGCGAGGAGCTGCGGTAGTAACTGTTCGCGTACGGTTTCTCTCTGCTTGCTCGGTATAGTCAGCTGACGATAAGAGCTGCATGGTCCAAAGACGACCAATAAGCACGGCAAACATGCCGCCAACAGCAATTGCAAATCCGATAAGTCTGGACGAGAGGGTCTTCTCGGCAGAGCCGTCAGAACCACCAGACGCCTTGGGAGCGCCGCCACCAATATCAAAGGTAAACGGCGAGTCTTTTCTACCAAAGGTGAGGTAAACAATGATCAAACCAATTGCTGCAACAGCACAACAAGCAAGGATAACAAGGGTGAAATTCATACTAACCCCTTATTTAAGGCGCTGAGGAGCTCGATGAGATCCGCGATAGAGCGAAGTTCCACCCAAAGATGAATGAGACCTTTGGGAATGAGAAAGTACATAGAAAACAGGCAGCGCTGCCAAAATGGTAAACAACATGGTGGGGAAAGACTTAAACAGCAGCCCCTCAAAGAAGTTGCCACCAGAGCCAATCAAAGAATTAATGAGCTGATACATAAAGGTGACACCAAAAGTTTGAAGGGCAACAAAGCCCATAGAGGTACCAAAATTGCCAGAGATTCTGTCTCTTACCTCTTGGCCCATGAAATAAGAACTGACCACAAGCAAGAGTGCCATGAGGCCAATAGGATTAGGAGAAGTCAAATCATAGATAAGACCAGCAATAAAGCCGCATATTACGCCGGTTTTACCACCATATCTCAGCGCAATAGCTGCCGAGAAAATAAGTGCAAAATTGATAACTCCCCCACCAAAAGAAACCTGTGGTGTAAGCATAATCTGTAAAATGAAGCAAATAACAGCAAGAACGGCGATGCTGCGTGTGTTTTTATTTCTATCAGAAACCTGCATGCATCCCCCTTAATCTGTTCTTCCGCTGTTATGTTGTGTATTACCCGTTGGAGCAGCAACTGTTGCATTCTGCTGAGTGTTAGTTGTGTTGTTTGTTGAACCGCTACCAGAAGTGCCGCTAGATGAAGACGTAGTGGATCCGTCTTTTGAGTCTTTATCCTTACCGTCTGAGTCAGTTGCTGTTGGAGTGTTTTGCTTATCTGCCTCTGCAATATCATCTGCGGTAGCTTTTTGCTCCTCAGAAAGAGACGTGATAACCATTACCTCCTCGTTAGTGCTGACATTTCCATAAGGCTCAACAACGATGGTGTAATAGAGCGATCCTGGAGCTGCCTCAACGCTGGTAACCTTACCTAGAGGAAGGCCCTTAGGGAATACGCCACCAAGACCGCTGGTAACAACTGTATCGCCTACGGCAACCTTCTGGTTGGTGTTGATGAGGTTAAGAGTAATCTGTCTTGACGCAGAACCCATAAGCATGCCTTGAGCTCGACTACTTTGAACCATAGCAGCCACACCGCTCTTCTCGTCAGTGATAAGACGAACGGTAGAAGTTGTAGGACCACACTCAATAATCTGGCCGATAACGCCACCGCTATCAACAACAGGCATGCCAACAGCCAGCCCAGACGAAGTTCCCTTGTCAATCGTAATGGTGTTATTGAACGAGTCAGTAGAACCAGAGATAACACGAGCGCCTGTGGACTGCAGGTTATAGGTATTTTTGAGGTCGAGAAGACCCTGTAGACGCTGCGTGGACTGATTTGTCTCTTCTAGCTCTGCATTTCTTGAACGCAACTGCTCATTTTCTGCCTTGAGGTCAGAAAGCGTTTGCTGGTCTGCTGTTAAGTTACTAAAAATGTTACCAATGCCCTGGAAAGGCATGGCAATAGCAGAACCCGCCATTCTAAAAGGCATGGTAATAGTAGAGAACCCACCTCGAACCATCTCGAGCGGTCCTTCTGTACCCATACGAGCGCTGACCGTCAATAACACAATTGAAAGCAGCGAAAGAATAATAAAACTACGGCCACCCGTATGCTTATTATTGTTAGATCCAAGGCCTGTTGAAGCACCCTGGATCTGATGAGACAATGGCATATTTATTGGCCTGCACTCTGAACAAATCCACCGGACAATGCGTTAGCCTCAAGAACCTTTGCACAACCGGTAACAACATTTTCTAATGCGGTTGGGCTTACGTTAACGGGAACGCCAGTCTCTTCACGAAGTCTTTGATCAAGACCGCGAAGCATGCCGCCGCCACCGGTAAGCAAAATACCGTAGTACATAAGATCAGAGGCAAGATCTGGTGGAGTCACATCAAGCGCATCTTTGACAGCCTTGGTGACCTCGTCAAGAGGACGATCAAGGGCACGACGAATCTCTTCTGACTCGATACGAACAGTCTTTGGAAGACCGCTCATGACGTCACGACCGTTTACCTCAACGTCAAGCTCTTCTGCAAGAGGAGCTGCTGAGCCAACCTTAATCTTGATGTCTTCTGCGGTACGCTCACCAATAGAGAGGTTATACGCATCACGAACATGCTCAAGAATAGTCTGATCAAACTCGTCACCTGCAGTTCTAATGGACTGCGAGACAACAATACCGCCCATGGAGATAACAGCAACCTCGGTAGTGCCGCCACCGATGTCTACAACCATAGAACCTGTAGGATCCTCAATTGGAAGGTCTGCACCAATAGCTGCAGCCATAGGCTCTTCAATCAAGAATGCCTGGCGAGCGCCTGCCTGAATAGTTGCTTCAAAAACAGCACGTTTCTCGACAGATGTAACGCCAGAAGGAACGCAAACAACTACGCGTGGACGTGGTGACCAAGGATATTTGCGCTCTCGTGCCTTCTCAATGAAGTAACGAAGCATAACCTCAGTAACATCAAAGTCTGCAATGACGCCGTCTTTAAGAGGGCGCTCAGCAATGATGGAGCCAGGAGTGCGGCCAATCATGCGCTTTGCATCAGCGCCAACAGCCAGAACGCGGCTCTCGCTTTTATCGATTGCAACAACCGATGGCTCATTGATGACAATGCCCTGACCACGGACTGCAACAAGGGTGTTTGCAGTTCCCAAATCGATGGCTAGGTCTCCGCCATATTCTCCGAAGAGCGAATCGAAGATAGACATGATATCCAATCAAACGTGCTACGCGTGTGCGTAATTATCCTGCAGAAAGAACGGTTAAAACAGTTTAGTACTAGTTACCAGACTTTGAAGAGCTGGAGGAACTATTAGAGGAATTTGAGGAGTTAGATCCATTAGTTCCAGAGGTAGTTCCCGAATTAGAGCCGTTAGTACCAGAAGTTGTGCCGGAGTTCTGGTTATTCTGGCTTACGTACGAAGTGGTAACGCTTGCAACCTTCCAACCAATACCATCACGGACAAGCTCAATGGTGTAGTCAACGTTGCCGCCATTAGAAAGACTGACAGAAGCATTAACTGTAGAGTGAGTCATGCTCTGGTCGACACCGTTGATGGTGACAGCGGAGCTTGCTGGCAGGCTGTTGGAAATCTGCTGAAGCGTTGTGCTAGAGACAGAGCTAGAAACATAGCGGCCAATATCGGTGCCCTGTGCCTTAGCGTTGAAAATATCCTGAACAACAGACTGCTGGGTTGGCCATCCATAGCCACGATAGTAAGCATAACCAGCGCCACCAACAGCTAAGATAAGCAAAATAAGAATAGTGATAAAGACCTTAAGGCCGGTATGGCGATGCTTACGCCTAATCTTCTTGTCCTTCTTATCCTGCTCAATAATCTCCTGCTCAGTAATCTGGAAGAAGCCAGTGTCTTCTGCAGAAGGGATGAGCTCACCAGACATACCTGTAGGATCAAGTGGATCATAGGCACCATAGCCAGCTGCCTGAAGGAAGGCATCAGTCTCAGATGGCTTGCCAGAAGCCATTGCAGTAATAGCCTTGCGAGCTGCATCAAAAGCAGACTGCTGCTGATTAGACAGAACAAAACTGCCATCAGCAGTAGCGTGAGTGAATGCATCAACTGCCTCAGACATACGATTAGCTGCAACGTATGCAAGACCAAGATCTGCATAAATCTTATTAGAATTATCCAAAGGATTAGCAAAATCAAGAGCGGTACGATATGCCTCAACAGCATCAACAGGCCTGTTCAGACCCATGAAGCATGCGCCTAGGCTGCAAAGTGCTGATGAAGGATTAGGGTTCTTCTCGTCAACTGCAGCGTTTCTGTAAGCAATGCCGGCGTTGCGAATATCACCGATCTTCTCGTATGCAGAACCAAGAGCAAGCTGTGCCTTATAAGGAGTTGCGTAAGAGGCGTCCTGGACAGCGTTAGTAAGGGCAGCAATAGCCTCCTGTACCCTACCAGCAGCCAGAAGTGCGCGACCCTGATTAGTAGAGAGAGCGCCAACCTTGCCGTAGGAAGCGTCAGCAAGAGCGGACTTGTAAGCAGAAGCTGCGGAATCAAACTGTCCAAGCTTCATATAAGCGTTTCCAAGAAGGTGGTCAATCTGACCGTTTACCTCGCCTGGCTCTTTAGCCACATCAAACTGACTGATAGCTACAAACCAGTCGCCCTGATCATATGCAGATTTACCTAACTCAAATGCCTGTTGATTCACAATATCCTCCAAGAGTCTGTGCGACTTGGCTTTAAGCGTTTTCAATTCTAATGGAATTGACGATATCGCCAACCTTTAACTGGGAAATGACATCCATTCCCTCGATAGTTGTGCCAAATACGGTATATCCAGAATCCAAGCCATGCTGTGGACCAAGACAGAAATAGAACTGAGAACCTGCGGAGTTTGGATCTTGAGAACGAGCCATAGCAAGGGCACCGTCAACGTGGGAGTTGTTAGGATTTGTGGTGAACTCCTCTTTGATGCGATAACCAGGACCACCGGTACCAGGAATTCCATCAGGACCAGGGTTACCAAACACAACATCCTCAACACTCATCTCACGGGTGTTTGGGTCTCCGCCCTGAAGAACAAAGCCAGGGACAAGACGGTGGAACTTGGTATCGTCATAGAAGCCAGACTCTGCAAGCTCGCAGAAGTTTGCCACATGAATAGGTGCGCCCTTACCATCAAGCTGAACCTTAATGATTCCCTTGTTGGTATCAAAGACGGCAACCTCAGTACCAGTAACCTGGCGCTCTGGTGTATACAATGGATCAAGTCCAAACATAATTCCTCCAAGCTTCTTTACATCTAAGAGAAGAAAAAACGCGAGAAACCCTTAGTAATAAAGAACTTCTTTTCTAACCTAATTATTTTACCAGTATGATGAGATTTTTGAAATTAAAGCAGCTGAACGGTAGAGATTTACTGCTTTTGTGGCTTCCAATTCACGTAATTTTCATCAAAAAGTTTCTGGTATGAGCTGGAGCCGCTGGAGTCTCTGATGTTATCAACTGGCGCCAAGATATTGTCTTTGTCCTGAGAAGGATTGTTAGAAGCAACTGAGCGCTTCCATCCCTCACTCAAAGCATCGGAGCGATTACGAAGCCAGTTACCCAGTTTGGTGAGATTTTCAATAGTCTGACGATAGTTTCCGTTGGAGTCATCAAGACTAGAGAGGTCAGAGATAACATTACTAATATCCAGCGAAATCTGCTCTGCTTCCTGTTGAGCATCAGCACGCTCCTGATCAGAGCCAGTAATAGCAAGCTGATCAAAGGTTTTCTCGTTATCATCAAGGCGCTTTGAGAGGTCTCCAAGCTTCTGATAATCACTATCAAGTGCGTCAAAAACAGCATCCGAACTTGTATTTTGCTGATTTGCACTGGTGTCTTGACCCGTGAGGTGCGTAACAGGAGTGGTGGTAGGAGTAGATGAGACTGGAGCGTCAACCTTTGCGCGATTGTCGGTTGCCTGAGGGTCCCACGGGTGCGTGATGACAAAGATTGCAGCTACTACCAGCGAGGTAACAAGAAGTGCTGAAAGCAGAATAACGCGCGTACGCGGGATTCCCTCTGCTTCAGGGAGGTTCTCTTTTGAAGGCTCGGAAGGGATTGCAGACTCAAAGCGAGGAGCTGGCCTGCGACTTACCGAGGCAAACGCGCTGGTAGTGTCTGGGTCAGCGTTGTCGGCTGGCATATCTTGCAAAACAGTGGGATCTGCTGCGACAGAAGAGGATGCATGAGGGTCTGCATCTGCGAGTGGATCGTGTTTCTCGCCAGGCGCTGGAGCGGCGTCAATCTCTGGAAGCTTGATGTTACGTGTGGGCCTGATGGCTCGAGCAGGACGAGCAGCAGGCGCTGCCTGTGGCAGAGGAAGGCCACACTTGGGGCAGCTTTCTGCAGCAGCACCAACTAAGGCGCCACAATGAGGGCACCACTGAGCTTGAGTAACAGGAATCCTTTGAGTCAAACTTAGATCAATCTGACAATGAGGGCAGGTCAAAGCCCCTTCATCGACCTCAGATCCACAGTTTGGACAACGCATACACCCTCCACAACTCTTTGCTTGTGCTTCAGTTTAATCGTTTGTATCAGCAGAAGAGCTATAAGTTGACTTTCCTCCCATTAATCTCACAACCAGGTCAAAGAATCGATCCTTTGTATAGTTGTGAGTGTAACGCTCGGAAATTCTGTTGAAGATAATAACGGAAATCACCAGACAAATTGCCAAGTACGGCAAGATGCGTGGGGTGAGAGGTGCAATACGGAAGAAGTCCTGAGCAACCGTACATCCGCCAACAACAATGGCAATGCATACAACAAGAAGCGCAATGCGGAGCTTGGTGAGCGGCAAAGAAATCCTTCTGAGCAGTGCAAAACCAACTGTTGCGGTGGTGATAAGCGCCATCGTAGACACCTGAGACAGGTTCAACTTAAACAGATGACCTGCAGTCATAAGAAGTGCAAGCGTGATAGTTACCGCAATAGAAGCAGGTAGTGACTTGCGTAAAATGTTGACCAGGAAGTTACCCTTTACGCGATCGTGATTTGGCTCAAGCGCCAAAACAAAAGATGGCAGGCCAACGGTTGCAAATGAAAGCAGCGACATCTGAACAGGAATAAAGGGGTATGGTGGCGCAATAATGCAATAGAGCGCTAAAGCCGCGGTATAAACCGTCTTTACAAGAATCAGTGCAGCAGATCGCTGGAGGTTGTTAATAGAGCGCCTTCCCTCGGCAACAACTTCTGGCATATGGGCAAAATCGTTGTCTGCCAGAACAATCTCTGCAACATTTCTAGCTGCAGCAGAACCAGAAGCAACAGAAATAGAACAGTCCGACTGCCTCAGTGCCAAGATATCGTTGACGCCGTCGCCGGTCATAGCAACGGTGTGGCCAAGATTCTGGAGTGCAATAACAAGTTCACGCTTCTGTTCTGGCGTGACGCGACCAAATACGTGGTACTTCTTAACAGCTGCAGCAATATCTGCCTCTGTGTGTAGCGTAGTTGCATCTACCCAGCCGTCAGCATGAGGGACACCCGCTCGCTCCGCAATAGCGGAGACGGTACGAGGGTCATCGCCCGAAATAACGCGCAGGTCAACGCCTTGCTCAAGGAAGTACGCAATGGTTTGTGGGGCGGTCTCTCTAATCTGATCCCTAAGCACTACGTAACCTAGGAGCTGAGGAGTTCCCTGGAAAGTATCATTCTGGTCAAATCCATCAACGCTACAGGCAACCAGCACGCGTTCAATGGACGCAAACGCATCGGACGACGCAATAACGTCTGCTGCCTCGGGACCAAGCACAAACTGGGCGGCACCAATAACAAATGCCTGTCCGTCCTCAGTGACGCAGCCAGAGTACTTTCTCTTGGAAGAAAACGCCACGACGCGAGAAGAACGTTCGCTTTGAATCCCCTGCTTGGACGCGTAAGCAAGAATTGCCGTAGCCGTATCGTTAGCGTCATCTTTATTTGCGCCGACAACGTTTACAGCCGCTTGCAGAGCGCCTGCAGCCTCAGTAATTGGCGTAAATGAAGCATCCAAAACACGAGCAACTTCCATGTTTCCCGTGGTGATAGTACCTGTCTTGTCCAAACAAAGGGTATCTACGCGTGCCAGCGTTTCGATGCAGTATTGCTGCTGAACCAAAACATTTTTCTGGCCAAGCCTAATGGTTGCAATAGCAAGAACCGAGCTGGTGAGAAGAACGAGTCCTTGAGGAATCATGCCAATAACAGCAGCAATCATCGAAAGAAGCGCTTCATTTAAATCGGCGTTACCAATGAAATAGGTACGAACAAAAAGACCAATACCCAGCGGAATCAATGCAATGGAACCTGCGCGAATAATCGACTTAATGGTGGTAAGAATCTCTGAATTGATCTCTTTTACAAACTTAGCTTCTGCGTTAATACGCGCAGCATAACCTTCCTGGCCTACACGGCATACCCTACCAACAAGACTGCCCCTCTCGACAAAACTACCAGAAAGAAGCTCGTCTCCCGTGGTCTTTTGCACGGGCTCCGCCTCACCAGTTAGAAGGCTTTCGTCAACGCTTACGTGCTCTGACACAAGAATACTGTCAGCAGGAATTTGATCGCCCGTCTTCAAGCGCACAAGATCATCGATGACAAGCTCGTCTGGTTTGATAAAGGTATCTTTTCCGTCACGAATTACACAAACACTCTGAGCTGTCATAAGAGACAGGCGGTCAACCATGCGTTTTGCACGAATCTCTTGCACAATACCAATGACCAAGTTTGCAAGAACTACGCTCATGAACAGTGCATTTCTGTACTGTCCCGTTACAACAACAAGCAGCGCCATCAAAACATTAACTATGTTAAAGAGCGTAAAGCTGTGCTCTGCAATAATCTGAGCAATAGATTTGGTTTTGACGTCTGTATTAGTATTGACTTTACCCGCAGATACTCTCTCTGCAACTTCTTTTGACGTCAGACCTTCATACGTTTCTTCAAAACGTTTGCTACTCTTGCCTTCAGTACCCTGCAATGACATATAAACAATCTCCAGTCAGTGATGGCCGGTTTTTTGCACGTGGTGACCCCGGTGGGTTTCGAACCCACGACCTTTTGCTCCGGAGGCAAACGCTCTAATCCACTGAGCTACGGAGTCATGGTGCATAAGTATACCCCAGCCTACTTACTGCCTTTTGTAACGGTTTGCGTAATTTTCTTCTGGTATTTTCCCATGCTAAAATGAATTCAACCAGCAAATGAGGAGTTCATGAATACTATTTCTGTTGACCTAACATCCGACTCATATCAAATTCATGTAGGGCATCACCTGCTTACGCAGGCTGGTAAGCTCATTCATTCCTGCACCTCAGGGTCAAAGATTCTTGTAGTCACTCATCCAGATTTGAACAAGCTCTACGGCTCTGAGCTTCTTACCTCGTTGGAGTCAGCTGGCTACTCCGTTACAACCGCCACAGTGTCCACAGGTGAGCACGCAAAATCATTTGAGTCGTATCAAAAGCTGGTAAGCGTCCTTGCAGAAAACCGTTTTACGCGAGAAGACATTGTTGTGGCATTTGGCGGAGGTGTTATTGGTGATCTTGCGGGATTTGTTGCAGCAACCTACATGCGAGGTTGTGCGCTCGTACACATCCCCACCTCTCTTTTAGCGATGATTGACTCCTCAATTGGTGGAAAAACTGCTATTGACCTACCGTTTGGGAAAAATCTGGTTGGAGCCTTCTATAATCCCAAGGCCGTTATTGTTGACCTTGAACTGCTGAACTCTATTCCGACTCCCCTCTTGCAAGATAGCTGCGGAGAACTTATTAAATACGGTGTACTTTCCGGGCAGGATCTCTTCAATAAAATCTCTTTGGCGAGAAACACGGTGCAGGTCATCGACGTGCCGCATAGGCAAGAGCTCATTCAAGCATGCATTGAAATTAAGAAATCAGTTGTTGAAGCAGACTTCAAAGAAGCAGGGTCTAGAAAATTGCTCAATCTGGGCCATACACTTGGCCACGCTATTGAGACGCTCAGCAACTTTGAACTTGGACACGGCTCCTGTGTGGCTGCTGGAACTTCCATGTTGGCAAAAGCCTGTTCCAAGCTTGGTCTTTGTTCTGTTGAAGACGCAGAGAACATCATTATACTCACGCAGTCATATAACCTTCCTACCAGCACTTCATTTACTGTGGAAGAACTTTACAGCGCAGCACTTCATGACAAGAAAAGCCACGCAGATTCAATTGATATGGCGCTTATCTATGGCATTGGTGATGTACGTATTGAGCGCAAGTCATTTGCAGAGCTTAAACAGCTTATTGAGTTGGCAAAAGAAGACTAACGCACTAGACGCTCTAGTTCTTCTGCAAGCTTGCGTACTGACTGTTTTAGAGCAGTCTTGTCTTCAGCTAGGATATCGTTTTTGTTGAAGATGCCGTTAGCAGTTCCTACATAAGCGTATCCACCAGCAAATACGTCAGCAATAGTATCTGTTGTAACGCCGCCAACTGCCATAAGCGGTAAGTTTCCTAAAGGCTCGCATACCTTTTTGGCGTACCCATAGGTAACCTCATTTGCGGGGAATACTTTGACAATATCTGCGCCAAGAGCAAATGCATGAGCAATCTCTGTTGGCGTAAATGCTCCCGGAACACTCAAAATCTCATGCTCTTTGCAGTAGTCAAACATCTCTTCAGAGAGCAACGTTGGTGCTAAAACAAACGTAGCGCCCGCTTTATGAGCCGTCCGCAGATCTTCAAGAGTAAGCACGGTACCAGCGCCAATATTGATATCAGAGCCATATTCACTGGATAGCTTCTGAATTAACGAGGCAGCTTCTGGAGTATTCATGGTTACTTCAACGTTGTGTACAGGAGAATCAACAAGAACCTCAACGACAGCTTTAACCTGATTGTATGTATAACCACGTAAAACCTGAGTTACGGCGCTAAAAGGCTTATTCACTTGCTTCCTCCTTTAATCTTCAAACATTTTAACCATATCCTTCTCTGACACTCAACTGCGGTATTCTTACATCAAGCAATTAGTTATGGAGCGTGTGAAAAATGGATGTTTCAATAACTCCTCATGATTTGTTTGGAACGGTAGAAGCCATCCCGTCAAAATCATGCGCTCATCGCGCGCTCATCTGCGCTTCATTTGCAAACGGCACTACTAACATTACCTGTCCTTACGTCTCAGAGGACATTCAAGTAACTGTTGATTGTCTTAAAGCTTTAGGCACCACTATCGCTAGAACCAAACAGGGATTTAGAGTTGTCCCAGCAAAAGAACAAAATCGCTCTCAAAACGTGCAGCTTAACTGCAAAGAATCTGGCACCACGCTCAGGTTTTTACTCCCCCTTCTGGGCGCGCTAAACGTAAACGCCACAATTTCTGCAGAAGGAAGACTCTTTTCTCGACCCCTAGAGCCGCTTGTCTCAGAACTCTCTGCCCATGGTATGTCTTTTAGTTGGCAAGACGAGAAAACCCTTGAAGTTTCAAGCAAACTTATTGGCGGTTTATTTGAGCTACCAGGAGATATTTCATCTCAATTTATTTCAGGACTTTTGCTGTCATTACCTTTGTTGAGTGAATCTTCAACAATACAGATTACTGGACCCGTCCAATCAAAAGACTATCTGGCTATAACCGAACAAGTCATGCAAGATTTTGGAGTTACCGCCGCGTTTGATGCCTCGAGTAGCACCTATAGCATTAAACCTCAACACTACGTTTGTCCAGGCGTTTATTCAATCGAAGGAGATTGGTCAAACGCATCGCCATGGCTTACTGCGGGAGCAATTGGACAAGGCGTAGAGGTCACAGGGCTCTCCATGCAAAGTGTCCAGGGAGATAGAGCTATCTTAGCCGCGTTATCGCTTGTGGGCGCACGTGTTTCTCGCCAGCAAAAAGGCGCAGCTTGTATGATGGATCACCTGCGCCCGTTTACCATTTCTATCTCCGAGGTGTGTGATCTTGCCCCGGTACTTGCTGCATTAGCGGCGTTTATCCCTGGAACAAGCAAGCTTACCAATATTCAGCGCCTTCGCCTTAAAGAGTCCGACCGCGTTCAAAGCATCTGCAACGTACTTAGGGCATTTGATGTGACCGTTGAGCTCTCTAAAGATCAAACGGAGCTTATTATCACGGGAGGAAAACAGCCCATCAGCTGCATTGTGGACTCGTGCAATGATCATCGCATTGTGATGATGGCAACTATTTTGGCTTCGTATGCAACGGGTCCTGTCATAATCACCCATGCCGAGGCAATCAATAAGTCGTATCCGCTCTTCTTTGAGCACTTTAAGCAGCTTGGTGGCGTCTGCCACAGTATGGAGTCATAAATGATGACCTCAACTTTTGGAACAACAGTAAAAGTATCTATTTTTGGCGAGTCTCATGCTCCAAAAATCGGCTGCACCATTGAAGGTTTTCCTGCTGGTTTTACCGTTGATTTAGCAGCTCTCAAGGCATTCCTTCAAAGAAGATCTCCATCGCATCCGTGGGATACCCCACGTAAAGAGGTTGACAATCCGCAGTTTATCTCTGGAATTTCAGCAGAAGGCATTCTGGATGGCTCTCCGCTCACGGTGGAGCTGCCTAACACAAATGTTCGTCCACAAGATTACGCAGCTACAAAGCTTGTCCCACGACCAGGACATGCCGATTTTTCCGCCTGGGCAAAATGGGGAGACTCGTACAAGCAAACAGGTGGAGGACATTTTTCCGCCCGCCTCACCGCTCCTCTGTGCATTGCGGGAGGAATAGCGCTCCAGATTTTGCAAGCTCAAGGCATTGCTATTGCAGCTCACGTTCTCAAAATAAAGGACGTCAACGACACTCCCCTTGAGCTGGTAGACAACTCTCTTGAAGCCAATAAGCTACTTGCTCACCAAATGAATCAGCTACTTCAAGCTGACCCTCAAGAGCTTCCCTTCCTCGATGCTCAAGCTGGCGAGAAAACCCGCCCACTCCTTACGCAGCTGCGCTCAGAGAAAAATACTGTTGGCGGCATTATAGAATGTGCAGCAACGGGTGTTCCTGCAGGTATTGGGTCCCCTCATTTCCATGGACTTGAAAATACCATCTCTGCTGCAGTCTTTGGAGTTCCCGCTGTTAAAGCTATAGAATATGGTAGCGGTATGGAAGTTGCTAATCTCCTTGGCTCTGAAAATAACGATGCTTACGAAGTGCGTAACGGCTCCGTTATGCCAACCACCAATCATGCTGGAGGTATTCTGGGCGGCATTTCAACAGGCGCTCCCATCTGGTTTAGATGTGCATTAAAACCTATCTCGAGCATTGGCCTACCACAGAACTCAGTAAACCTTCAAACTATGGAACCAGAGCAGCTTATTGTTCAAGGCAGGCATGATGTAACTGCAGTTTTACGCGCTGTGCCCTGCGTTGAAAGCGCATTTGCACTAGCCCTTCTCGACACCTTGTATTCCTGGCCCTCTGAGCAGAACGGATATAACAATGACTAATCAGCTAGAAACGTTTCGCCGGGAAATCGATTCAATTGATGCGCAAATCTTTGATCTCTTTGAGCAGAGGATTGCGGTTGCCAAACAAATTGGTGCTTACAAAAAAGAGCAGGACCTTGCTGTTCTTGATTCCTCAAGAGAAGATGCCAAAAGAGACCAGGTTAAAGCCTCTGTTTCTAATGAACTTGAACCTTATGCTTTAGAGTTGCTTGAGGTTTTGATGAACGCTGCAAAGGCAGTTCAGGAGACATCTCGTGAGCTCTAAAACTGTACAACAAGGTTTAAGTAACCCTACAGCCCCTCTTGCTCCTTACGGCCTCATTGGCGAGAAACTCTCTCATAGTTGGTCGGCAGCAATTCATGAAAAGTTGGGGTCTTTTCCCTACCAGCTTCATGAGCTTTCTGCTTCTGAGCTGAAGGGTTTTCTCAAAAACCAACCTTGGCAGGGCTTGAACGTTACTATCCCCTACAAAAAGGATGCCTGCGCTCTTGCGGACTCAGCTTCTGAGGATGCACAAGCTATAGGAGCGGCAAATACCCTGGTAAAAGATGCTAATGGTTTTATAGCAGCAGACAATACCGATGTGTATGGATTTGAGTATCTGATTAAAAGCCTCAAGGTCAACTTAAGCCAAAAGAAAGCGATTGTCTTTGGGGCCTTTGGTGGTGCTGGTCAGGCAATTTGCTATGCGCTCAAAAAAAGCGGTGCATATGTTGTAGGAGTCTCCAGGAACCCTCACGAAAGTTCTTCATATGTAGACTACGCAATTACCTATGACCAGCTTAAACTCCACTATGACGCTGATCTTCTTGTCAATGCAACGCCAGTAGGAATGTCCCCACATGCTGGTGTTTCTCCTCTTTCAAAAGAGGAACTTTCTGCTTTTACTTCCCTCCAATGCGTGATTGATCTTATCTATAATCCGCTGCGCTCTCAGCTTCTTTTAGATGCAGAAAGTCTTGGAATACTCAATGCAAATGGTTTAAAAATGCTGGTAGCTCAAGCAGCTAGAGCAAGCTCACTCTTTTTGGGACAGGATGTATCAGACTCTCAGATAGAAAGCATCTCGCGTGAGCTTCATGCTTCAAAAGAAAACATCGTACTTATTGGTATGCCGGGAGTTGGAAAAACCTCTACGGGAGAAGCTCTAGCAAAACTCCTGAATCGTCCCTGGATAGACACTGATTTTCTCATCAAGCAGAAAGCTCACTGCAAAGCGTCAACCTACCTACAAACACACGGTGAAGCGGCTTTTAGGCATCTAGAACATGAAGTAATTCAAGAGATTTCCAGCATGAGTGGTGCGGTGATCTCTTGTGGAGGTGGCGTAGTTGTTACACCTTCAAACTACCAGCTCCTCCGTCAAAACGGCAAGCTTGTCTACCTTACGCGACCGCTTGAAGACCTAGCTATTGTCGGCAGACCTCTTTCAGAACGTATGGGAGTTCAGAATCTTGCTGCAGTACGTATTCCGCTCTACGAAGCATGGGCTGACTTAACCTTTTCTTGTCTCGGTAGTCCAGACGCAGATGCCAAGGGTCTTCTCGACACACTTTAAACATAACAGTAAGCGTTCGCAGTTATTTTTTAACCGTTCACCGGATGGTTTGTAGATTTTGAATTTTGGCACGTTAAAGACCCTATACTTATGCTTCGTAGGTGTGTATTCATAAGACTACAAGGATGCTAGACCAAGTCAAACGGTTAAGTGTTTGATATGTGGTCATACTTGGGGAGATATCCAATGGACGGCAATGCTATTGCTCACGAGATCCTAAATGCAATAGGCGGCTCAAAAAACTTAACTCACAACGAAGTGTGCATGACGCGGCTTCGCCTTTCCATCAATGATATGACGCTTATAGACCATGAACAACTGGCCACAGCCACTGGTGTTCTTGGTATTGTAGGAAAAGGTGCCAACGGACTTGAGGTAGTCTTTGGCCCCAATCTTGTGTGTCAAGTAAACGATGCCCTTAGTCACATTTTGGGTGAGCCAGAAAAGACTTTTTGTTCGTTAGATGAGAAGCGAGTAGATCTTCCCACTCAGCACAACGAAGAGGTGGATGAGCTAATCTCTTTGCTTACTCAAAAAACTACCCTTGATCAAGACGAAGAAGACTTTGACAGCCTTGCCTCTGACTTAGACGCAGACGACTTTGAAGACAACTATGAGGATGACCTCGACGCTCCTCGCCTACTCATAATCAACGGCCCAAATATCAACATGCTGGGCATTCGTGAGCCAGAGATTTATGGAAAAGCTGACTACAGAACCCTTATAGAGACTTGTAAGGAAGAAGCCCTCTCTCAAGGTTTCTCTGATTGTGTGTGTTATCAATCAAACCATGAGGGTGATCTAGTTGATGCAATCCAGGACGCACTGGGCAGCTATGACGGTATTATTATCAATCCTGCCGCCTATACGCACACCTCAGTTGCTCTGCTCGACGCAGCGCTAGCGGTGCAAATTCCCATGATTGAGGTGCATCTTACCGACATCTCTACCAGAGAAGACTTTAGGCGCATTTCTTATATAAAAGATGCCTGCTTTGCTACAGTTACTGGTAAAGGAATTGACAGCTACAGAGAAGCAATCCAACTGATGGCGGCTCATCTCAAAGATGAAGCATAGCCAGTTGCTTATAACCACTTGGCGAGAAACACAAACCTGCTGTAATGCTAAATTGCAGCAGGTTTTTTATGCACACGTAAGTACCTCTGACTCGGTTATCACCTCATCTACGACAACATCAAATGCTGTATGAGGAAGCATTGTCCGGCTCAAATTTTGCTGGTAAGCAAGACAAATTTTCTTTCCAGGATACGTAGACAAGAACCGGTCATAAAAACCAGCACCATAGCCCAGACGATACCCCTTTGTATCAACAAGAAGCGCTGGAACAATGCAGATTGAAGCGTCCATCTGCTCTTCTGTTAAAGCCGGTAATTCTTTTGGCGGTTCAAGTAGACCAAAAGGAGCAGCAATAAGTTGATCTAATGAAGCGATAGCAACAAACTCTAAACAATGCCCAGGTAGACAACGAGGTACCGCCACCGTTTTCCCATCGCGTAGAGCGCACTTAATAAACATCCTGGTAGAAACTTCAGATGAAACAGAAACATACGTTAAAACAGTAGTTGCTTCTACATATTCAGAGGTTGCAAGAAGTTTCTGAGTAATGCGATCATCAAGCACGGACCTCTCTTGCTCAGAAAGAGCTTCTCTTGCTGCTAGACGTTCTTCTCGCAAACGTTGTTTTTCTAATGCCGCAGTATCCATAAAGTCTCCCCTCTAGCTAAGAATAACAACATTTTTGTGGACATTTGAAGAAGAAACAGACACCTGTCACAATAAATGTGACTAATTCTCAACAATTTTTATATAGCTTTCTTTTTAGCAAATTCCTGACCTGCGGAAATGTAAACCATTTCTAACTTATCAAAATATTGCGTAATTGTCGCTTGTTTAGCACTACATATTGAGTAAAGTTAGAGGTCGCAACTAATATTTGACGTCATTTGTCCAAAGACATACCTGCCGTCAAAATTAGTCTCAGGATTGCTATTTGTAAACTGCTGAGCGGTCATGCTCCACTCAACACGCTCAGCATGAACGCGGACATATACATTGTCCGTGTAAAAAGGAGTGTGCTATGCAGGAAACACCAGCACAGGAGGCTTGGGACGGCTTTGTCGGTGGCAACTGGCAAAGAGCTGTTGATGTCCGAGACTTCATTCAGAAGAATTACACCCCTTATGACGGTGATGATTCCTTCCTCGCTGGTCCAACTGAGGCTACTACAAAGCTTTGGGCGGATGTAATGGATCTCTTTGCACAAGAGACCGCAAACGGTGGCGTACTTGATATGGATACCAAGCAGGTTTCCACTATCACCTCCCACGAAGCTGGCTACATTGAAAAACCACTTGAGCAGATTGTTGGTCTCCAGACTGACAAGCCCCTCAAGCGCGCTCTGATGGTAGACGGCGGCGTTCGTATGGCAATGGCTGCATGCAAGGCCTACGGTTATGAAGTTGACCCAGAGATTGTTGACTTCTATACCTATCGTCGCAAGACTCACAACGCTGGTGTTTTTGATGTCTACACCGAGGACATGCGCAAATGTCGTCACTCCCATATCATTACCGGTCTGCCTGACGCATATGGCCGTGGCCGCATCATCGGCGATTATCGTCGTGTTGCTCTCTATGGTGTTGACGCTCTTATCACTGATAAGACAAATCAGAAAAACGGTACCAGCTCCATCATGGACGAGAAGACCATTCGTCATCGCGAGGAGCTCTCCGAGCAGATTCGTGCTCTCAAGGAGCTTAAGCAGCTTGGCGAGATTTATGGTTTTGATTTGAGCCGTCCTGCAGAGAACTTCAAAGAGGCTGTTCAGTGGCTCTATTTGGGCTACCTCGCAGCTGTAAAAGAGCAGAATGGCGCTGCGATGTCCATTGGTCGCAACACCACCTTCTTGGACATCTATGCAGAGCGTGATCTTGCTCGTGGTACGTTTACTGAGTCAGAGATTCAGGAGATTGTTGACCACCTGGTTATGAAGCTTCGTATGGTCAAGTTTGCTCGTACTCCTGAGTACAACGAGCTCTTCTCCGGAGACCCTCAGTGGGTCACTGAGTCCATTGGTGGTATTGGCGTTGATGGCCGCTCTATGGTTACCAAGTCCAGCTTCCGTTGGCTTCACACCCTTGAGAACATGGGTACCAGTCCAGAGCCTAACCTGACTGTTCTGTGGTCTACCAAGCTTCCAGAGGGCTTTAAGCGCTACTGTGCAAAAATCTCTATTACCACCAGCTCTATTCAGTACGAAAACGACGATCTTATGCGCGTTTATCATGGCGATGACTACGCAATTGCTTGCTGCGTCAGCTCCATGCGCGTTGGTAAAGAGATGCAGTTCTTCGGCGCTCGTGCAAACCTTGCTAAATGCCTGCTTTACGCAATCAATGGCGGCCGTGACGAGAAGACCGGCGAGCAGATTGGTCCTAAGTACCGTGCCGTTGAGGGCGAGTACCTTGATTACGACGATGTCTTCTCCAAGTACTTGGATATGATGCGCTGGCTTGCAGGCGTTTATGTCAACGCTCTTAATGCAATCCACTACATGCACGATAAGTACAGCTACGAGCGCATCCAGATGGCTCTGCACGATGAGCATGTTCACCGTTGGTTTGCAACAGGTATCGCAGGCCTTTCTGTTGTTGCTGACTCCCTCTCTGCAATCAAGTATGCAAAGGTAAGGGTTGTCCGCGATGAGACCGGTCTTGTTACCGATTACGTCACTGAGGGCGACTTCCCTAAGTACGGTAACGATGATGACCGCGTTGACACCATTGCTCATGACATCGTTGAGATCTTCATGAACATGATTCGTCAGAACCACACCTACCGTGATTCTGTCCCAACTACTTCTATCCTGACCATTACCTCTAACGTTGTATATGGTAAGGCTACCGGCAACACTCCTGATGGCCGTCGTGCGGGCGTTCCTTTTGCTCCTGGCGCTAACCCAATGCACCACCGCGATACTCACGGTGCTGTTGCATCCCTGGCATCCGTTGCTAAGCTTCCATTCAACGACGCACAAGACGGTATTTCCAATACCTTCTCAATCATTCCTAATGCTCTTGGTAAGGGTTCCGATGTCTACTTCCACGGTAGCGAGCTAGACCTTGAGCACATCGACTTCTCTGATATGAATCTTGATATTCAGATTGAGAACAAGATTGATTGCGCCTGTGAGGCAAACCCATCCGCAGCTGAAGGTGCTGAGGATCGTAAATAACAAGCCCTGGCGAGAAGATCTATCTACACGTTTCTTCTCGCCAACAAACTCGTAAGGAGAAACACATGCAGTCCAACGAAGTAGCTTCCGAGCAGATTGACAACCTGGTAAACATGATTGATGGCTATGCCGAGAAGGGCGGTCATCACCTCAACGTTAACGTTTTTACTAAGGACACGCTTCTTGATGCTCAGGCACACCCAGAGAAGTATCCTCAGCTGACCATTCGCGTTTCTGGTTATGCTGTTAAGTTCAACTCCCTTACCAAAGAGCAGCAGGACGACGTTATTTCTCGTACCTTCCACGACGCTCTCTAAGGATTTCTTGTCCATGTCTTGTTCTGATACTCACATGGATCTCAATGACCCGCTCACAGTTTGTGGGCGGGTCCACTCTATTGAGACCTTTGGCACTGTAGATGGTCCTGGAACTCGCCTGGTTGTGTTTACCCAGGGGTGCCCCATGCGCTGTGCCTATTGTCATAACCCCGATACCTGGCAATTTGGTATTGGAACAGAAAAATCGGTAAAAGAAATTCTTGCCACCTTTGACCGCAATAGAGCTTTTTATAGAAACGGCGGAATTACAGCCACTGGCGGCGAACCACTCGCTCAGCCTGAGTTTATCGGCGCTCTGTTTGAGGCGGCTCATAATGACCCTCGTGGACGCATTCATACCTGTCTTGACTCTTCTGGAATTGCCTACAATCCAGAAACCCCAGAAAAATTTGAGCGCGTTCTCAATAACACTGATTTGGTGCTCCTTGATATCAAGCACTCTGATCCAAAGGGTCACATTAGTCTTTGCGAAGTTGGCTCAGAAAGACCACTTGCGTTTGGCGATGAGCTTAATCGTAGAGGTATTAAAGTTCTTATCAGACATGTAGTAGTACCTGGCATTACTGATACAACAGAAGAGCTTGCAGGTGTTGGTAGGATTATTGCTCATTGGGATAATGTTATTGGACTAGATGTACTGCCCTACCACGTAATGGGTGTAAAAAAGTACGAAGAGCTAGGCATCCCTTACAAACTTGCTGGCACTCCTGCCATGGATGGCAAAAAGATTCCTGAGCTGCGCAAGCAAGTCCTTATCGCTCGTTCCCTTGAACGCAAACAGCTTGGAATGCGCTAAACTTACTTAGTTCACGCATTAATTTACTTCAAGGAGTCACTATGCCAAATGAGGGCAGCTACGAGGCGGCGCTCCGTCGCTCAAATGAGATTCAAGCAGATCTGCCAGAGCATGCAGGAAAGTACAACATGCTTACAGGGGATCGTCCTACTGGAAGACTTCACCTTGGCCATTACTTTGGCACTATTGTAGAGCGCGTAAGACTCCAAAATCTTGGTGTTCATACCAATATTATTATTGCTGACTATCAGGTCATTACAGACAGAGACACCACTGAGCATATTGCAGACAATGTCTACAATATGGTTATTGATTATCTGGCCTGCGGAATTGATCCAGAGAAAACCATGATTTTCACGCATTCTGCAGTTCCAGCTCTCAACCAACTTATGTTGCCGTTCCTCTCGCTTGTTACCGAGTCTGAGCTTCATAGAAATCCAACTGTTAAGGCAGAGCAGGAAGCATCTGGACATGCTCTCACAGGCCTTCTCCTCACTTATCCTGTTCACCAGGCATGCGACATTCTTTTCTGCAAAGGAAATGTTGTTCCTGTTGGTCGCGATCAGCTGCCTCACATTGAGATTACCTCTAAGATTGCCCGTCGCTTTAACGAGCGTTATGGCAAGGTGTTCCCTGAGGTTTCTGGTCTTCTTACCTCTACCCCATTGATTCCAGGTCTTGATGGCCGCAAGATGAGCAAGTCTTACGGCAATGCTATCTCGCTTTCGATGACAGCTGAAGAGACAGCCAAGCTTATTAAGAAGTCCAAGACTGATTCTGAGCGCATGATTACCTTCGATCCAGACAATCGTCCTGGTGTCTCTGCGCTTCTTACCACTGCTGGCATTTGTACTGGCCGTGATCCAAAAGAAATTGCTGACGAGATTGGCATGGGCGGCGGCGGAGCTCTCAAGGCTTACGTCATCGATGCAGTTAACTCCTACTTTGAGCCAATTCGTCAGAGGCGCGCAGAGTTTGCAGCTCAGCCAGATCTTATTCGCGATATTATCCACGATGGAAACGCTCGCGCAAACGTTATTGCTAACGCCACCCTTGACGAGGTTCGTGAAGCAATGGGAATGGTCTACTAAGTGTCTGAGCTCACCTTACATGTTGAACGTATGAGCTACGGTCCAGATGCCATCGCTCATACTCCAGAAGGAAAAACAGTCTTCATCTCTGGTGGCGCCGTCCCTGGAGATACTATCAGCGCACAGATTACCGATGACACAGATAGGTTTTCTCGCGCACAACTTGTAAAGGTCTTGGAAGCTTCTACATTCAGAGACCCTCACCCCAATCCATTTGTAGCACTCACGGGCGCCACTCCTTGGGGCAACATGCTCTACGAGCAGCAACTTGTCGAGAAACGCAACGGCGTGATATCTGCTCTTGAACGCATTGGGCATTTTTCACCCGACGATGTTTCTAAGCTGGTAAAAGACATTGTTTCCCCTGGCGAACCATGGGGTTATCGCAACAAAATTGAACTGGCATTTAAGCGCAATGGCAATAAAACGCTGATAGGTATGTATGCACCTAACGGACAGGACATTGTTCACATTAAAGACTGTCCGCTCTTAGATAAAAGCAACCAGAAGGCTATTGGCGCCGTAAGCGGCGCCCTCTCCTACCTCTCGGGCTCTCACGAGCTTGATATAGAACGTATTGGCATCAGGGTGTCTAGACGCACTAAAGAGCTTGAAGTGGCGCTCTGGACCGCTCCGAGCGGCTTCCCACGCACACAAGTGGCGCGCGTTTTGAGTGATGCAGTCAAGGCAACAAGTGTTGTCCGCGTTATGACCAAAGGTCCAAGTAAGGCACGCCGTGTTGTAGGAGTTGAGCGTCTAAGCGGCTCCGGCTCATGGAGCGAGCTTATTGATGGTCAGAAGATGCAGCTTTCTGCACCTTCATTTTTCCAGGTCAACACTAAAGGTGCCGAGAAACTCGTTGAGCTTGTACTTTCTGGTTTGGATGTTCAGCCAGACGATGAGGCTATGGACCTCTATTGTGGAGCAGGAACCTTCACGCTTCCCCTCGCAAAACGTGCAGGATTTGTTTCTGCTGTTGAAGCCTATGGTCCAGCAGTTAGAGATCTTCGTCGTAATCTTGAAATGGCCAAGCTTGATAACGTTGACGCAGTAGGCGGAGACGCAGGCAGGGAATTCCCTGATACAGATGCTGACGTTATTATTGTTGATCCTCCTCGCGCAGGACTTGCTCCTGAAGTAATTCAGCAGCTTTCTGAACAGCCTGCACGTGCTATTGCATATGTTTCTTGTGACCCCGCAACGCTTGCGCGTGACCTACGCCGCTTTGTTGAGATTGGCTCATATAAACCAGTAAGTGTGACCCCGGTGGATCTATTCCCACAGACCTTCCATGTGGAAAACGTTTGCTTGCTTGAGCGGGTTTAAATAGGGTTATTCAGGAGATGCAATGGGATATATAAATTCCATCAAAATTGCCATGCTTGTCTTTCCTATTTTGGCATTTTTCATTACCCTGCCCTATATGATTATCAACTATCGCAAATACGGTTCTGTTAATAAGCTTAGAACTTTGATTTTGTATTCGTTTATCTTGTATTTACTTACCATGTACTTCTTGGTAATTCTGCCACTGCCAGATCCAGATACGGTGCATACCACCTACACACAGATGTTTAATCTGATTCCCTTTTCCTTTGTTTTTGATTTCTTAAAAGAAAGTCCTTTTGAGATTTCTAAGCCTGCAACGTGGGCTCTTTCAATTAAGGATCCAACGTTTTACGTTCCTGCTTTTAACGTTTTGATGCTTATGCCTTTTGGCATGTATCTTCGTTATTATTTCAAATGCAGCTTTAAAAAGACGCTTTTACTTACTGCGCTTCTCAGTCTGTTCTTTGAACTAACTCAGCTCTCTGGTCTTTATTTCTTATATCCAGGACCGTATCGCCTTGCCGATATTGACGATATTATTCAAAACACTACAGGTGGTTGCATTGGATATGCTCTTGGAGCGTTAGCCGTGTGGCTACTTCCTTCTAGAGACAAAATTGACGAAGAATCGTTTGAGGCAGGCTCACAGGTTTCTCAAATCCGTGTTGGCCTATCATTGCTCATCGATACATTTATTGTGGCCATCCCTTACAATCTCTCAAACACCACAATCCCTTTTTCGCTCTTTATTGCTCTCTACTTTGCTGTAATCCCACTTTTTAATGGCAAAACGCTTGGTAGCGCTTTATTGCGTTTTAAGCTCTCATACGAGAAACAAAGAATTTCTCGCACTATGCTAAGAGGATTACTCATCACAATCTATTTCCATCTGATTCCTGACGGCCTGTTGTTTTTGACTAATGAGTTTAATAAGACTCCAGACTCGATGCTTTTCCTTGCACTATTCCCCATTATGTTTGCGGCTTTAATTCTTTTATTTATCATTACCGTTGTACTGATGCTGATGAACAAACGATTCTTGTTTGATCGACTGTCTGGCACCTCCTACACAAGCACAGTGCAAAATGAACAGCCCACTGAAATTGATACGGCGGAGACTCAAGCAGAGACTGAAAAAGACATTTAAGAGCATCAAATGTGGTTCCAAAAACAGATAAGAAAAGGACGTGTGGACCTACTGATGAAAGAAGAAAGCGAAAGCCCCATTACCCTTTATACACCGTCATTAGAAGATCTATGGTTTCGTCAGAAGATGATGGCAGATGAAGAAACGATGTCATATAACCATGCATGGGGAGGTACAATTCCTTTCCCAAAAGAGGCATGGCATGGCTGGTATGATTTTTGAATTGTAAAGCATGAGAATAAACGTTATTACAGGTATTTAATGGATAGCGGCGGTCATTTTATTGGAGAGGTCGCCTATCACTTTGATAGCGATAAAAATATTTATCTTGCAGATGTCATAGTCTACGCACCATATAGAAAAATGGGCTACGGCAGCATTGGATTAAATTTGCTCTGTGATGCGGCTAAACAGAACGGTATTAAGCAGCTCTATGATGATATCGCCATAGACAATCCATCAGTCACGATGTTTTTTAAGAATGGATTTGTTGAAGAGTACAGGACTAGTAAAATTGTTATGCTCAAAAAAGAGCTAAGTGCACCCACCTTGCACCCAGGATGTGAAGTGGGAAATGTTAATTAAGCACGATTCATGCATAGGATGATGAAGGATGAATTTCTCAAAATGATACAAAGTTTGGTGGCTGTCGCTTAGAATAACACTGTAAATAAGGGCTTATTGTAGACTTACGAAACGGAAGAACGTGAATGAAAGTCCGGCGTGAATTGACGCCGGATTTTTTCTTTTTAGGGGATGTCTTTTATAAACACTAAGCTATCTCATTATTTGCTTGTTATAGTTCTATAAATCTAGTATTTATACCTAATCTAAATATCCAAAAACTCATAAGGCTTTTCCGAAAGAGAAGATTCGCAGCACTCGGCAAGATACGCATCCTTCTCCTTTAGGCTCTCTATGTCCGGATATACGTTTAACACTCTGTCCCCCAGATTCCAAAAATCATGTGACCAAGACTGCGGGTTTTCCCATACGTGTGGATTTCCTTTCGCCCAATTCGGAAGCTCCTTGCGAACCTTGGTTGCCACCGCAAGCTGCCCTTTTGCAGTTTTATAAATCGTGTCAATCCTTATTCCACCGTCTACCGGACGTTCTACACGAGTAATCTCCATACCATAGAACATTACCTTTCTTCTTACCCCTTTTTCATAGAGGTTTAACTCAATCTTGTCATATCCTTCGCTTTTGTTGCGTTGAACACTTAGAAAGTCCTGAAGTGCCTGTATCACAGCGGCAGAAACACTTCCGGCGTACTTGGCGGCATCATCAAATAAGTGTAGATCTGCTTCTGCAACATAAATATTTTTTGTGGCCATAACCATACCTCCTTATTTTTGTAACTTGTATCTAAAGTTTAGTATCTATATAACTATGAAC
>JABZHQ010000131.1:0-1687 GCA_015258765.1 Atopobium sp. | reverse complement strand
TTTTCTCGCCAAGGTCAACAGGGTCAATGTTGGAGACAAAGCGAGCAGTAATACCAGCGTCTGCAAAAGGCTTTAGGGCCTCGTAGACCATAACAGGACCAAGGTCAGAGCCGCCAATACCAATGCTTACAACCGTCTTGATAGGCTTGCCAGAAACGCCCTTCCACTCTCCCGAGCGAACTCGGTCACAGAAGGCGTACATCTTGTTCAGCGTCTGGTGAACGTCGGCGACAACATCTTGACCATCAACAATAAGCGTGCCTGCTTCAGAGGCAGGACGACGAAGTGCTGTATGAAGAACTGCTCGGTCTTCAGTAGTATTGATGTGCATGCCGGCATACATAGCGTCTCTACGCTCTTCAAGCTTGACCTCTTTAGCAAGGTCACACAGAAGATTAAGTGTCTCTTGCGTGGCAAGGTTTTTGGAAAGATCAATATGGAACTGATCTAGCTCAAACGTAAGATTCTGGACACGCTGAGGGTCTTCTGCAAACCAGTTCTTCAGCGTAGCTTTTGTATCTTTTAAGCTGGCGTAATGCTCTGCAAGGGCGCGCCAAGCCTTAGTCTGTGTTGCGTCAGTAGGCAAAATATGTGGTGCTGTAGGTGATGCCATACCAGTCTCCTTCTTTTGACTATCTTAAGGATAATCTGCTCAACGCTCATGAAACGCCACAATGTCGTTTTTCGTAAAAAATACGACAAATCGTTACTAATAAGGTTCTCCCAAAGGTGAGACTTGTTTAATAGCCGCCCAGCGTAACTGCTTCTGACGAGGGTCCTCGAGTGCTCCGGCAAAGTTATCAAGATTTACCATGCGCATTCCACACACACGAACAAGAACACGGGGCGAGAAGGTCTTCTCGGCATCAGTTTTAAGCTGTTCAAGCTCTTCTGCGTATGCTTCACGCACTGATGTAACTGCTGCGTCATTTACCATGAGCACTGTGTCTGGGCTAAAAGCACTTATCGCCTGTCTGACAAGCTCTGGATTTATAGGATCTCCTGTTTTTGTGGTGGTAAGCAAGGTGGCCCATGCCTCAGGCGCATAGCCTAAATGCTCTAAAGAAGCTTTAAGTGCAGAAAGTTCAGCCTCTTCAAAGTCTTCCTGGCCTTTTACCAATAAAACCGATGCAAAAGCATTGCCTGCCATACACACCCCCTGAGCAGCAAAATCTCCAAACTCATGCGTTGTTTTTGCCATGTAGGCTTCTTTTCGCATAGATCTTTCGCTTGGCATGCGCACCTCTTTCTTATATGCCAACTATGCACGTAATTCACAATTTGAGCAAGTCTACAAAGTTATGTGTATACACTTCTCTAATTTGGGGATAAGTTTGCTAGCAATAAAAAGTTAATGGCTTTATAGCCGTATGTAACTGGAGGTTCGTTATGGCACAGCAGCTTACTACTGCAGAGTTCGATTCTGTTCTTGCAAACGCAGACAAGCCTGTTCTTGTTGATTTCTGGGCATCTTGGTGCGGTCCTTGCCGTGCTCTTGGTCCAGTTGTCGAGGAGGTTGGCAATGAGATGGCAGACAAGCTTGACGTTTACAAGGTAAACGTTGATGACGAGGCAGATCTTGCAACTCGTTTCCGCATCGTCTCCATCCCTACTCTCATCCTCTTCAAGAACGGTGAGCCTGTTCACACCATGGTTGGCAACCTTCCTAAGGCTGACCTCGTTTCTG
>JABZHQ010000056.1:0-8058 GCA_015258765.1 Atopobium sp. | reverse complement strand
TCATCCAAGACGGGGGCCTTATGGCGCAGGTGAGAAAGACCTGGCCAGAGATTGAATGTCACGTATCAACGCAGGCAAACATCCACGATACGCGCGGTGTTGCTGCTTGTAAAAAGCTTGGCGTGGGCCGCGTGACGCTGTCCAGAGAGCTTACGAAAGAAGAGATTTCTACTATTTCCAAGCTTGGCGTTGAGCTGGAATGTTTTGGTCACGGAGCCCTGTGTTTCTGCTATTCGGGTATCTGTCACATGTCGTCTATGCGAGGAGATCGCTCTGCTAACCGTGGAGCCTGTGCTCAGCCGTGCCGCCTGCCGTATGAGCTGCTCAATTCTAAGCACGAAGTTGTCTCTATGGGTGGCATTGACAGGCTGCTTTGTCCTAAGGATTACTGCACTATTGATGACGTACCTGACATGATTGAGGCGGGCGTGGGCTCGCTTAAAATTGAGGGCCGCATGAAGGCACCCGAGTACGTGTACTCGGTGGTGTCTTCGTATCGTCAAGCAATTGATGCTGCCGAGAAGGGCGTGGACAACCAGGCTGATGTGGCACGTCGCCACCGCTTGCTTAAACGCTCGTTTAACCGTGGCCTGACCAACGCTTACCTGCATGGCACCGCTGGCAACGAGATGATGAGCTACGAGCGCTCCAACAACCGCGGTGAGATTGTCGGTGAGGTCACCGGCGGACGCCCACTTGAGGATGCTCTTGAGCGCAAGAGTGGTCTGAATGGTGGCCGTGTTAAGCTGCGCCGCTACAAGCAGGCAGATGTTGATCTTATTGCACACGCACCTATTGGCAAGAATGACTTGCTTGAAATTAGGCCGCTCGATGAACCTGACAAGTTCCTGACTGCTCTTTGTCCTGTTGATGTTGAGCCAGGTCAGACAGTTACCGTTCGCACTTCTCGCGTTATGCAGACCGGATCTACGGTACGTATTATTCGCTCTGAAGCTGCGCGCGTAGCTGCTGAGCAGATTTCTTCACTGGAATATCCTCGTAAACGAGCTGTTGACGTGGCTATTATTGCCCGCATTGGCCAGCCCTTTACTGTGGCCCTTACTACCGCAGACGGTGTGGCAAGTGCATCTGCCGAGGGTTTTGTGGTGGAGGAGGCACGCACCAAGGCGGTAACCTCTGATGAGCTTATTGAGCACGTTGGCCGCATGGGAACCTCGCCGTTTGAGGCCGTAAGCTTTGATGTCCAGATGGACGATGCGTGCGGCATGAGCTTTAGTGCTGTCCACAAGGTCCGTGCCGCAGCATGTGAGCAGCTGGAGGCTGCGCTTCTGGAAGAGTACCAGGACCGCGAGCAGAAGATTGCTCCGCTTTCTCGTCTTGCCTATCAAAAGGAGCGAGAAGCCCAGGACAAAGAGAAGCTTTTTGCCTTTGATGAGGCGGCTGCAAAAACAAATGCATCGCAGGCAGAGGTCTGTGTTCTAGTTGAGTCTCCAGAGCAGGCACGTGTTGCGCTCAAGGCGGGAGCAAATCGTCTGTATGCAACTACCGATGCGCTCGCAGAGACTTCGTGGCCAGAGGATCTTCTCGCCAAGGTAACCCCATGGCTTGATGAGGTATGTCGCGAGATTGACCATAATCGACTGGATCCCTACGTTGCTGCAGGTAAGCCGATTGCCGTGGGAAACATCTCCGAGCTGGCGTTGGCCGTTGAGCGCGGAGCCATCCCTGAGGTGCGCGAGTGCATTCCAGTCCACAACGATTACGCTTTACAGGCACTTGCCGACATGGGCGCAGAAGGCGTCTGGCTCAACTCCGAGCTTACCCTCCAAGAGATCTGTCATATGGCGAGAAACGCCTCGATTCCTGTGGGTTATATGGTCAGCGGCCGTATTCGTACCATGACCACTGAGCACTGCATTTTGATGTCTACGGGCAAGTGTATCCACGATTGCGATGCCTGTAAGCTGCGCCTTGAGGAGCACACGCTTAGAGGTATTGATAACGATTACATGCCCGTAAGGACTGACAGACATGGTCGCTCCAAGATTTGGAGCCCCAAGCTCTTTGACGGCGTGCCAGAGATGGCTGAGATGCTTTCTGCTGGTGTGAAGCGTTTTATGGTGGACGCAACGCTTCTGAGCACGGAGCAGACAAGGGAGGCTACCTCTCGTGTAGCTGCGGCGATTGCGGCAACAGCGTCGGGTGCATCATTGCCTGCACGTCTGAAAGATGCTTCAGTTGGACATCTTTTCTCGCCAATTGGATAGTGCAGAAATAAGTTTGGAATTTTGGGTAGGATACCCATGTCGTAAATTATGGGCGCGTCCGCGCTTGAAGAGTTTGAATAGGAGCAAACATGGCCATTAATCGTGACCTTTTGAATGCAACCCTTGATGTTATTCGTCAGAGCCTTCAGACCGATGGCGGTGACGTTGAGCTTATTGATGTAAGCGATGACGGCACCGTAACGCTTGAGATGACTGGTTCTTGCGCTGGTTGCCCAATGTCTGCATACGACATGTCTGAGGGTATTGAGCGCATCCTGATTGAGCACGTTCCTGGTGTAAAGCGCGTTCAGCCTGCAATGCTGTAAGTTATCGCTCGGCGTCAAAAAATGAACGTTTGGCGCTTATCGGTTGTGAGCTTCATGCGCATAAACGTGTTTTTTATGCAGAGAAGTTGTGGTGAACCATAATTGACCTGCGTAATTACAAAATTTATATATCACGCCCCTCACATTATTGTGTAGGGCGTGATATTTTATATAAATGGATAATTAGTTTTTCTGACCATACATTTGTATGACGTAAGAAAGGTGGACGTTGTGGTTCTTTCTGATTGCGACATTAAAGCCGAGATTGCTGCTGGTCGTATCGTTATTGAGCCTTTATGCGAGAAAAATGTGCAGCCTGCATCGGTTGACGTATGTCTTGGCTCAAACTTTAGAATTTTCCGCAATTCTACGCACACCTCAATTGACCCACTTGTAGCTCAAGAGGGTCTTACTGAGTCAATTGATGTTCCTGAGGGAGAAGTTTTTGTTCTTCATCCTGGTCAGTTTGCGCTTGGTACTACGCTTGAGCGCATTGCTATTCCTGACGATATCCTTGGCAAACTTGAAGGTAAGTCTACCTTGGGTCGCTTAGGCCTTATGATTCACTCAACTGCAGGTTATGTTGATCCAGGTTGGGACGGAGAGCTCACATTGGAGCTTTCTAATGTTGCTAACCTTCCAATCATTTTGCATCCTGGCATGAGGATTGGTCAGCTTTCCTTTGAGCGTATGAGCTCTCCTGTTGAGCGTCCTTATGGCTGCAAAGATCTTGGCAGCCATTATCAGGGTCAGCGCGGAGCAACTCCTTCGCATGTTCTTTCAAAGTAGTTTTAGTAAGTAGGACGTATTGTGTGGCTTGATGCTTTCTATCATTCGTTAAACCCAGTAGCACTTTCTCTGGGTCCGCTGTCTATCAGATGGTATGGTCTGGCATATCTGGTGGGCTTTGTGCTTGCTGGCGTAGTTATGTATAGAACTGCTCAGCGCTGGAAACTTAACGTTACCCTTGATGACGTACTTAATTTGATGGTCGGCATCTCGTTTGGCGTTATTGTTGGCGCCCGTCTGTTCTACGTTATTTTCTACGGCGCTGGTTATTACGTGGCTCATCCACTTGATGCATTTGCCTTAAGTCAAGGTGGCATGAGCTTCCACGGTGGCCTTGTAGGCGCTGTTGTTGGCGGCTCTATTGTCTGTAAGGCATCGGATCTCTCTATCCCCACCATCTGTGACCTGGGAGTTATTGGTGCGCCGCTTGGTCTTTTCTTTGGACGCTGCGCAAACTTCATCAACGGTGAACTTTGGGGAAAGCCCACAGATCTGCCTTGGGGAGTAATGTTTGAGACAGGAGGAGCGGTCTACCGTCATCCTTCTCAGCTCTACGAAGCACTTCTCGAGGGCCTTGTGATGTTTGCTATTTTGTACGTCCTTTCTAGGAAGTACCCTCCTCGTCCACAAGGAACGTTCATTGGAACGTTTTTGATGCTCTATGGCATTTTTAGGTTTGTCGTGGAATTTGTTCGTGTTCCAGACGAGCAGCTTGGCTACCTTTTTGGCAGCTTTATCACTATGGGACAGCTGCTCAGTCTGCCTTTAGTTGTACTTGGAATTGTGGTGCTTGTTTTGGCAAGAAGGCTAAATTCACCACAAGTTGGAAGGAATTAGAAGCATGTTTAAAAAGGCGCTCAATAGCCTTTTCTCCATACTTTTAGTGTTTGCGCTCTTACCAGCTCCTGCATTCGCAGAAGCAGCGGGGGAGCTGACCACTACTGTTACTGCAACCTCCTCAGCAGAGAATGCCCTTACTGCTCAGGACAACGCTTCTGATACGGAAGCTGCTTCTGGTACGGTAGAAGCTACAAGTGGTGCAACCACAACCTCTGAAGAGACAGGCCCTGGTGTTGCAGCAACCACAAATGAGACTGACTATCCACACAAAACGCTGGATCAGGCAGTAGAAACTCTGACTAATTCCTTCTATAAGCCAAAACCTCGCTATGGGGTAGATACTAACCTCAACACCATGGTTGCAGAAGAGCTGCGTCGTATTGGTGCTGGAGAGGTTAACGTTAGAGTGGCATCTGTTCAGATGTCTTCGACAGCCTCATATGCTCACGCAGGCATTTCTACTGATTTTGCGACTAATGGTTCTATTGAGTACTTCTGGATGGATGCGGCCGGTTTTACTAACCAGAGAAGCACTCTTATCCTCCGTCAGGCAAAAGTTACCTTTGAACTTTCTAAAGACGGAAAGACCGTCCAATATACCTGCAATGTTTTAATTCCTTGGGATGAGGCAAAATCTCAGGCGCAACTTGCTGACGTATCTCAAAACCTTGCGCCATCATACGCGGCAGGACAGAATGAATCTTCTGTAACTTCAGACTTTACTCTTCCACATAAGCTTGTTTCCGCAGACGGAAACCAACTTTCATGGTCTAAGGTCACTTGGACTAGCTCAGATACCTCTGTAGTTCGCGTTGATGGATACGGCACTGAGCCCTATAAGGCAACAGTTACCCGCGGCATTCGTGACAAGCAGGTAACGCTGACTGCAAATGTCTCTTTAAGCAGCTCCGACGCTCCTCAGACAAGTTATCAGAAAACCTTTACCATAACGGTTCCCGGAGATCCTTCGGCTATTACCGATGCACAGAATAATCTCTTGAGGCGCATTAACAGGCGTTTCTCGGCATCAAGCATTAAAGATGTGTATACCAATCACTCAATTAATGCTCAGGCGGTTACAGATGACCTGCAGATGCCTACGCCAAAGAACTTTGGCTTGGACGGAAAGCGCTATCAGTTTACATACACTTCCTCCAATGCTGCTATTACGTTCAATGGCTATAGGGGAACGGTGTACCAGCCTTTGCCTTCTGCTTCCGCGCAGCAGGTAGACATCACTCTGACCGTTACCGATAAAGAAAATCCTGAGGTATCAGTCTCTAAGACTCTTACCGTTACGGTAAGCCCGCTTAATCAGGCTGACATTGATGCAGAGCTTGCTTTGATGAATGAGTCTAAGGCTCATTTCTGGGATGCACTTGCTACTCCTTCTGGTCAGCAGAATAAGCAGGATAGCGTTTCTGAATCCCTGGCTACACCAAACAAGTTCTATCGTGCTGCTGACGGCTCTTTGACCTGGTCTTATGATGTTAACAATACCGATAAGACCGCAAGTGGTATTGTGCCTTCGGAGTTCCCAACATACGACCCCATGGGCCCTTCTGATCAGGCGCGCACGTACAGTTCTTCTCAGCCAACAATCATTCAGAACGAGAATCTTGTTCTCGCACAGACTCCTGAGTACAACACGTCTGTTACGGTTTCGGCACTTCTTTCAAGTGCACGCTATTCTCGCTATGCAAGCTTGTATCCAGATAACGAGCAGTTCCAGGCCCTTACTAATCAGAAGGTCTCTGCCACCTTTACCGTGGCAGGCGAGAAGGGCGCTCGACCTGTAGAGGAAGACCCAGATCCAAGTCAGCTTGTTTCCGTCACTCTTTCTGTAGTAGGTCTTGATAAAGACGGTAAGCCTCAGCACTGGGCTCCTACTCAGACTATTGAGGTTCGTAAGGGTACCACTGCTGACAAGGTAACGTATGACTACCTGAAGAATAATGGCCTTACCTACGATGCAGCGGGCGGTTATTTGTCTTCTATTACGTCGCCTTCACAGGGACTTACGCTTGCAACAGCGCAGGTAGATGGCGCCTATAAATGGTGGCAGTTCTTTGTAAACGGTCAGCTTTCGGACAAGATGGCAAACAACGTTGTCTTGGACAAAAACACTACCATTACCTGGACATATGGTGGTCAGAATAGCTCCATTCCAACTCCTCAAAATGAGTTGGTCATCAATCCATTTGCCGAGCACCCTAACTACGAGGCATCTTGGAGCGGTTTTGGTAGCGGAAACGGTTCCACTACTACGCAGAGCACCCCAATCAATTCTGCAGCTCTTCGTTGGAGTGTGACTGAAGGAACTCAGAATACACCTGGATTTGTTTCTGATCAGGTCATTGTTCATGATACGGTCTATTACGTAAGCGGTTCTACTCTCAAAGCAGTTGACGCTGCAACAGGTAACCTTATTGCCGAGGCACAGATTGGCTCCAAGGTTTCGTACTTTGCACGTCCTCTGTACGTTAATGGCATGATTGTTGTTGCTACCGATGACGGATGTCTTACCGCATTCTCGGCAACAACTATGGAGTGTATCTGGAAGACAGAGCCGCTGGATACCACCAATGCATTGCAATCTGTTTCTAGCCTGACGGTTAATAATGACACCATCTTGGCTGAGTTTACTAAGATGAGCGGATTTGACGCAGCTGGTGGCTATATGGTTGCTGTTGACGCTACAACTGGTGCGCTTCGCTGGAAGCAGAACGCACAACCTGCAAATACACCTGGTGGTACCTCCGGTCAGGCTTCGGGCTATTACTGGTCTGGCGCAGCGGCTTCTGGCTCGGACTTTATGATTGGCGACGAGTCCTCCTCTGTCAGGCTTATCAACGGTACAACTGGCGCCATTGAGGCCGAGCTTAACCTTGGTTCACCAATTCGCGCAGGTATTGTTCCTGTCTCCGTTGATCAAAACGGTAATGGAACCTATCTTGCCGTAACCAGAAATGACGGTACGCTGCACCTGATTAGAAGAAACGGCTCTTCTCTTGTTGAGGAGAAGCAAGTCAAATTTGCAGCAGAGTCCACCTCTACACCAACTATCAGCGGTTCTAATGTCTTTGTTAACGGCGTCGACGCTGAGGGCTACGGAACTATCTCTGTGATTTCTCTTGACACCTTTACGGTGACTGACCAGGCTCGTGCTGGCAAGGGTAAGTCTCAGAGCACTCCTCTTGTTTCTGTTCAGCAAAACGGTACCTATGCCTACTTCACCGTAAATGGTCTACCTGGTGGCGTATGGGTATACAAGTTGGGCACCAGCCGAGCAGCTCAGATTTACACTCCAGATACAGATCATCAGAACTACACCACATCGTCGGTAATTGCAGACTTTGAGGGTAATCTCTACTACACCAACGACTCCGGAACGCTTTTCTCGCTTATTAATCAGAAACCTTCTGGCGAGAATACCCAGCCATCTGGAGACATTTTCAGCAGGACAGATTCCACATCTACAAACGTGCCAGCTCAAGATCCTTCATCTCCAGCTGCGCATGAAACTTCCTCGACCACCGCTGCGAGTACTGGTGAGGAGGTTACAAAGGCTCCATCTGAGAACAAGACTGCAGATAACAACTCTGACGAGAAGCAGCTTCCACCTACTGAATACTCAAATAAGCAGGCCGCTGCCCCACAGCAGGTGTCCTCTGCGCCTACCATTCCACTTCTGAGTGTCTTTGGTTTCTTTGCTTCTGGCGCAGTTCTTGCAGTGTTTGTGGCGTTGCTTAAGAAAGAAACTGCTGCAATTCACCATGTTTCCAATGGCCGAGGCCAGGTGAGATAGTGGTTAAGCTCACAAGAGAATCCAAACGGATTCTCTATTTAGCAGCATCAATAGTGTCTCTTTTGTT
>JABZHQ010000055.1:0-8084 GCA_015258765.1 Atopobium sp. | reverse complement strand
CTACAAAGCTGTTGGGCCTCCTGACGCTGGACCGAAAGGGGTATGTGGCCGATATCTCGTTTGGGGCTCGTACCTCAACCGATGATGCAGACGGTCAGGTCGTAGCCACTGCTGCTGTCCCAGAAAATCTGTGCGATGAAGAGTTTGCTCGCGCTGCATGCGCAAAGCTGGTGGGTACGGTAGACCAGCTTCCACCTACAGTTTCTGCAATCTCAGTTGATGGCAAACGTGCATATCAGCTTGTTCGTGAAGGTAAGACGCCAGAGCTCGCAGCTCGTAGAGTTGCTATTTACGACGCTACGCTTTTAGCGGTGCCAGCGCCTTCTGCTGAGGATGACTCACTGGTGTGGACGGTTGCTTTTGATGTTTCTAAAGGCACCTATATCAGAAGTATTGCTCGAGACCTGGGTCAATCTCTTGGCACAGAGGCTCATATTAGTGGACTAAGAAGGACATTCTCTGGTCCCATTACGCTTGGTAGCTGCGCTTTATTAGAAGAGCTTGAACAAAGCCCAGCTCAAGTGCTTGAAGCAAAATGCCTTAATCCAACTGAGGTTCTTGGTTATCCGGTGCACAGGCTGACTGGAGCAGAATACAAATGTGTTGAAGTTGGAAAGCGTTTTGGTATTCCAGAAGATCTTTCTGAGGTTGCTCATAACTCGCTGGTCAGCCTTGTGTGGAATGATGCTCTTGTGGGAATTTGGACAAGGCAGGGCTCCTGTCTAGTCTGCCAGACCAACTTCTCTCAAGGTATTTTGTGTAAGTAAGGACGCACGTGAACAAGGTAGAACGCATAAGAGAATCCGTTTTGTATGGAAGTCATCTGCCGGCTCCGCTTGAGCTTGGTGACGCTGACTTCTATACACTGCGTTCTGACTGCTACAGGCAGCCTTGCGTGTGCGTACTTGGTGTCTTTGACGGTCTTCATGAGGGCCACCAGGGGCTTCTCGCCAGCGCAAAGAAAGATGCTGAGACTCGCAATGTGCCACTTGTTGCCGTGACATTTCTGCCCGATCCTGTTGAGGTGCTGTTTGATGGCTCTCCTCGACGTTTGCTCTCGGGAGAAGACAGACTTCGCGCGCTTGCCGCGTGGGGAGTGGATGGCATTCTGGTGCATCACTTTACCCACGAGTTTGCGGCATTGAGTGCTACGCAATACGTTGAGGGTAAGTTGCTTCCAAGCGTCTCGGCCGTGTCCGTTCATGTGGGTTCTGACTTTGGTCTGGGAGCTCAAGGCGCTGAAGGAAGCGCTTTGCTCACCTCGCTTGGACACAAACACGGTTTTGAAGTTCATGCTCACGAGCTTTTTTGTTCGGGTGGACAGAAAATTTCTGCCACTCGTATTAGGGGCTTGCTTGAGCAGGGCAAAGTTGAGGAGGCAGCAAGCCTGCTCGGCCGCTGGCACTTTTTAAGCGGTGTGGTCAAGCATGGTCGTGGTCAGGGCACTGGCTTTGGCTTTCCAACTGCAAACGTCGCGCTTGACCTGCATGATTGCATTCCTCAAGACGGCGTGTATGCGTGCTATGTGGTCCATGGCGCAACAGCTTGGCCTGCTGCGGTTAATGTGGGAAAAGCTCCTTCATTTGAGTCTCAAACAGGACCTTTGCTTGAGGCTAATCTTCTAGGTTTTAGCGGTAACTTATATGATTTAGAGGTTCAGACGGTATTTGTGAGGAGACTGAGGGAATCTAAAAAATTTGATTCGCTGGAAGACCTCAAGCAAGCCGTTCGTGGAAATATAGATTGGGTAGCCCAGAATCTGGGTACGACTTCATATAACTTAGAAAGCGGGGAGGTGGAAGATGATAACTGATGAAGATAAAGAGCGTGTAAGACAGGCAACGGACTTTGTCACGCTTGTGTCAGAGACAGTTGAGCTTAAACCTCGAGGTCAGGACTATTGGGGATGCTGTCCCTTCCACCAAGAAAAAAGCCCCTCATTCAAGATAAATCCCTCCACGGGTCTTTGGCACTGCTTTGGCGCTTGCTCCGAAGGCGGAGACGTCTTCAGCTATGTCATGAAGCGAGAAAACCTGGATTTTCCCGATGCCATTAGATATCTTGCTGATAAAGCAGGCATTACGCTTTCAGAAGAGGCCCATGTTTCTAAAGGACCTCGCAAGAATCGTTTGATTGAGTGCCTTACAGAAGCCGAGAATTACTTCCACTCCATGCTTATGCGCGGAAGGGGAGAAGGTCCTGAAGCAGCTCGTAGCTATCTCTCTGGTCGTGGATTTGGAGCAGCTGTCTGTAAGCGCTGGAAGCTGGGATACGCGCCTGGTAGAGGCGCACTTGTGGCACACTTGCGCAAATGCGGATATACCACGCAAGAGATGATTGCTGCCAACCTTGCTGTTGAACGCAATGGTCGCATCAGCGACTGGTTCTATGATCGAGTGATGTTCCCTATCCACGACGAGCAGGGCAGAACCATTGCTTTTGGTGGCCGAATTACTAAAAAGGTAGAAAATGCTCCCAAGTATCTAAATACCAGGGACACTTCCGTCTTTAATAAAGGCAAGCACCTCTTTGCCTACGACGTGGCAAAAGAGACTATTGCAGCTCAGTCTGAGGCCATAATTTGTGAGGGCTACACAGATGTTATTGCCATGCACGAGGCTGGCTTTACTAATACCGTGGCAGCTCTTGGCACCGCATTTACGTCTGAGCATGTCAAGCTTATTGATCGCCAGCGTGCGCGCAAGATTATTTGCATGTTTGATGGTGACGCCGCAGGCCAACACGCTGCCGCGCGTGCTATTAAATTTATCGATAAAACAACCGCTGCGTTTCTTTGCGTTGTTTTGCCAAATAATCAGGACCCCATGGAGTTTCTCACTGAGTCCGGTGCAGAAAAACTTCGTCCTATCTTAGACTCTGCTCGTCCACTCATGGATTTTGTCTTTGATGCCACAACCGCACAGTTTGACTTATCCGTGCCCGGTGGTCGAGTCAAGGCGCTTGAGGCTCTAGCATCCTTATTGGCTCCGCTCAAGACATCAGTACTTCTGAGCGAGTATGCACTTCGTGTGTCAGACCTGCTTCATATTGATGTTGAGGAAGCAAAGCGCGCAATTAAAGCCGCTCCTATTCAAGACGATACGTTGGACTCTCGTGCTTCAAAGGCAGCGCGCAAACAGCCTCAGAAGAGTGCGGCCAACTCTTCGTACAACTCAACTTCCAAGACTTCAATGTATGCTGACGGTCCTTCATACGAAGATGTCCCACCATATGACGAGGTTCCGCCATATGACCAGGCATCATCGTATGGTGTTCCTGCTGATGCTTATGTTTCGCACGGTTCGCAGGGGCTTTCCGCGGAAGACCGCAGACAAGTCAACTCAGAGCTTGAGCTCTTAAGTGCTATGGCAACAAACTTGTCTTTAGTGCGAGAGTATCAAGACCGTATTGCAGACTTTGTCTGGGCCGATGCTCGTCATCAAACCATGGCATGGGCCATGCTTGCTACTCCAGAGGGCGCTACGCCAGCACAGGTTGTTGCCGCAGCTACGGCTGTTGAGCCAAATGCGGCAGCTATTCTTTCTTCTGGTCGCGTGATATCTGAGGGTAACTCCGATACGCGTCGCTCACTTGAGTTTATTGTGGATACTGTTGACTACTACTCGGTACAGCGCAAATTGCGAGAAATTCGATCAAATCTGCGCTCCAGTTCTTATGCAGGGGAGTCTTCAAGCGGAACACTTGCTGAAGAGCAACTTGCTGCTGCGCAGGAGCTTCAGACACGAGCGCTTGAGCTAGGCAAGAGGCTAACTTCAGGACAGTAAAAATACGCATTTTATGGGGATACTACTCATCTGATTTTTTATAAATTAAAATGAGTAGTTTGATTAGGTAGAGAAACTTTTGGGTATAAAGATTTGCGCTAATCTATCGAAAGGATATTTGTGGCTGCAAAAAAGGCAAATGAAGAGGTCAAACTCTCAGATGAGCTTACTAAAATTGTTGATGATCTGGTAAGTTCTTCAAAGTCTAACGGTAGTATCAGCGAAGACGATATTCAGGTTGCCATTCGTGACGTTGACGTTAACGATGATGAGCTTTCTGATTTGTACGATTCGCTGCGCGTTAAAGGTGTAGAGATTACTACCGCATCTGAAGCAACCGTTTCTTTCGCTATTGAAGATGACGCCGTAGAGGATGATTTTTCGTCCGATGATGACTTGGATGATTCATCTGATTTTGATGATGAAGATGATGAAGATTTTGATGCCGTAAATGAGGCGCGTGAGGTTAAAGAGGCTCTCCGCTCTGTTTCTAAGGCAAAAGTCTCCAAGCCAAAACGTTCTTCTCGCGCTCGCGCTCGTCGCTCAGATACCACCACAGTTATGCTTACCGGCGATCCTGTCCGCATGTATCTTAAAGAGATTGGTAAGGTAGACCTGCTTACTGCATCAGAAGAGGTTCACCTTGCTATGAAGATTGAGGCAGGCACTGCAGCTTCACAGAAGCTAGAGGACTTTGAGGATGGTCTCATCGAGCTCAACCGTGCAGAGCAGCGTCGCCTTATGCGTATTGAGTCCGTAGGACTTGACGCTAAACAGCAGCTTATCTCTGCAAACCTTCGTCTTGTCGTCTCAATTGCTAAGCGCTATGTTGGCCGTGGCATGCTGTTCCTCGATCTTATCCAGGAAGGTAACCTGGGCCTTATTCGTGCTGTCGAGAAGTTCGACTACACCAAGGGCTTTAAGTTCTCAACATATGCTACATGGTGGATTCGCCAGGCAATTACCCGTGCTATTGCGGACCAAGCTCGTACCATTCGTATTCCTGTTCACATGGTAGAGACCATCAATAAACTTATCCGTGTTCAGCGTCAGCTTCTGCAAGATCTTGGTAGAGATCCTTCTCCAGAAGAGATTGGCGCAGAAATGGGTATGTCTCCTGATCGCGTCCGCGAGATTCAGAAGATTAGCCAGGAGCCCGTCTCTCTTGAGACGCCTATTGGTGAAGAAGAAGATTCCCAGCTTGGAGACTTTATTGAGGACTCTTCAGCTGTTGCTCCACCAGATGCAGCTTCTGATTCAATGCTTCGTGAGCAGCTTGAGCAGGTTCTTGACGGCCTTGCTGATCGTGAGCGTAAGGTTATTAAGTTCCGCTTTGGTCTTGAGGACGGTCATCCTCGAACCCTTGAAGAGGTAGGCAAGGAGTTTGGCGTTACGCGTGAGCGTATTCGTCAGATTGAGTCCAAGACCTTGGCAAAGCTTCGTCATCCTTCTAGGTCCGGTCGTCTTAAGGACTACATGGAGGAGTAGCTTTTTGGTTTAGGTGTGTGAGATTGTGCAAGAGGAATTTGAATAAATTTTTTCTAAATAATGCTTGCATGGTTTGGAATGTCTCTCTATACTTAAACACCGCTGAGAAGCACACATATTCCCCGATGGCGCAGCGGTAGCGCAGCTGACTGTTAATCAGCGTGTCGCAGGTTCAAATCCTGCTCGGGGAGCCAGAATTTTCAAGACCAGGCAATGCCTGGTCTTTTTTTGTTTAAAGAACCGTTCTGGTTTTCTCGCATTACCAGCATATTTTTATTCACAGATTTGAAGAGGACGCTCTTCTCGACAATTTGGTCATTTGACCGATTTTTCTTTATTTATCCTCAAAAACTTCAAAATTGACACCGTAAAAGGTACAAAACATAACGCTTACGGTATTTCTGCAACCGTTGAGCGACATCTCACAAAGAGCTGTGATGAGATTTGTTAACGTACTCATTAAGGTCAGTGTTATGCAAAAGGCATAACAAATGAGAAAGGTCACTACTATGGATGTGTCTCGTCGCAGTTTTCTAAAGTTCTGTGGTCTAGGCGTTCTTAGCGTTGGTGGATCTAGCGTTCTTGCAGCTTGCGCACCTAGCGAGAAAAAAGAGGAAGGCGCTAAAGATGCAAAGGTAGAGAACAAGGATAAGCCTGTTGTCTTCTTTAATCGCCAGCCTTCCAACAGCTCCACTGGTGAGCTTGATACAAACACTCTTAACTTCAACAAAGACACCTATTATGTTGGCTTTGATGCAGTTCAGGGTGCAGAGCTCCAGGGCCAGATGGTTCTTGATTACATCAAGGCTCACGCAGCTGAGCTTGATCGCAACAAGGACGGCATTATTGGTTACGTTCTTGCAATTGGTGACATTGGTCACAACGACTCTATCGCTCGTACTCGTGGTGTCCGTAAGGCACTTGGTACTGGCATCGAGAAGGACGGCAAGATTATTTCCGATCCAGTAGGCACCAACACCGATGGCTCCGCTTCTGTTGTTCAGGACGGCAAGCTTGAGGTCGGCGGCAAGTCCTACACCATCCGTGAGCTTGCTTCTCAGGAGATGAAGAACACCGCTGGTGCAACATGGGATGCTGCAACCGCTGGTAACGCAATTGCTGCTTGGTCTTCTTCCTTCGGCGATCAGATTGATGTTGTTGTTTCCAACAACGACGGTATGGGTATGTCCATCTTCAACGCATGGTCAAAGGCTCAGAAGGTCCCAACCTTTGGTTACGACGCTAACTCTGACGCTGTTGCAGCTATTGCTGACGGCTATGCAGGCACCATTTCCCAGCACCCAGATGTTCAGGCTTACCTGACTCTCCGTCTGCTCCGCAACGCTCTTGACGGAGCTGATATCAACACCGGCATTGAGTCCGCAGACGATGCTGGCAACAAGATTGACTCCAAGGACTACAAGTATGTTGCAGAGCAGCGTTCTTACTACGCTCTCAACCTTGCAGTTACCGCTGAGAACTACAAGGACAACCTTGACGCAACCACTACCTATCCAGAGGCTTCTAAGCAGCTGAGCGCAGACAAGCACCCAGAGAAGAAGGTTTGGCTCAACACCTACAACTCTGGCGACAACTTCCTTGGTTCAACCTATGTACCACTGCTCAAGAAGTATGCTCCACTGCTCAACCTCAACGTTGAGTTCATCGCAGGCGATGGCCAGACTGAGTCCAACATTACCAACCGTCTTGGCAACCCTGACGAGTACGATGCATTTGCATTCAACATGGTTAAGACCGACAACGGTTCTTCCTATACCCAGCTGCTTAAGTAATTAAGTAGTCGATAGCACGAAACAATACCGGAGGGGAGACACCTGCTCTCCTCCGGTGTTCTCGCGAATAAGCGCAATAACTTAGCGAGATAAGGGGTGATTACATGGCAGATACAGAAAACGATATCGTTCTAACAATTGATGGAATGAGCAAGTCCTTTGGACGTAACCGTGTTCTGGATCACATTTCAATGAACGTACGCCGTGGAACCGTTATGGGTCTTATGGGAGAGAACGGCGCAGGCAAATCTACCATGATGAAGTGCCTGTTTGGTACGTATCAAAAAGATGAAGGCAAGATATTTCTTGACGGCAAAGAGGTTAATTTCTCTGGACCAAAAGACGCACTTGAGAATGGCGTCGCAATGGTTCATCAGGAGCTTAACCAGTGCCTTGATAGAAATGTTGTAGATAACTTGTTCCTTGGTCGCTATCCCGTTAATGCAATGGGTGTTGTCGACGAGGGACGCATGAAAAAAGAAGCAAACGAGCTCTTTAGGCGTCTGGGCATGACGGTTGATCTAACTCAGCCTATGAAGAACATGTCAGTATCTCAGCGTCAGATGTGCGAGATTGCAAAGGCAATTTCTTACAACGCTAAGATTATTGTTCTTGATGAGCCTACTTCTTCGCTTATGACTCAAGAGGTCGAGAAACTCTTTGAGATGATTCGTATGCTCAAAGAGCAGGGAATTTCACTGGTCTACATCTCTCACAAGATGGATGAGATCTTTGAGATTTGCGACGACATTTCAGTTCTTCGTGACGGTAAGCTTGTTATGACCAAGCGCTCTGATGAGACCAACATGAATGAACTTATCTCTGCAATGGTTGGCCGCTCACTTGAAAATCGCTTCCCAGATGTTACTAATACACCTGGTAAGACGTATCTTTCTATTCAGCACCTTTCAACTAAATACGAGCCATACCTTCAAGACGTCACTTTTGACGTAAGGAAGGGCGAGATCTTTGGTCTGTATGGTCTTGTCGGCGCTGGTAGAACAGAGCTTCTTGAGAC
>JABZHQ010000130.1:0-1709 GCA_015258765.1 Atopobium sp. | reverse complement strand
CTACTGTGATACGCCGCGGAAGTAAACGCCTGGAATTTATGCAGGTTGGTCTCCATACTTGGCCCCCATTCAAGTACGTGGCCTAATAATTCACCCTTAAAAATATCATTCTACCTGCAATTTAGTAAATACCGTTTAACGTAAAAAGACCCCGTGAACGGTTTTCACGAGGTCTTACCTTGCAATCTTTATGCAAAAAACTTTCTTAATTGATACTTCATTTTGACAATTGAAGCACCAGGTTGCTTAGTTGCTATGCCTTCAGATAACGACCCATAGCAATAGCAGAACCAAAGAGTCCCAGTAGCAGGCCAAGGAGCAGCAGAAGGCCGCTCATACCCAGCATGACCGTTGTTGGAATTGCAAAGGTCAAGAAGGTCATGCTCTCTGCCATTACAGGAAGAAGCATGTGGGCTCCAACAACCAAAACAGCAATGGCGAGAAGAGCGCCGATAAGTGCCTCAAGCACACCTTCCATAAGGAATGGTCCGCGAATAAAGCCGTTAGATGCACCGACCAGACGCATGATTGCAATCTCACGACGGCGAGCATTAATAGCAAGGCGAATGGTGTTGTTAATAAAGACAAAGGCAACAAACACCAGAAGTCCAACAAGACCGATAGCGCCGATACGAATATATGCTGTTACGCTGAACAGACGCTCAACGGTCTCACGACCATACTGAACGTCACCAGATGGATTGCTCTTATTATCCGCAATAGCTGCAAAAGATGATGAAGAAGCAATGCGCTGAGCAACTTCCTGGACATCCTTAGGATCCTTGAGCTTAATCACAAGAGATGCAGGAATAGGATTCTGACCATCAAGGGCAGAAACCGCATCAGAAGCATTGCGGTAGCTCATGGTAGTACGGTACTCCTCAAGAGCCTGATCTTTGCTCTTATAGGTTACGGACTCAACCGTATCCCAGCTCTGAATCTCTTGCTGGAATGCAGTTACTGCAGACTGATCTGCATCATCAGAAAGAAATGCCTGAATAGTAACGCGATTCTCGACACTTCCTACCATGTTCTCGATAAGAGCGGAGCCAAGAATAAACAGGCCGATGATAAACAGCGACAAGAAGATGGTTACGATTGCACCAAGAGCGGTAGACCAGTTCCTTCTAAAGTGGCTTCCGGCCTCACGCAGAGAGTATCCAAAATTAGAGAGCCCCATAGTAGCCATAGCCTCCCTTCTCCTGGTCGCGGACAATATGACCAGCCTCAAGTGCGATAACGCGCTTGCGCATAGAGTCAACCATCTCGCGATCGTGTGTTGCCATTACAACCGTAGTGCCCGCACGGTTAATGCGGTCAAGAAGCTTCATGATGCCCAAAGAAATTGCTGGGTCCAAGTTACCCGTAGGCTCGTCGCAGATAAGCAGTGGTGGGCGGTTAACCATTGCACGAGCAACGGAAACACGCTGCTGCTCACCGCCAGAAAGCTGATCTGGGTAAGCGTCCATCTTCTGTCCAAGACCTACCAGACGCAGAACCTCAGGAACCTGCACCTTAATAACAGAACGAGGCTTGCCAATGCACTCAAGTGCAAAGGAAACATTCTCATAGACGGTCTTATCGGGCAGAAGCTTAAAGTCCTGGAAGACGGTACCAATCTGGCGACGCAGATAAGGAACCTTGGAGTTACGCATACGTGTAAGGTCCTGACCAGCAACAATAACCTGTCCGTGAGTTGCCTTCTGCTC